>JACQSC010000003.1 GCA_016206155.1 Candidatus Uhrbacteria bacterium | reverse complement strand
GACCCATACTGGGGTTAGGGGTTAGGGGTTAGGGGTTAGGGGTTAGTATTACTAATCCCTATAACCTAATCCCCAATCCCTAGTAATTAGCCGGTTTTACGTTGAATAATTTTTTTCATAAATCCCTTGAATTTTTTTTCTTTGGCATCCGCGTGGTGTATCCTTTCTGCGCGACCGGTGCGTGATGTGTCCACACTATCTTTGGGCGGCGCGGAGGCGCTCTGCGCCGGTTCGTGATCATCGGTAGTATGCGAAAATGATTTCTGTTCATCGTGTTCAGTCGAGGTACCGCGTGGCAATGAAACCGTGTTTGTCACATCAGCCGATACGCCCGCGCGCTCGCCAAGGCGAATGACAATATGGCATGCGGCCTTTCGAATAGGCGCCGCGCGGCCGAATGCGCGAGGGCGCCAGCGGCGCAACACCGCGGCCTCATCAACACGAATTTCTTGAACAAACAGATGTGTGCGGCTTTTCTGAAAATTATTCTCGGCGTTGGCAACGGCAGAACGGAGAAGTTTTTCAATGGGCTGTCGTGCGGCTTTTGCCGTATACGAAAGCTGTGCAAATGCATCGGATACCTCCAGGCCACGAATAAGGCTCGCAAGAAGACGGACCTTGCGTGGTGATTGTCTGATATTTCGTGCGATGGCGCTTATTCCATTCATACCTATTTTTCTCTTTCTTCCTACTTCTTTTTCTGGGCAGGAGCGGCGGCGGGCGCGGGTGGCGCTTCCTTTGCTTTTTCTTGCTCTTTTGCCATCTTCCCTCCATGCCGCGTAAACTTTCGCGTTGGGGAAAACTCACCAAGCTTATGGCCAACCATATTCTCGGTAACCGTCACGAGAAGATGCAATTTACCATTATGGACGCCGAATGTAAAGCCAACCATCTCAGGAGTAATAACGCAAGCACGCGACCATGTCTTTATCACCGTTTTTTCGCCAACGGTCAATTTGGCAACTTTTGCAAGCAGCCGCGGATCAACATAGGGTCCTTTTTTCAAACTTCGTGACATACCCCGCACTTAACTCCGATCATCCTCATGCTGCGACACGGCAGCAGAGGAAATCGAAGTGATGATGAATAAATTGTGTGTAGTATATATCATAGGACGGATGATTAATAGCAGCAATCGGAGTTAAGTGCGGGGCATATATTATCGTTTCTTCGACCGGCGTTTAAGAATCAAGCTATTTGAATACTTCTTTTTCTTGCGTGTGCGCAAGCCCAGCGCAGGACGACCCGACGGAGTCTTGGGTCCCTTCATACCGATTGGCTGATTGCCTTCTCCGCCGCCGTGGGGGTGATCAACAGGATTCATCGCCTTACCGCGAACCGATGGACGCCATCCAAGATGGCGGCGGCGGCCAGCTTTTCCAAGGCGAATATGCTGATGGTCGCTATTTCCTACTTGGCCGATCGTTGCCATACACGAAACTCGGAAGAGGCGCACCTCCCCTGAAGGAAGCCGCACGTGCGCCGTATCACCGTCGATCGCCATCAGTTGAGCAAACACACCGGCAGAACGAATCATTTGCGCTCCCCTCCCGGGCGTAATCTCCAATGCGTGGATAAATGTTCCAACCGGAATGTTGTTGAGGCACAAACGATTACCCGGAACAATATCCTGCTTCTTTTGCGATGAAACAATCGTATCGCCGACATTGAGATCCTGTGGCGCAATGATATAGGAGCGAACACCGCCTTCATATTCAATCAGCGCGATGTTGGCGCTGCGATTAGGATCATATTCAAGGGAAATAACACGCGCCGGCACGTCATGCGTGCGACGGGCAAAATCAATAATGCGATAATACCTCTTGGTTCCGCCGCCGCGATGGCGCGTGGTAATTTTTCCCTGGTTATTGCGGCCGCCCGTTTTCTTCTTGATAACGATAAGAGAGCGCTCGGGCCGCTTTTTTGTCAGCATGCTAAAATCACCAACGCTTGACTTGCGTCTTCCGGGGCTGGTTGGTTTGTATATTTTTACGGCCATACCCCGCACTTAACTACGATCATCCTCGTGCTGCGACACGTCAGCACGGGAGATCGGAGAGATAATGAATAATATGTGTTTATCTTGTTTCATATGATGGATGATGAGTGGCAGCAATCGTAGTTAAGTGCGGGGCATAGATTATGATATGTCGATCGTTGTCCCCTTCGGAACGGTTATGAGCGCTTTTTTCCAGCTCGCGCGCGTACCCTCGCGCCGGCCGAATCGCACCCGCTTTCCATCCATACGCATGGTGCGTACGCCAGTCGGCATAACGCCATAGAGATTGGCAAACGCCTTCTTAATATCAATTTTTGTCGCCTTCGTCCGCACCTGAAACGCATAGACATCGTGCCGCACTGCTGCAAGAGCTTTCTCCGTTGCCAGAGGGTGAATAAATATGGCATCGGCTGAAACAGAAAATCTCGACACCTTCTTTGCCGGCACCACCTTTTGCACCGCAGGACGTTGCTCCTTTTGCGTGTCGACAGGTACAGCCGCCGATGCAGATGACGCGTCTGGTGTGGATCCTTTCTTTTTAAAAACATTCCAGGCCATATGTTACTTTTTTGGGATATTCAATATCTCGATCATCTCATCCAAGCTCTTGAGCGGAATAACCAGTTTTTGACACTTCAAAAAATCCACAACATTAAGGCGCGACGGGGAAAGCAGCATGGTCTTGGGGACGTTGCGCATACTGCGAGAAAGAGCGGGAGCGTTGCGCGGTATAACGACACCAACACGACCGCGTTTCAGCCCCTGTGTGCCAGTAAGCGGAAGACGTGAAAGTGCGGCAACCGCATCCTTTGTCTTTGCGTTTGGAAGTTCAAGCGCGTCAAGAATAACAAGAGAGCCGGAACGCGCTTTATCAGATAGTACCATACGAAGCGCCTTCTTCTTCACCTTCTTATTGATGCGTAATACCCAGTTGCGCGCCGTGCGGGGACCAAAAACAACTCCACCACCCTTCCAAAGCGGGGAACGAATCGATCCGTGCCGCGCGCGCCCTGTTCCTTTTTGCTTCCATGGTTTTTTGCCGCCGCCGCGTACCTCACCACGCGTCTTTGTCGCAGATGTTCCCGCGCGCGTGCGCGATTGCTGTACGGTAACGGCAAAGTGAACAAGCTCCTCTTTTACCGGAATATTAAAAATATCTCCCGGGAGCTCCTTTTTTGAAATAACCGCACCTTCTTGATTGTAGACATCAAGGGTAATTGGCGGTATTGGCGGTGTGTCTTTTCTCTTGATCATATCACCAGAAGGCTTCAGGGGTTAGGGGTTATGGGTTTTTCAGAAATTTCCTCAGGAGTTTGCTCATGAGTTTGCTCATGAGTTAGTTCGGCAGGACCCTCTTCAAAGGCCACTTCCCCTTCTTTCGAGAAAAGCGCAACAAAACCATTGCGGCTGCCGGGAAGCGCGCCCTTCACATGGAGAAGGCCATTCTCCTCATCAACTGCAATAATTTCAAGATTGTGAACAGTAACCTGTTCACCGCCAAGACGGCCTGCCATACGCTGGCCCCTGAACACATGCTGCACACCGCCAGAACCGATTGAACCGGGCATACGCTCTTGATCCTTGTGGCCGTGAGTTGTCGGATGGCCATGAAAGTGATGGCGCTTTACAACGCCAGCAAATCCTCGCCCCTTTGATACACCCGTAACGGAAATATGATCTCCCGGAACAAAACTTTTTACAGACACAACCGAACCGCGCTTTGCATGCTCGAGTGGCGCGGATACGCGTACCTCCCTGACCAATGCCGCCCCATGATTTTTTGTAATCCCCGGCAATCCGGCACACTGTTGTTTTTGGGGCTTGTGCGCTTTCTTCTTCTCTCCAAAACAAAATTGAATTGCGTTATACCCATCCCTGTCTGTTGTTTTCACCTGGGATACGACACAGGGGCCCGCTTTTACAACCGTAACAGGAACAACCATACCGCTGTCGGTATGGACCTGTGTCATGTTTAGCTTTTTCCCCAAGATGTATTTCATAAAAAAAACCAGCTCTTAAAAGAACCGGGCTTTTCTTTCTGTGCCGGACTCACTTCTTTTAAGTACTCAAAGTCTCGTAATGGGACGGTGGCGTCTCCTTGTGATGGCGCTCCTCTTCAACACTTTCTTCTCCACTGAGAAGAGTTATTGATTCGGTGCTCCCGCCCACGTGCCTTTCTAAAACGATGTTTTTGAAACGCATGTGGGCGGGAAACGCCACTCACACAAAAATTACAGTGTTTTAATTTCAAGCCCGACACCAGCGGGTAGGACAAGGGTCGTCAGAAGATCGGTCGTTTTGCTGGTTGGCTCAATGATATCGATAAGGCGCTTGTGAACCCGCATTTCGTACTGGTCGCGAGCGTCCTTGTGAACGAATGTTGACTTGAGAACCGTTACTTTATTCGTGTCAGTCGGCAAGGGAATAGGGCCGTTGACCTGAGCGCCGCTACGAAGGACCGCGTCGATGATGCTTTTTGCGGCAGCATCGATAATCTTGTGGTCGAACGCGCGAAGCTTAATCCGAATACGTGGCTTCTCGGCTTCTTTCTCGTCGTGCTTTTTTGAATGAACGGATGTGGTGGTCATTACGTTATGGTTCTGATAGATATCGGGATCCCTCGCCTTCCTGCCTACCGCAGGCAGGCGCTCGGGATGAGCCCGTTCCCGGACTCACTTAACAATCTTTGTAACAACGCCCGCTCCAACAGTCAGACCTCCCTCGCGAATGGCGAAACGTTGTTTCTCTTCAAGGGCAACCGGTGCAATCAACTTGACAGTCATACTGATCGTGTCGCCAGGCATAACCATTTCAACTCCCTCCGGAAGTGTTACCTCACCGGTGACATCGGTAGTACGGATATAGAACTGGGGCTTGTATCCCTTAAAGAATGGTTTGTGGCGCCCGCCCTCTTCCTTTGAGAGGATATAGACCTCTGCTTCAAATTCTGTGTGCGGCGTGATGGTTCCTGGTTTTGCCAAGACCTGTCCGCGCTCAACGTCATCCTTCTTGGTGCCGCGCAAGAGCAGTCCTGCGTTATCACCGGCGCGGCCTTCGTCCAGGGACTTGTTGAACATTTCAATGCCGGTCACAACAGTTTTTTGCGTGTCGTGCAAACCGACAATTTCAACTTCTTCATTTACCTTAATCATACCGCGCTCAATTCTTCCAGTCACAACCGTACCGCGGCCTTCGATTGAGAAAATGTCCTCGATCGGCATCAAGAAAGGCTTTTCTATCTCGCGAACCGGCTCTGGGATATATTCATCAAGCGATTTCAAGAGATCAAGAATTGGCTTGGATGCGGCTTCATCGCCAGGACTATCCAACGCCTTGAGCGCTGATCCGCGAATAATCGGCGTAGTGTCTCCGGGAAACTCGTATTTCTTCAAAAGATCGCGCACCTCTTCCTCAACCAAATCAATAAGTTCCGGATCGGAAACCATATCGACTTTATTCAAAAACACAACGATATAGGGCACACCGACCTGGCGTGCGAGAAGAATGTGCTCGCGCGTCTGAGGCATAGGGCCGTCAGTTGCGGAAACAACCAAAATAGCGCCATCCATCTGCGCGGCGCCGGTAATCATGTTCTTGATGTAGTCGGCGTGTCCCGGACAGTCAACGTGCGCATAATGGCGGGCTTCGCTTTCGTATTCGACGTGTGCGGTGTTAATGGTAATACCGCGCGCTTTTTCTTCCGGCGCTGCGTCGATTTCATTGACTGACTTGCTCTGGGCCTTCAGTCCATGCGCTCCCATAACCGCCAAAATAGAGGCGGTTAAGGTTGTCTTGCCGTGGTCGACGTGACCGATGGTTCCGACGTTGACGTGTGGTTTGGTTCGCTCAAACTTCTCTGCCATATAGATAATTAAAAATTTACAATTTAAAATTTATGATTTTATGTTTTTTGCCACTAACCATAGACAAAAGGTGAACTTCAGTGTAGCAAAACAGAAAAAAGTGTCAAGCGCGCCATTCAGATAATAGCTGTTGTCAAGCGGCAAAAATGCCAATTATGCCTTTTTACTGCTTATTTCCTCAACAACATTGCGCGGAACCTCGGCATAATGGTCAAATTCCATTGAATAGCTCGCCCTGCCTTGCGTCAAGGAGCGCAACGCCGTTGCATAACCGAACATCTCTGCGAGTGGCACAAAGGCCTTAATTGCCTTGATGCTTCCGCGATCCCCCATCTCTTGAACCTGTCCGCGCTTGGAGTTGAGGTCACCGATGACTTCACCCATAAACTGCTCAGGTGTGACAACCTCAACCTTCATAAGCGGTTCAAGAAGCGCGGGACTCGCCCTTCGGCACGCTTCCTGGAATGCTATGGAACCGGCGATCTTAAATGCGGCTTCCGACGAGTCAACGTCGTGAAACGATCCGTCATAAACAGTGACCTTGATGTCGATGAGTGGGTAGCCTGCAATAACACCCTTTGTCATTGCTTCTTTTGCACCCTTCTGAATTGCGGGAATGTATTCCTTGGGAATATCGCCGCCCTTAATCTCATCGACAAACTCAAATCCGGCGCCACCGGCTTCGAGAGGCTCAACGCGCAACCAGCAATGGCCATACTGACCGCGACCGCCGGACTGCCTGATATACTTTCCTTCTGCTTCGGCAAGCTTTTTGATCGTCTCTTTGTAGGCGACTTGAGGCTTTCCAACGTTTGCCTCAACCTTAAACTCACGCTTCATGCGATCAACAATAATCTCGAGGTGAAGCTCTCCCATGCCGGAAATAATCGTCTGGAGCGTTTCCTCATCTGTGCGCACATGGAATGTGGGGTCCTCCTCCTTGAGCTTTGAAAGCGCAACACCCATCTTTTCTTGATCCACTTTTGTCTTTGGTTCAATCGCAACGGAGATAACGGGTTCGGGAAAGGTAATGGATTCAAGAACGACAGGATGATCGGGGTCGCAGAGCGTATCGCCCGTAAAGGTGCTCTTGAGGCCAACGGCTGCGGCGATCTCTCCCGCATACACCTCATCAACCTCTTCCCTATCGTTCGCGTGCAAGCGAACAATACGGCTAATGCGCTCTCTATCTCCGGATGTTGTGTTCAGCACATACGATCCCGCCTTAATCGAACCGGCGTACACGCGGAAAAAGCAGAGCTTCCCAATGAAAGGATCGGCGGCAATTTTGAACGCGAGCGCGGAAAAAGGCTCTGAATCGTCTGTTTTTCGCACAATCTCTGTCTCGGGATCGCGGGGATGGAAGCCGGTCACCGGCGGAACATCAAGGGGTGATGGCAAGTAATCATTCACCGCATCAAGCATAAATTGAACGCCTTTGTTTTTCAGCGCCGATCCGCAAAGCACCGGCACAAGCGCGCCTGCGATACAGCTTTTTCGAAGGACTTTTTTCAGCGCCTCAAGTGGCACTTCCTGTCCGGCAAGATAGGTGTTCATCAAGTCTTCGTCGTTCTCAATGATTGCCTCAATAAGCTCGCCACGGTACTGAGCCGCCTTCTCGCGCATATCTTCGGGAATCTCTCCTTCTTCAACTTTTGTCCCGAGGTCATCACGATAAAAATAGGCCTTTTGTGTCAAAAGATCGACAATCCCCTTGAACTGATCCTCGGCGCCTATCGGAAGCTGCAGAGGATGGGCATGTTTGGTAAGGCGCTCATAGATCGATGCAAGGTCTGCGTAAAAATCTGCGCCCGTGCGATCAAGTTTATTGATAAAACAAATACGCGGCACATTATATTTGTCCGCCTGGTGCCACACCGTCTCTGACTGAGGCTCAACGCCGGCAACACCGTCAAACACCACGACACCACCGTCAAGCACGCGCAAAGAGCGCTGAACCTCAACGGTAAAATCAATATGTCCGGGAGTGTCGATAATATTAATACGATTCCCTTTCCAAAAACAGGTGGTTGCCGCGGCGGTAATGGTGATGCCGCGCTCGCGCTCCTGCTCCATCCAGTCCATGGTCGCCTCGCCTTCATGCACCTCCCCTATCTTGTGCTTTTTGCCGGTATAAAAAAGAACGCGCTCGGTTACGGTTGTTTTTCCGGCGTCTATATGGGCAATAATGCCAATATTGCGAGTCTTCTCGAGGCTATATTCACGAGCCATAGATTATTTCTTTCTTTTGCTAAACCGGGCGAAGTGTGCAAATGCGCGGTTTGACTCCGCCATTTTATGCACATCGTTACGCTTCTTCATTGCATCCCCTTCTTTGTTAAATGCCGCGACAAATTCATCGGCGAGTTTTTCTGCCATGCTTTTGCGCTTTTTGTTGCGCGCGGCGGCGAGAATCCATCGGAATGCAAGCGCATATTTTCGCTCTCCACGCACCGGAAACGGAATCTGATAATTAGCGCCGCCAACGCGGCGTCCGCGCACTTCCACGAGCGGCGCAATATTTTTTATTGCGGTGTCAAACACGTCGAGCGGGTCGATGTTGATACGCTCCTTCACGCGATCAAATGCACTGTACAGAATAGCCTGTGCGGTTGCCTTTTTTCCTTCCCGCATGATGTAATTGATAAATTTCGCAACCATGGTGTTGCGATATTTCGGATCAGGAAGAATGTTTCTCTTTGGTGCTGGTTTTCCTCTCATATATTAAGTTAGGAGGTTATGAGGTTTGCAGGTTAGGAGGCCTTCTAACCTTTCAACCTTTCAACCTTTCAACCTTTTTTGGGTTTTTTTGCGCCGTAGAGCGATCGGCCCTGGCGGCGGGCTGATACACCGGATGTATCGTAGACCCCGCGTACAATGTGATAACGCACACCGGGAAGGTCCTTTACGCGGCCCCCGCGGATCAATACAATAGAGTGTTCTTGCAAATTATGCCCCATGCCCGGAATATATGCGGTCACCTCCATGCCGTTTGACAGACGGACACGGGCGATTTTGCGCAATGCTGAGTTTGGCTTTTTTGGCGTTTTGGTTGTCACCTTCAAGCACACGCCGCGACGAAACGGCCCGTGCACATTGGTTTTCTTGCGCTTGAGCGTGTTGGTGACAAACTGCATCGCCGGCGATTTTGACTTCTTGGCGATCCTGCTACGTCCCTTTCTAATGAGTTGATTGACTGTTGACATACTAGTGTCATCCCGGCGAAGGCCGGGATCCAGACATTTTCATCAGATAAAAAATAACCCCGAAAAGGGTTCTTTATGCTCTTTTCTTCTCTTGTTTAAGAATAGAGACAGTATAGAAAATACACGAAATATGTCAACCCAGGGGTGTGAATTGATTAAAAAAATCGAAAGCCTCAAGAATCACGGTGGATTACTCGATGCTTCGGCCGATCTGGCAGCATCCCCGAAAGGGTTGATGATTAGGTCCTTTTCAGGGGCCCCCCAACCTCTTAGGTGGGGTTGTGCCGACCGGCTAAGCCGATTGACGCTCAACAATGAAGAGCATCAATCGACATGGAAGTTACCAGCTGGGGAACTGAGGTCCCCCAGAGGTCCGCGGTCAGTTGCAGCAGGGTAGCGGAATTCCTTCCCTGCCGCTCCGAGTTAGGTCGTTAAACCTCTAGGCCTCGGGGGCCCGACGGCGTCGACTTAGTTCCGGCTGCGGAACTGCTGGCGATTGCTGGTCTGCGCATTGGCCAGGCTCATGTCCTGGCCGACCGCATGACCACTGGCATTGCCGCGTGCGTCGGACGTCGTGGTGTGGCCGGCGATCATCGTCGAGCTCTGCCGTCGCGCGCTCTGCGCGTTGGCGTTGATCGAAACGTCGTTCGTCGAACCCAGGTTCCGGTTGGTCATTGTTGCGACCCTCCTGAGTCCGGTTTCTCCCGTCCTTCTTCGCTCCACCCTCCTCTCGGAAGACAGAACTGCAGGTTCGGCCCAATGCCTCCACAGACGGTACAAACGCTAATGGTACCCCCCCATTCGCTGTCAAGTGGAAAAGTTTTGAAAATACAAAAAAAGACCCCGCAAACGACATGCGCCTGCGGGGCTTATTATGTCCGACATCCGATGTCGAACATTTAACGAACCAACCTTCTCATGCGACGATAAACATCGTCGTCGTTTCTTTTGCCAACCAACGTGATAAAAATTGTTTCTGAAAAAATCCGATAGACAATACGGTACTCGCCCATATCGGCTCGACGGTATTCGTTGTGACCGCGTAGCTGTGCACTATCCGAGGGAAACGGATCCTCTGCAAGTGCGTAAATCTTCCGCGCGATCTGTTGGGCGTGTTTTACTGGAAGACGACGAAGGAATTTTTGTGTTTCGCGGGAGAGATCAATCGCGAGCATGGAGAATGTTTTTCAGCACCTTGGCGCTCTGCTTCACGCCGAGGTATCCCCTTTTGTCTGCTGCCATAGCGCGTGCATACAGATTGGCGTCGCGAATCGTTTCCAGCTCCTCATAGGCGCGGAGCGACATCATAACAGCAACGCGCCGTCCGTGCTTCTCTACAAACACTGGCCGGTCGCGCGCCTCGTCTAAAAGACGACCAAAACTGTTCTTTGCGTCTCGTGCCGAGAAAACAATGGTGTCAGTCGCAGTATGCATATAATAGCTATTATAGCCATAATGGCTTTTTTGTCAATCCTTCGTCTGTGGACAACCAATGAAACCGGTGTCAGGTCTGGGTTTTTCTAAAGCTCCTTTGAGAATTCATCAACGGTAAATAGCGCGTCCTTCAAAATACCAAAAAACAACCCCTTCTTCATGGTGCGTCCTTCATGGATGGGCACTACCGTACGATCTCCTGTTTGAGGATGATAGAGCACAAGATGACTTCCTTTCCGGCGGTCTTCAATAAATCCAAAACGTTTACTGACCCTTCACTCACAGGTTAATACAAAGAAGGTCATGATTTCGGGTGAAAATGGTGTCAGGAATAGTTTTTGCAGAAACTATTCCTGACACCATTTTCACTGACACCATTTTCACGGTGAGGATTTTTTGCTGTGAACAGCAAGGATGTTGTCGAAATCATGGGCTTATTCGTTAAGCTATGTGTGAATGGTCAGTATAGCGGTAAATCGAATGCGCCGGCGAAGACACCGACGACGGCATGAACAATCGAGCCGATGACCCCCTGGCCAAAAAAAAGAATCCCGATAAGAATATAGAAACCGTAGAGCTCCAACCACTCGGCGATGCGATCAAAGCGCGGTGGCAAAAGGTTAAAGAGAATCTTCGATCCATCCAGTGGCGGCACCGGAATCAAGTTAAATGTTCCCAGAACAATGTTGATAAAAAAAAGCTGCGCGAGAAAAATAATAAGAAAGTTTGTCACGCCCAAAGCTGGAAAGAGCGCCTTGAGCGCAATTGCGGCGATGATCGCTATGATAAAATTTGACAGCGGTCCTGCTAGGCCGACCAAAAATGACCCGAATCTGCCACTGCGAAGGTTATGGGGGTTAAACGGGACCGGTTTTGCCCAGCCGATAAGAAATGGCGACCCGGACAAGATCAACAGGCCGGGAATCAGAATTGTTCCTATCGGATCGATATGCGCAATGGGGTTGAGTGTCAGCCGTCCGGAGTCATACGCGGTCTTGTCCCCTTGGATATACGCCATAAGGCCATGAGAGAACTCATGGACTGTAATGGCCAGAAAAATAGCGGCAACCGAGACGATAATTGCAATAATACTTGATTGATCCATAATACTCTGATATACTGAAAATCACTTTATCATATGTGCGACCCTTGTATGGTAGCAAAAAAATCTATGGCACGACAATGTCATCTCTGTCAGCGAAGCTCCTTGAAAGCAAAAAGCAGAAGTCATTCTAACATAGGAACAAACCGAAGGCAAAAGGTCAATCTGCAAAAACGTTGGATCGACGGCAGCCAGATGCTCCTGTGTACGAACTGTCTCAAAACGCTCAAAGGAAAACGACCGGAACTTTTTGTCGCCGCTCCGAAAAAGAAAGCGGCACCAGCAAAGAAAAAGTAGGCATCGGGAGGCACCGGGCTGTAGTATACCGGTAGTACGCATGCATGGGGTGCATGTAGAGAGGGTCCGATTCCCTCCAGCCCGACCAGGATACAATTTCCGACCGCCTCCCAATGATCCTGGAATTTTCATAATGCCGTGATGCCCATTTATCGCGTCACGCTAATTGTGGCCCCCTGCTCAGCACGAGGCGCACAGACAGTGATACGATTTTTTGCGTCTTTGGTAATAAAATATCCCGAACCGCTGGTAGTTGATCCCGAAGGATCGATTGGTTGCGCGGTAAGATATTTTTTATCATCCGTAAGGACAAAAAGTTCAACAAGTCCGCTGCAACTGCCGGACGTTAAATATTTACAAATTTCGTTGGTGGAGATGCCGGCGCAATCATTAGTTTGAACGATGGCAATTGGAATGTCGCCATTGTTATCAATGGCGTATTGATGAACGGCATCGAGGAGCGCTCGAACATCGCTGCGTCTTTGCGCGTTGCGCGTATCGCCAAGTTGCTTTGCCGGATTGATTGCCACGATGACGATACCGGCGAGAATGGCGATAGCCGCCACGACCAATAAAATTTCAATCAGGGTAAATCCTCGCTTCACTGTCATATTATCGTGTCACGCTAATTGTCGCGCTCTGTTCGGCGCCAGGCGCTGCGACTGTGACGCGGCCATTTACGCTCTTTGAAATTGTGTAGTTTGTACTGTTCGTTGTTGAAGTCGTTGGATCAAACGGCATTGATACAAGATATTTTTCGCTTGTCGTCAGCACTGTTAAGTCAATAAGGCTCGTGCATGTTCCGCCGGTCTTACAAATTCCTGTTGGGGTCGTTGTAATTGTGCTGGGTAATGTTCCGTTATTATCAATCGTATACTGATACACCGCATTCAAAATAGTGTTGACATCGGCGCGACGCTGGGCGTTGCGCGTATCGCCAAGCTGTTTTGTTGGATTAATTGCGAGAATAACGATACCGGCGAGAATGGCGATTGCCGCCACAACAAGCAAAATTTCAAGAAGAGTAAAACCGGCCGCACGACGATTAAAATGGTGTGGATAACTTTTCATATATGTATCTTTATAGTATAGCAAAGGTATAAGAACAAAACAACTTAAAAATCCGCAACTTCCTGCCATGATACAAGACTCATTGTAGGATTAATTGCATTAATGATAACTCTTACTCTCCGTACGGTCGCGCCGACGGTGCCGCTTGCCGTGACTGTGCGGTTCGATCCGCCCTGACTTGTGACGGTATATATGCACGTCCCCTGTCCCAGTGTCAGAGATCCGGTGCCCGAAAAGACAGTAGCATCACGTATTTGCTGGAGCGCCTCTTCGGAACAGGCATCGGCCAATGCCTGTGCCTGTCCAGATTGTTCACGAGAAAAAGTGGTTCGAGATACCCCCACACCAAATACAAGCAATGATGTCGCAACAGCTACTCCAATGGCACCTGCAATAAGCACGCTTATCAATGCGGCGTATCCATTATGATTGTTATAATCTTTCTCATTCATATATCATGGCTGGCGCAGTGAGGCCGATCCGATAAATGTTTTTTGAAAATCATACTCATTACTGCCCGATGCATTCACTGCACTTACGATAAACTGTATGCGAATGGTACCCGGCGTACTGCTTCTGGAAAAATTTTGAAATGATAGGGACGACACGGTAACGCGCGTATTCGTTAGCGGAGTTGCCTGCCCCGCACCTTCAGTAATACGCACAATACCTCCCGAAAGATCGAACAGTGTCGGGTTATTTGCGAGGGTATAGGTATTGACAGAAAGCGATGCGGCACCAAGGCCCTGTCCTGGTGAGTTAATGCCATCGGCATTGCGAAGCGTTTGCGTGATCACATGCATTGCTTGCGCGCCCTGCTGTTCCACTTCGGCAATCGTTTGACTCTTTACCCGCGCCTGCAAAATAGCAGAAAGTAATAGTGATGTGACAAGCATCAGTGTCGCAAGAATACCGACGTACAGCAGCAACTCAACAAGGGTAAATCCTCTTTTGGCAAATATCTTCATATGTGCTTTAGGGGGAAATTATTTGAAGCTCGCACGAATCGTACCCTGACGCGATCATCACAGCGTCTTTTGCCGAAGAATATACCACCTTATACGGCGTACCGTTTAAATTAACATTGGTAAGAAGCGTTGGTGCGGCAGGATTGCTTACATCGATCACCTGATAATCTTCCGCTCCCGTCGCGGTGTTTGCGAAGAATACAAACTTTAGGGCATCATTATAATCTATCGATTGCAAAATATGGGTACCAACATCAAGTGTGCTCACAATCGACGGGCTCGTTGGGGTCGTCGTATCGATGATATAAAATTCGGAGGCGGCAGAACCGTCCCTCCCGACATACACCGTGTTGACACCTATTGCGATGGAAAATGCGTCGGGTTGCGTTGCCCCCTGATCAAGATTGAGGGATGCTGCAAGTACTGGAGCGGACGGTGTGGCGACATCGATAACCTGAAACTCCTGCGTGTTGTCGCCAGATGCCGCGTAGACATAATTCCCGCTTACTCCGATCTCTCTGATGTCACCGTTTAAATCGACGGAACCCAAAAGAGCCGGCACGGTCGGGGCAGAAATATCAAAAACATACAATTCTTTGCCCGCACTTTTCGTACGAGTGAGATACAAACGATCTCCCCCGCCGATTGCAACCGCAAGTCCGTCCGCATTCGCGTTTCCACTGTTTGCCGCGGTTAAATTAAATTTTGCCGCAACAGACAGGGCCGTTGGAGCGGAAACATCAACAACTGTCAGCTCTCCGGCATTATCGCTTGAGGCGATGTAGGCGTAATTACCGCTCACGGCGATATCGTTTGCGGTATCACCTGTCGCGACTTTCCCAAGCAAAACAGGCGTGGATGGTGTCGTGACATCAAAAACAAAAAATTCATAGCCGTTATTGTTTTGTCTTCCAAGATATACGTAATTACCCTGTGTCGCTATTGAGATGCCGTCAGCCGCTTCGTTCCCGCTGTTTGCAACGTCAAGATTCATACACGCGATTAGCGATGGCGCCGAACCCTTTTTCGCGCCAAGCCAACTTGAAAGCTCGGTTGCCAACGATACCGTACCGTTACGCAATTCGTTCTGGCGCCACGTCACGTTCGCGGTAACATTTTTTCTCTTTGCGTCTATTGAACTGATGACAATTTGACGAGTGAATATATCCGACGTATCACTGGTACCCGAAAACGACCATTGATTGCCCGATGTGATCAGTCCATGAGCTCCGTCTGAAAGATTTGCAAAACTGGCATCACGAATATTACGCGCCGCTTCCAGTCCCTCTTTCGCAATCAGGACTGCTCGCGCTCGATTCCCGGCAAGCATTTGCGCCTCCTCACCGTATAGATACGCGCCGAGAAGCGCAACGACAAGCAATGCAAAAAGAGCGCTCGCACAAATAATTTCAACGAGGGAGAATCCTCCTTGAATATGGTTTCTAATAGGTGATAGTACCTTGCGCATTGATTGTGATGTTTCGCGTTTCATTGGTATTTGATGTAAGTGTTACGGTTCCCGTTGATTGCGGGAGACCGGAAAATTTTTCGAACACAATTTCATTTGCTCCTGATGGCGTAATATCAGAAGGCATGTCAAATACCTCGTCTGTCGTTGTGTCGCGGCTCGCGTATGTTTCCCCCTTGAAAAGAACGATGGACCCGCCCTGAATTTTTACCCCCCAGCTCATATCTCCATCCATTGCATGGGAAAGCGCTTGAGCGCGCCTCATTGTCTGCGCCACAATGACGGCGGCATTCTCACCATCAGAACGCGATTGGAACGATTGATAGACAGGAAATGAAAAAATAGCCAACGCTCCTACAAGCGCGACAGAGAGCAAGAGCTCAATAATGGTAAATCCTTTCATCTCCTACTGATTGAGTTGCCCTACCAGCTGATAAATGGGCAAAATAACGGAAAGCGCAACCGCGACAACACCAAGCCATACAACAACCAAGAGTATGGGCTCCAAAATCACTGCCAAATTCTTGGTTGCCGTATCAAGTTTTTCTTCGTAATATCCGCTTATATGCAACAGCACCTGCGACAACTGCCCTGACTGCTCTGCAGCAACAATCATCTGCTGAACAGACATCGGCACCAGAGAAGCAAGATGGTGCTCGCGCGAAAAACTTTTTTGAAATGAATCGCCTTCTTCGATATGCTTTTTCATATTCGCATACAGTCGCGCATAGGGCGTAAATACCGTCGCACCTTCAATGGATTGCAAGCATGCGACCACTGGCATCCCCGCCTGCAACAGCGTTCCCAACATATAGGAAAATCGAGCGATCTCTTCTTGCCTGATAATACTCCGTGGTCCCGGTAAAACGAACAACAGCGTATGGCCGATGTTCTTTGTCTGTGGAAAATAAAACAGGATATACCACAAACCGAACGCCGCGAGAACACCTGCCGGCACGGCGACTGCCCCATAGTTTTGCAAAAATAATCCAACTGCTATTGCCACTCGCGTTACCGGTGGAAGTATAAGATGAAGCTGGGAAAACACCAGTGCAAGTTTTGGTAAGATGAACCACGCGATACCGACTCCGACGACGACCATTAAAACAAGAACAAAAACCGGATACAAAAATGCCGAACGAATTTTTGAACGAAACATGCGTTCTTTTTCTTGTTGAAGCGCTATGACGCGTATGTTTTGTGAAAGCGTTCCCGACTCTTCCCCGATCCTCACAAGCGATATAACGTGTTCGCCAAACGACTTGGTTTTTTCAAACGCCTTCCACAGCGGTTCGCCCGATTCGATATCTTGTGAAATGCCTGCAACAAATGCTCTCATCGACCGCGACTTCATCTCCCCCTCGATTGCGCCAAGAGCATGAGACACCGTCATGCCCGATGAAGCCAACATGCTCAACTGCTCTAAAAAATAGTTCGTGTTCATACGGCGGACTTCTTTTTCTTTTTGGAAAACCGCGCGGTGTCCGGATTGGGCGGCGCGACACGGAGTAACTCTTCAATCGTGGTAACACCAAGCCGCGCTTTTTCAAGACCATCCTCAAATAACGATCGAAAACCCTCTTCTCGCGCAAGCTCCAGAACTTGTTGTGTTGATGGGTGTTTTAGTACCAGTTCCTTCATGGCTGGTGTTATGCGTATGAATTCAAAAATTCCAATACGCCCATGATAGCCGCTCTGACCGCAGGTATCGCATCCCTTGCCTCGATAAAAAGAAACCTTCTTCTTCCCGCTTTCTATGTGCGGAGCAAGTGAAGATGGCATATCTTTTGCGAGGATGGGGTCGCTTTGCCTGCACTGTTCGCAAATTTTACGCACGAGGCGCTGGGCAATAATAAGCTCGAGTGTCGATGCGAGTAAAAACTGTTCGATACCCATATCGAGCAATCGCGGAATCGCTGTTGCCGCATCGTTGGCGTGGAATGTCGAAAACAACAAGTGGCCCGTCAGTGCCGCGTTGACAGCAATCTCGGCTGTCTCCTCATCGCGAATCTCACCCACAAGAATCATATCGGGATCCTGCCGCACGATCGATTTAAGACCCTTTGCGAAGGTAAGATTTGTCAAAGGATTGACCTGGATCTGGTTGATGCCGGGCACCCGGTATTCAACCGGATCTTCGATGGTCGTAATATTTATCTCTGCCCTATTTAACGATTTGATAAGCGAGTACAACGTGGTGGTTTTTCCTGATCCAGTCGGTCCTGCCACAACAATCATGCCAAAGGGCTTGTGCGCCGCATCTTCAAGCAATGATTGGTCGCGCGGAGAAAGACCCAAGTCGCCAAGCGCGAATCCCTCGACATAGGCCTTGAGCACACGAAGAACTACTTTTTCCCCTTGAATGGTTGGAGCTATCGACGTGCGCATATCAACCGCCTTTTCATCGTGGATAAATTGCAATGAACCGTCTTGCGCGGCAAAATGTTCGTCGATTCTCATCGCGCTCATGACCTTGACCCGATTCAAGATATTCGGATAATGCTCACGTGGAAACCTCCCCGCTTCATGAAGCACGCCATCGATGCGAAATCGCACAACCACTTCATGTGCTTGCGGATCAAAGTGAATATCGGATGCATGGAATGTCAAAGAATCTAAAAAAATTTCATCGAGAAGTTCCGGCGCGATGCGATGTTTTTTTTCCAATATTTTTGAAAAACGCGTGTCAAGAGACTTTTGATAGTGGGTGTGTGCCGTGGCAATGTCCTCGAACAATGAATATAAAAGAACTATTTTCTTGTTTGGAAATAGCGGTGTGAGCGCTTCACTCAAACCCTTTTCCGTCGGCGCATCGGATGCGACAGATACCGACACATCACTCTGATCAAAAAGAACTGCGTGAAATTTCTTCGCAGTTTCTTCAGGAATTTTGAGCACCTGCTCACGCGGCGGCTGATTGGAATTCAGGTCTGCATACGGCACGTCAAGCGATTCGGCGATTGCCTGCCCCATGATATCTTTTGTCAACAACCCCTCCGAAAAAAGATAATCGGCAATTGGACGATGATTCTTTATGGCATCGTCCTGGGCATTGGCAAGATCGCGCTCGCTCACGTAATTCCCCGCGAGAAGTATTTTTTTTAATTGTGCGTCCTCCATACAGTATTTACTTCAAAAACTGCCCTACTTTCTCGACAATGGTCGCGATGGACGTATTTGACTTCACAAGAAAATCTTTCGCGCCAAGCGATTTCGCGCGTTTTTCATCTTCGTCTTGGCTCAGATTGGTAAGTACTATGACTGGTGTTTTTATTTTTTTCTCTTTGAGCGCTTCGAGCACCGCAAATCCATCAATTTTCGGCATAATGATGTCAAGGAGAACAAGATCAAACGTCTCTTTTTCGAGAAGCGCAAGTCCCTCCTCCCCGTTTCCCGCAGCTTTAGATTCGAAACCGGCAAACGCAAGCTTCAGTTCAAGCGCGCGTGCCATTGATTTTTCATCTTCGATGATGAGAATTTTTTTCTTTGCTTTTTCCATACATATTATCTTATTAATCTATTAATTTGTTCTCAAGCTCCTTGTTTCATTCCTTTTTTTCCATGCCTTTGCTTGGAAGTGAAAGGTAAAACGTCGATCCCTTGTTTTCAACTGACTCAAACCACACATCACCCTGGACACGGTCAACAATTGATTTTGCAAGATACAAACCTAAACCGATGCCATCGGTAGCTTTGTCTTTCACGTTATCGGCGCGAAATAACTTGGTAAAAATTTTATCGAATTGATCGCGCGGGATTCCATACCCCGTATCAGATATGCTAATGACGACGCTGTCGATTGTTAGTTTTCGCCCGCCGATATTTGTTCCCTCTTTTTGCAAGGAAACCGTTATGCGTATTGTTCCTTTTGTGGGCGAATACTTCACCGCATTGGAAATAATATTTTGCACAACAATCCTTAAAAGCTTTCGGTCAACGGGTATCAGTGGTAGGTGGGGCGCATACTGTTCTTTTACTGTCAGCTCTTTTTCTTTGATCGTAAGTTTAAATTCCTCAAAAATATCTTTGGTAAAAACGATCATGTCGACAGGTTCCGGAATGACAGGAAAAACGCCGAGTTCCATGCGTGAAATGTCCAGAAGCGTATTTACAAGGGTAACCATCCGCTGGCTGTTTTGATAGGCCCCTCTGACGCATTCTTCTTGTTTTTCATTAAGAGGACCGGCATCGCCCGTAAGAAGCATTTCCAAAAACCAGTTGATGCTCGTTGGGGGGGTGCGCAGCTGGTGGGACGCAAGTGAAACAAATTCGTCTTTAGCCCGATCTATTTCTTTCTCGCGAGTTATATCGCGAAAGATATTAATCGCTCCAATAATGTCTCCATCAAGGATGATGGGCGTTATGGTCATTGCGGAAGGAAATTGCGTTCCGTCTTTATGAACAAGATAGTAATCAGTAGTAGTAGCGGTGGTCTGGCCGCCTGTAAGAGCAGTATGTATCGGTAGATTTCCTGCGGGTACCGTTGCTCCCGCATTATCTTTTGCAACAAAAATATCATAATATTTTTTTCCAACACATTCGTCCGGTGATACACCAATAAGCTCACCAGCCACTTTATTCATTATCAGTATGGTAGAATCAGTATCAACGCAATAAAATCCATCACCAATGGAATCTAAAATCGCTTCTTCTTTTGCAGATACCTCTTCTAATTTTTTCCGGTCGGTAATCGGGAAGCGGGCGGCAACATAGCTCCGCGGCCTGCCATCAGTCCCGAGAACCGGTGAGATCACGGCATCCACCCAATAGAACGACCCGTCTTTTGCCTTATTTTTAATCTCGCCCCTCCATACAAGACCGCATGAAATTGTCTTCCATAAATCTTTATAAAAAGATTGGGGGTGGTGACCTGATTTCAAGAGTCTGTGATTTTGCCCAATCAGTTCCTCTCTGCTATATTTTGATATTTCAACAAACTTATCATTTACAAAAGTAATAGTTCCCTCAACATCATCTTCACTGACGAGCGCAATGCTCTCCAAGGCCTTAAGCAACGTTTCGGCGCGAGACATTCGATACCCCGAAACATCCTGCTCCGTGCTTGCGAGCCGGCGCGATATGGTTTGAGATTCAATGCTTATTCCAGATTCATACCCAAGAAACATCTCACAGTGGATATCTTTTTCGGAAAGTCCATGATCAAAAAGAATCTTATACAACGCGTCAAGCATTTGTGGCGGGCCGGAAAGATACCAAGATGGCGCGGTAATTTCCATGACGCTCAATATCCGCTCTCGGATGTGCTTTTCCTCTATCAGCCCAAAAATATTCTCCACGGTAAAATGAGGAAGATTTTTTGTGAGCGTTTCAAGTTCCTCAAGATATACTGCGGTCTCTTCGCTCGTATTGCTGTTGAATAAAATGAATTCAGCATCCGATTTTTCTTCTGCGGCAAACCGAAGCTGGCTCATAACTGGCGTAATGCCAATACCGCCGACGAGATACACAACCGTGCGTTTCGAATTTTTAATGAGCGTGAGATCTCCGTGTGGACCAGTGATCTCCACTTCGGTGCCAAGTGGCACCTCCATGAGCGTTCGCTTAAAACCACTCTCCGATTTCCGCATCGCGACTTGAAGAGTGTTGTGATTATTCGGTGAAGAAGCGATAGAAAAATCGCGATAGTTTCCTCTTTTATCGGGATAGCGCAATTCCGGAATTGTCAGACGTATGTATTGTCCCGCGAAAAAATTAAATTGTTTTCCGTCAAGCCCAAGGCTCACCTCAATTGTTTCTTTGGCAATCTCTTTTCGTTCAATTATTGGGACTTTAAATATGTACATATCACTCGTGATCAATTAATTTCCAGCATACCCCATCGCTTCCTTTTCATCAAGGGTTGATTTGAGAAAAATGTATTTTTCGATTTGAATTTTGCATGTGGGATAATGAGGATTATTTCCTCAATTACTTTGAATTACGGAAACTCTTCTGTATCGCTTCATTGTCCATGTTGACCGGATATTATCCCGCGACACCGTTTACCTGATAAACCTTTTATTAAATTACCTTTCTTTCAACATATTTTAGCCCCTCCTTACCTGTTTACTGTATCATGGACCAGAGCATTTCCTTTTGTTTTTGTCATAGATGTGCTATACTATATATATGAACTCTCGGTTTCCGAGAGAAGGTTTTTAACTGTTTATTTATGGCGATCCGCCTTCCCCCACCTTCAGACTTTCATACTCTTTCAGTGCAGGAAGAGCGGTTTTTTACTCTCATCCAACACTTCCACACATCGGCGCAGGCGCTGCTCACAAAAGCATACCAAGGGGCAAAGGAGGCGCACGCTCCTCAAATGCGCGACGATGGAACACCCTATATCCTTCATCCGCTTCGCGCCACGCTCTGCCTTATCGACGAATGCGGCATCACCAATGTCGATACTCTCTGCGGGGCGCTTCTTCACGATGTCATTGAAGATACCCCCGTAACCAACGATTCAATCGCGCGCGACTTTGGAGGAGAGGTCGCGCGTTTGGTTCGCAATGTCACGCGCCCCCGTCCCCTCTGTGAAGACGATGAACTGATCAGCAAAGACAAGGCGCAAAAATTTCTTGCGATTATGGATAAGGATGAACGAACGCGCCTGATAAAATGTGCCGACGTGCTGGACAATGTTCGATCGTGGCCCAATATTCCCTGTGACAGCATGGCGCAAAAAAAGCTTCCCCGCTGGTATGAAGAAATAGAACACTACGCCCTTCCCCTTGCGCAAAAGACTCATCCGGTTCTTTTCGCAGAACTGGACAGCGCTTTTTCGTTCGCGAAAAAAAATAAAGATCTCTGTGTTCCGATAGCTCTTAATGCGTCATCACTATGACCCATCAATTCACGCGCGGCGCGCGGAATCAGTGTACTATTGCGTTTCTTACGTCATTGATACTCCTTGGCCTGTGGGCCGCGGCCCCTCTTGGCGCCGACGCCGTTACGCTCTCAGAGCGGTTGGCGGGCCGCATTGTTCTTCAAGTTCAAGAGAAGGGCAAGGCGTGGTATATCAATCCCGCCTCTCAGGAGCGCGCCTATCTCGGCCGACCCAGCGACGCCTTTCGAATCATGCGAGAACTTGGCCTTGGCATTACGACTGCCGATCTTGAAAAAATTTCAGCATCCGGTGACAGCGATCCGGGTGACGCAAAACTTGCGCGGCGGCTGGCGGGAAAAATTTTACTTCAAGTGCAAGCTGCGGGAGAGGCGTGGTATATCAACCCTGTTGATCTGAAACGCTATTACCTCGGCCGACCGAGCGACGCCTTCTCTGTCATGCGTAACCTTGGTTTGGGCGTCTCAAATACCGACATTGGAAAAATCCCAACCGCAAAAAAATATACAGACCCCGAGCAAACGGGGTCAGAGCAAACGGGGTCAGGCACACATGATCTCTCAGCATATGCGGGCTCGTATCGGTGCTGGAGCTATAACGTCAGCGGGGGCGGGGGCGGCAACTGTCGGCTCTTTGCGCCCATTGTGCTCAACAAGGATGGTGCCTATACGGTCTCAAGTGAAAAGGGAACATTCACGGTCACCGGTGATACCATTGTTCTTTCTGAATCTAAGCTTCGCGGTCCGGGAAAACTCATCAGCGGCACGCAGATCCGCTTTGAATACGATTACAACAACTGGCACCACACCATCACCTATCTGAAGGAGGGTGGCACAGCCTCTCCGTCAACCAGTGGCGCTTCCGAAGTTCCAGTACAAGTCATCTTGCAGTATCCGGCAAAGGATAGCGCGCTCAATGGAATCGTCACTGTCGAGCTCGTTCCTGAGGGCCAGAATGTTGCGACCGCTAGCTACAAGCCAACCGCCATCGCCGTGTGGGATGGCGACAAGCGCGTCACGGCATCGTTTCACAAAGCGACCAACACGCCTCAGATCGGAAAAAAATATACGGTCTACACGAACACCGGCTCTGCATCAACCGCGGTCGGCACACTCGATCTGACCGCCGTAAAGGAAGAACTTACCGTCACCATTAATGTCACGACGGGCGAATCAAAGCAGTCGGCAGTTGACCGACAGGAGGGACACGAGATCGTCGTCGAGATCGATCTTGAGTATCCGAACAGAGACAGCAGCCTCGGATCCATTCAATTCGTAACACTCGTCCCGGAGGGTGGAGATCCTCAAACGGCAGTCTATAAACCGATGGCGCTTGCTGTCTGGGACGGCGACAGGATTGTCGTTGGATCGTTCCATAAGGCCACGAATCAAGTGAAAACAAAAGCAAAATATGACGTCTACGCCGACTGGGGACCGTTTGGCGGGTATGTAAAATCCGGAACACTTGATCTTATGACAACGGTCTCTGGCCCGATAACCAAGAAGATTCAAGCAACACTATCTGGAGCGTCATCTTCTTCTGCACAATAAAACTTGAGTCTACAGAAAAATGCTACAGGCTCATCACACAGATCGCCAATTGGCGAGCAATATCCGGAATCCAGTACGAAAAATAAGCGTTTGACGTTTGTAAAGAGAGGGAGAAGAAAGAGGTATAACATTTTTCACCAGTCTCAAAACAACTCAGGACTACAATGAAGCGTATCAAAAAAGTATCCAGTTGGATGCATATAAACGAGTTCTGAATCTTGGCACCAGCATCTACTGACCCCATTTTCTACTAAACGATGTTCCTGCGCAAGGTTGCTGGAATGTGTACCAAAATTTCGTAAGGGATCGTTCCGCATTGGCGGGCGATTGATTCGCACGAATTTGCATCTTCGCGTCGCCTACTGATTGCCACTACTTCATCCCCGATATGAACTGTCGGCTCGACATCGGTGATATCAATGGTCGTCATGTTCATGCTGACGCGCCCAACAATAAGACACGGTTGTCCGTGCACCATCATTATGCCGATATTTGAAAGTCGCCGGTCGATGCCTTCTGCGTATCCTACCGGCACGGTCGCAACACGCATATCGCGCGGCGCTGTGTAGGTTGCTCCATATCCTATCTTCTCCCCTATTTTGACTGTTCGTATTGAGCTTACAGATGAAACAAGTTCGAGCGCGGGCTCAACCGCGACCGGCGCTGTTTCCGTGCATCCATACAGACCAATCCCCAAACGCAAAACATTGGCGGCGATTCCGTCTGCATAGCGGCTACCCTCTGTCGCCGAACAATGGATAAACCGCAACGCGGGTAATGCGACCTTGAGGCGTGCGGCTGTTTCATTCCATACCTTGATTTGCTCCCGTGTGAATGCGTCGTCAATCCCATCCGCATCGGCGAGATGCGACATGATGCCGGTGGGGCGCATCTGTGGCGCATGCGCCAGGAGTGCAAGAGCTTCAGGAATCTGGTCGGGTAAAATCCCCTGCCGATGCATGCCGGTATCAATTTTAAGATGGCATTCAAGCGGAATGTTCAATGACGCCACTTCCTTCAGCACTTCAATACTTGCAATGGTAAACGCAACGTTGCGCAGACGATGCGCGCGCATGTTCTCTGGCAGCGTATATCCGATAATAAGAACCGGCGTCCTGATTCCCTCGTTGCGCAGAATAAGCGCCTCTGCGTAGGAATCAACGCAAAAAAAGGGCAGGCCGTCACGATCAAATAGGCGCGCAACAGCAACCAGCCCATGGCCGTATGCGTTGCTTTTGAGTACCGGCGCAAAGGCGAGGCTTGGAAACGTTTTTTGAAATGCCCTGAGATTATTCTGAAGCGTTGACAGAGAAATGCGCACCGAAACAAGCGTCGTATAGTGTGTGCGCGCCTTTCGAATAAACTTGAGAATCCTCTTCAAAATACTTGACATTTTTTTTACGTTTGCTATTCTTATAGTTAAAGGCGGTACCGTAACACTACGGGTCTACGCGTATGTCACAAAAAGAACCTCGCAAAGGGGTTCTTTTTGTGTTACAATTATCTCTGCGCATGGACCTGGGCCTGTGGTGTAATGGCAGCATACCGTTCTTGACATACGCGTGGCGCGGGTTCGATTCCCGTCAGGTCCAGTGCGCGCGTTAACGACATAGCTCCTCTTTTGTAAACCAGTGCCCCACTTCAAACTCTGCTTCTTCGCGGCTTCCGGATGCGTGAATAAGATTTTGAACTGTTCTTTTTTCCAATGTTGCGATGACCGGCGAATCAATAGAATAGTCGCCACGTATAGAGCCGATATCCGCCTTTGACGGCATGGTGCTTCCGATAATTTTTCGCACCATCGCAACTGCGTCGGGACCCTTCACCACAATCGCAACAAGCGGCCCCGTTGTCATAAAAGAAACAAGCCATTCAATGCCGAGTTTTCCAACCTCAAGGACGTCATCGGTGCCCAGCTCCGCTTTGGGATCTTTACCATTTTCACGAAATGCCTCAATCGTGTTCTGGCCAACACGGCTCAACCATTCGGGATTGTTGGCGTTTGCCGCATAATGCGCCCGCATTTGCTCTTTGCCTGCGTGAATCATCTTCATCGCGCAAATGGTAAACTCGCGCTGTTCAAAGCGCTGAACAATCTCCCCGATGAGCCCACGACGAACCGCATCGGGCTTGAGTAATAAAAGTGATCGCTCTTCGTTGGACTCCATAACATTCATGTTAAAAATCAAAATGGTGATGCTGGTCTTTCGGGTTTTTCGGTGGTGATGGTCATAAACGTTCCATCGCTTCGCATCTCAATATCGCCCTGTCGGTCTGTTCGATACACTGTCATACCTTGGCGCGCCACGCGCTCAAGCGCTTCTGGGTGCGGGTGGCCATATGGATTCTTCGCGCCCGTCGAAATAACGGCGACATCCGCACCAACCGCCTGCAAAAATGCGGCGCTGCTTGAGAAGCGGCTTCCGTGATGGCCTATTTTTAATACGTCGGCAGAAAGCGGCTGTGCGCGAGCGCGCATGCGATTCTCGCTCTCCTCCGCCGCATCCCCAGTAAAAAGCCAGTGCTTAGTATTGTACGTGAGTTTAACAACGATTGAGGAATTGTTCAAGTCCTCCTCCCTAATCTGTCCCTTTTCCGGTGCAAGGACAACCATTTCAAGACCGGGCACAAAACGGATGGTATCACCCGCATATACGGAAACCACAGGAATTCCGTCTGCGTGCGCGCGATCCATCATCGCACGATAGGCGCCCAAATCCTTGGACACATCCAAAGAAAAAATAGTACCGACTCGATAGCGGCGAAGCACATCTGGCAGTCCCCCCATATGGTCGAGGTCGGGATGCGTGAGAATGACAAGGTCGATTGTTTTATCATAGAATGGCAACTCTGCCGCAATCTTCCGACTCACGGTTGCATCTCTTCCTCCGTCGATCAAGATAGTATGGTGCGTCGGCGTCTGAATGAGCGTCGCATCCCCTTGCCCAACGTCAAAAAAATCAATCTCCAGCTCATCAGGTATTTCAGCAAATGCGGTAATGCCCAAAAAAACAGTCAGGCACAAAAAAAGTCCTCCGGCAACAACGATAAAACGGCGCAGCGCGGTGTCTGCCCTTACCATGGACGCTCCAACAACCGCTTACCGAGCGCAAACCGATCATCTGATGTTGGCGCGCCAAGAATCACAAAGACAATCGGTTTGTTGTTCTGATTTTTTATCAGCGCGAGGTTGTACCCCACTTCTGGCAAATACCCTGTTTTACCGAGCGTTTTCATGCCGCTGGCAATAAGATCGTTGGTCGTTGGAACATAAAACGTTTTTTTGCGATTGAGTAATCCGACCGACGCGGCTCTCTTGCCAGCCGCGCTGCGGATATCGCCGTTACTCAGTGCGGCGCGCGCGAGGAGCGCGATATCGCGCGCAGCCCCCTTGTTGCCGGGACTCAAGCCCGTGACGTCAACAAAGCGAGTATCTTTCATGCCAAGTTTTTGCGCCTTCTCGTTCATTTTTTTAACAAACTCGTTCCGTGAAAGACCTGACGCGCGACTCAATGCTTGCGCACCGTTATTTTTTGATCCGACGAGCATGCTGTCAAAAAGAGCGCGCGCCGTAACAACATCGCCCGTTTGGAACGCGAGCTTTGCCGGCGGTGTGTCGTCTTGTTTTGCTATGGTAACGCGCGTATTCCATCCTGGATTGTGCTCAAGAAAAATAAGCGCCGTCATCAGCTTGGTAAGGCTTGCAATTGGATACACGTCTCGAGAGTGATGAGCGACATAGAGATGGTCGTCTCCATCAGCCGCAACGACAGCGCGCGCGCTTGCGATAAGCGAAAGGAATTCAGCGTCGTCATTTTCATATTCGAGCACAGCGACATATCCGGAAAGCACGTCGGTATGTGCGCGGAAATAGTGAGAGGATACGGCGGTCGTTCGCAGAGGAAACCACTGCTGCGTCCGGGGATCGAAGAGATATACTCCCGCGCGGCGTACAACCGGCTTGCTCTCAAGCGCCAAAACAACCTCGCCTTGCAGCGCCGCCACATCAAAAAACTCGTAATAAAAAAGATCGCTCGCATACCGCATACCGTCACGCGGCGCAAGCGCTGATGCTGCCGCTTCCCGATCGACACTTCTCCGCAGGAGGGCGCGTGTTGGACCGGGAAGAACGTTTGCGGGAATACCAATTGAACCTTCTCGCGATTGCGTCGTCATGGTATAGCCGCGCTTGACCGTATTTGCATCAAGCATGCCGACCCACTCATCTTGGGTAACGAGCAGTTGCGCCGATGCAACCGCCGGCGCGATGCTTAAAAAAAGAAAAAGGGTAATAATTATTCTCTTATTCATGCCGCTATTGTACCCTCTTGATTGGCTAAACGCAACTGTCTCTTGGCAACCATAACTACTATACCAAGCAACAGATACCCGCCAACAACGACGGCGATTGAGTGCGGCGCTGACAGTGAAACTGACACCTGAGCGAACGGAAGATGGGAAAAAAACTGCGCAAGAGCGATAATTGCGTTGAGAAGGGCGACTGCGGGAAGCGCTAGCAAATCAATAAACCACCCGTGCGCGACGGTTGCGGCCACTCCCCATACAAATCCGGCCGCCATGGTCATTGGAACAAGCGGAACAATCAAAAGATTGGCGGGAATAGCGACAAAAGAAAATGTGTGGAACATGCCCGTAATAATGGGCGTCGTTGCAATAAATGCGGATAGTGTTTGAATGCCAATATCCTTCAATCCCGCCCACGATGGAAGCGCGCGAACATATGGTTCAATGATTGGAGAGATACCAATGAGGCCGGCAGTTGCAGCTATTGAAAGCTGGAATCCGACATTAAAAAGAAGAAGTGCGGGGTCCCACGCAACCATTGCGGCGGCCGCGATAAAAAGCGCGTGTCCGCTTTGAGATAATCGTCCGCGAGACTCGCCAAACAGCACCAAGAGGCCCATCACCGCAGCGCGGACTGTCGCGGCCGCTGCGCCGGTAAGGCAGACAAACAACACCACTCCTCCGCCAAGAAGCCAAAAACTTCGCCGCTTTCCCAAAGGTGTCCGCTTGAACACACTCCAGAGCGCCGCGATAATAATGGTGATGTTAAATCCCGACACTGCCACGATATGGGAGACGCCGGAGCGGCGGAAGTCCTCCTTAAGCGTTGCGGAAAAAGTTTGCTGGACGCCAAGTAGCAGTCCGCCAAGCAGGTCCGACGCCGGAGGAGAGAGACCGCGGTCAATAACGTCTTGGAATGAATGCCGAACGTCGGCAAGGATGCGCCAAAATGAGGGGCGCGACGAGAATTGAATCTCTGTTGTGCTTTGCGTGCATAACGGAGGAAACAGGCGGCCGCCCGGAGCTCTCCACTCAGGAAGCAGGGTGGTGCACGTTCCTTGCACCACATCTGTGACCCGTACTTCGGGAATCATAGGAAGACGAATGCGCATAATCCCCCGTGATTCGCCCTCCCGTATCACATCAACAGAGGCTGTTTGAAAATATCCGCGAAGCGTCGGCTCTGCAATCACTGTTCCCGCAAATGCAAACGGGGTGTGCTCAGGGAGAAAAAACCGCTCCCCTGCCGAGATGCCAACGCGAAGAATGCCAAGCATAGAAATACCCACGCACAATGCTGTGATACGAAGAAACAGTATGTTCCGGCCAAGAACGCCAATGCACATAGCGCCAAGCATCCCAACATACGCTTCAAATATCCCAAGCGGCAACAGTGACGCCACGGCAACGCCAATCAAGAAAGAGCCAAGCGCGTATCGGAAGATGCGATAGCGTGTAAACACGATAGCTTTTCAGGACCTACGTCCCCATTATGGTTTGATCGTATGGCGTAGATAACTCTCTATAAACGGTAAGATGTCGCCATCAAGTACGCCTTGGGTGTCCGATGTTTCGTATTCCGTCCGATGGTCTTTTACCATTTTATAGGGATAGATCACGTATGAGCGAATCTGGTTTCCCCAGGCCGCTTCGCTGTATGCCCCGCGAAGCGCTTGTCGTTCTTCCTCTCGCTCTGTTATTTTAAGTCTATGAAGCTTTGCCTTCAGATAACGAAGCGCTGTTTCTTTATTCTGGCTCTGCGACCGCTCGTTCTGGCACGACACAACGATACCGGTTGAAACGTGCGTGATGCGCACCGCCGAATCGGTTGTGTTCACACTCTGTCCGCCGGCGCCCGAGGAACGAAATACATCGATACGAATATCCTCTGGTCGTATGTCAATCTCTGCGATATCGCCCAAATCAGGAATCACTTCAACCAGCGCAAAGCTCGTATGGCGCATTTTCTCCGCATCAAAGGGTGAGATACGCACCAGGCGATGGACGCCGTGCTCCGCTTTCAAATATCCATAGGCGTACGCTCCCTCGATGCTTACAACCGCGCTCTTCACGCCCGCTTCGCCTCCCCGCTGTTCATCGAGAATACGCACACGCCATTTTTTCTGTTCACAAAACCGCAGATACATACGAAGTAACATCTCTGCCCAATCCATGGCGTCAACGCCGCCGGTGCCGGCGTGAATCGCAAGAAGCGCACTGTTGCGATCATAGGGACCGGAGAGAAGAACGCGAAATTCTGTTTGGGAAAACTTTTTTTTCAGCTCAACAAACGACAGTTCGATTTCTTCAAGCAGCTCGGGGCTTGCGTCCCTTGTAAGCTCTGAGAGGTCGCGTGTTCCTTGCAAGAGCGCGTCCCACCCATCAACTTCTTCTTTAAGGTCGGCAAACTCCTGGCTGATCCGCGCGGCCGCGTCACGATCGAGCCAAAAACGCTCCCCGGCCATCTCTGCCTCGCACTCAACAATGCGCGCGCGTTTTGCCTCAATCCCGATCCGCTCGCGCAGGTCGAGAATTTTTTCTTCCAGTGTGTGTATCTCAGAAGCAATGTCGGCCATATCTATTTTTGCTCCTGAAACTCCTCAAGCTTCACCTTTACCTCGCGCGTATCTCCCTTTGAGAACACTTTTAGCGTCACCTCATCGCCTGGTGCGTGGCGCGCAACCTCGCCGGCGAGCGAGTGGCTTTGGTCAATTTTTTTACCGTCCAGTTCAAGGATAATATCCCCATCGCGCAGTCCCGCCTTGTCAGCCGGACTCTTTGGAATAACGCCAATAACCTTCTGAGTGGGGTCGCCGATAATCATCGCGCCGTGATCGATCGGCAGGTTATTGTTTTTTACGAATTCGCTATCGATCAACGTGTACCGAACACCGATCCATGGACGCACGATCTTTCCATATTTTTTCACGCTCTCGACCGACCGCTTCGCGAGATTGATGGGAATGGCAAACCCTATGGATTGCCCCTCGCGGTTCACTGCCGTATTGATGCCAATCGCCTCCCCCTTCAAGTTCAACAAAGGGCCGCCGGAGTTGCCCGGATTGATTGCGGCGTCGGTCTGAATCGCTTCTTGAATCACCTCTGATTGCCCGCGGCCATCCATCGCGCGCACCTCCCGATCAATGCCGGAAACCACGCCTCGCGTTACCGTGTTCTTGTATTCCGCAAGCGTGTTGCCAATAGCAATGACGGTCTGCCCTATTTGAATCGCGTCAGAGTCTCCAAGCGGCAGTGGCGTTAAATTCTTCGCATCAATTTTAACAATGGCGAGATCCAGAATTTGATCTTTCGCAAGAACGGTCGCCTTGTATTCTTTTCCGTCGCCAAAGACAACCGTGTAATCTGCGTCTTCTTCAGACACCACATGGCGGTTGGTCATAATGAGTCCGTCTTCTGAAATAACAAAGCCGGTTCCCCCGCCAACTTTTTGCTTTTTCGATTCCTTCTTTTTTTCGGGCTGCTCTTGCGTATTCTCCTGTTGGCGCGGTGCGGGCGTCGTGCGGAATTCAAACGGCAATCCCAGCTGGTCAAAAATATCATCAAAGGGAAATACATTCCCCGTGCGCCGATACACGGTCGCAAGGTCTTTTGATACGATGATACTCACCACAGACGGCGACGAATTTTTTACCATATCGACAACGCGCTCCTCCTCGCTTCCACGAATTTCAACGGTGCGCGCTTGTTCGGGTGGAGACTCCGATGGAGTGTTCTTGATGACTTTTATGGCAATCGCACCGCCAAAAATTCCGCAGAGAAGCGCTACTGCCGCTGTGAGCAAAAGAGATGATGGTCGTGTTGTGTTCATAGGGTATTACTTCTTATGAATACTGCGAAGATCCGCCAATCCGCGGACAGACTTCATATAATCGATGGTTTGGGAGAGACCGTCGCGCAACAGAACAACAGGAAACCATTCGGCGTCTTCCTTGATCTTTGCAATGCTCACCGCACGGCAGCTCCGCTGCCACACTGCGTACAATTCCTGCTCATCGGCTGGCGCTGGTCCCTGCCGTACAGTGGATAATGATCCTGTCAGTGCAATGATTACCTGTACCACCTCCTGAAGTGGGTACAGTGTGGGATGCGCAAGGTTATAGATGTCCGGTGTACGCAGCCCCATCACGCGCACGAGCGCATCAACGGCATCGGAAAGAAAGAGAAATGGCGCGGCGGTCAGCGACGGTGTAATCACTATCTCCTCGCCCGCAAGTGCGCGCTCGATCATTTCGGGAATAAAGCGCCCATCGCCAAAATGCATATTCGGGCCATAAACGTTGTGCATGCGCACAATCCGAACGTCAAGATTGTAGAGGCGTCGATATGTTTCGCAGATCGTCTCCGCATACCGTTGCGCAGACGCCAACACCGACAGAGGATCCAGGAAGTCAAATGCTCCACGAGTATCCTCGGTGATCGCCTCGCCTTCAGGCATGGTGCCGATAACGTTCGTATCTGACGCAAGCAACACTTTTGCGCGATGGCGCAGCGCAAGGTCCAGGATATGCTTCGTTCCTGTCGCGCCAAGCATCAGCACCTCGGCGGGCGAGGGAAGATAGGCGCGCGGCGCATCGGGAATTGCGAGGTGATAGATTTCCTGCACCCCCACGAACGCTGTCTTGAACCGCTCAACCCCCGGATAGTGGGCAAAGTCAAGGGGCTCTGAGATATCGTGGCGGATAAACTCAAAATGCGGGTCTGACAACAGCCGGTCTATATTGTGCTCGACACCGGAAAAATAATTGTCAACACAAATCACGTTATACGTTTTCTGCGAAAGAAGATGGTCGCAGAGATTTGACCCGACGGTGCCTGCGCCGCCGGTTACGAGTACATTGATGCGATCCTGCATAGAGGGTATATGTTATGGAACAAGTGTTATGATAAAACCCGTGCGTACGTCTGGCGATGAAGTAAAAAAGGTCCCTACGGTCTTGCCGCTCCCGTCAAGAATCTGCACATGCGCCGGTGCGCGTGTGCGCGGAACTGCGACGATTTCATTTCGACCATTCCCGCCGACATCGCCAATAGCCAGTGACATGCCGCGCTCATATCCCTGCCCATACGGAAATGCCGCGTGCATCAATACACCAGCTTTTGAAAAAATAGCGAGCGGTGCGCGTCCTCGTGCCGGTGCTACGACAATCTCTTCTTCTTGATCGCCATTTACATCGCCAATCGCGAGGGCTAGCTCATCAATGGCGCTGTTTGGATATGCGACAAATTGAGTCAGGAGTCTCCCCTCCCAGGAAAAAACCTTGACTGATCCTCCAGCGGCACCGCCGGCGGCTGAGATCACAATATCTTTTTTGCCGTCGTTGTTTATGTCGCCAAGAGCCAGCGTATAGCCGGTACGCATATCCTTGGAATAGGCAAAGAAGCTTTTCTTAAATATGCCTGAAAGCGAAAAAATCTTCACGTGCGCGCCTCCCCGTGACGCGGGCGCCGTGACAATCTCTTCCTCTCCATCGCCATCAATATCGCCAATTGCCGCAACTGCGCCAATGCGCCATCGCTTATCATACGCGAAGAATTGGCTCACAAGCGCGCCCTCTCGATTAAAGACGCGAACGTGTGGTCCGCCACCGGCGCCCGCGGCGACAACCGTGAGTCCGCTTTGAAAAGATGTGCCAATTGTATACGGCACGCGAAACGGCGCAAAGGGAAAAAATGGCTTTCTATCCTTTATGGAAACTCCCCTTTGATCAAAAAAAGATACCGGCACTGTTCCGTCAGCGCCTGCAATGGTGATTGCCGCACCCGCACCGCTGTTGTGCGGCTCTCTGGTGTCAAGCGCTGAGCGCACGAGCTTTGCGGCATTCAATTGCCCACATCCGAGCTTTCCTTTGTAGCTGGGATTAAGGGCATCGACCGAATCGCAGTTCTTCCGGAATAATCCGGCGATGTCTGAGGGCGACAACGATGGATTGGCCGCCTTCATGAGCGCAACAACGCCCGTAACCATCGCGGTTGAAAGCGATGTGCCAGACCACCCCCCTCCGTAAAAATGGTCAAAGCCGAATCGTTCATAATTAACGGCTTGCGTCGCGTAGAGATCCTGGCCCGGTGCGACAACGTCGATACAGGTACCAAAATTAGAGAAGGGAACTTTCTGGCCCAACGCATCGATAGACCCAACCGCGATCACACCGTCAAGCGAATTATTAAAACACGCGGGGAACACCGGAGACGCATCGAGATTGAATCCCCTTTTCCCGGCCTCATTGTTGCCGGCAGCGGCGATGACAACAATGCCCGCATCAATGGCGCGATGGATTGCGCCGCGCAGATAGCCGCTTTCGTCTGTTCCGAGAAAACTTAAATTGATGATGGTTGCTTTTTTTTGAATCGCGTAATCAATCGCGCGCGCAACGTCAAACACGTTCCCCTCTCCTTGGTTGGTAAGTACCCGCAGAGGCATAATGCGGCTCTTCCACGAAATGCCGGCGATGCCAAGACCGTTGTTTCCGCGCGCGGCAATGATGCCGGCGATAAGCGTACCGTGGTGAATGCCCGCGTAGAGAAAGTCGCCGCCAAACTTTGGGTTGGGATCGGGAATGTCATTAATGAAGTCCCACCCGCGGATATCATCCACATACCCATTCCCATCATTGTCAATGCCATCCCCCGGGATCTCCGCGATGTTTGTCCAGAGCGCATCTTGAATGTCCGGATGGTTCATGTCGAGTCCAGAATCCAAAACCGCGACGACAACAGACGGCGATCCGATTGTCACACTCCATGCCCCTTGCGCGCCAATTTGCTCAAGATAGCGCTGACGGCCAACAAGAGGATCGTTGGGGGTTATGCCGGCTGCGACAGCACGAGAAAAAGAAAGGGGCGCCAAGCTCCCGGAAATAACAAAAAAAATCACGGCAAGGATAATGCGTTTCATATTCCATAGTATACCTGCTTGTGTATACTTTTCAAGACAAAAGAAAAAACCCCTTTCGGGGCTTCTTCATGATTCTGCATGGTGCAGCACACGAGGTGCAAATGAACCAGAATCGGTAATCTAGAATAATAGTAGCACAATTTAACCAGTTGTCAAGAGTGTCTTGTGGATAACATTGCAAAGCCGGTGCCGGGATTTGAACCCGGAGAATCCAGAGTACCGATTCTGATTCTGCACCAAGCCACCGGCCTGCGAAACAATTATATCACATTGTATTCTCCAGATCACGGATTCGGTCCTGAATTGAAGTGTCTTGAGGTTCTTTTTCAAACAACGCCCTCCAGTAGAGCAGGGCTGCGTTCTTCTCTCCGATGCGTTCAAGAAACAGGGCATACGATCGCATGAGCTCTGGCGTATTGCCGGAGCGCACCAGGCCCTCAACATACACACCGTTGGCGCTAAAGCTATCGTTGAAGCGCCGGTCAAGCACGTAGGCGAGCCGCGCGTAGTTGGATGGATTTTTTGGATCAAGCTCAATGGTTGTGCGCCATGCTTCTGCCGCGTCGCTATAGAGCGTCAGTCCCTCGAAGATGCGTGACAGATGCATCCATGCCTGAGCATTGGCGCTCTCACGCTTTAGGATATGCGAAAGACTCTGCTTTGCCTTCCAGTACGCGCCGAGCTTTTCATAACGAATTGCCAGTTCAAGCGCATCGTCAGTAACGCTCGTATCACCTTGCTGTTTTTTTGAAAAAATCTTTTTGCGAAGATCATTAATCTCGACTCGCGTTGCCGCACGATCATCTACGGAAAGCTCGGATGTCACTGCGCGATGCGGCAACGAAGCAGAAAGCCGCAACGCCGATCGCATAAACGCGGGTGAAGCAAACCAGGCCGCCGCAAGAAGAGCGGCCCACACAAGAAGAAGGGTTACTGTTTGTCGCTTGTTCGCAAGGTCCATACGGAGGATGATAATCCTCCGAGTGTACCAAACCTCGCTATAATGTCAAAATCTTACCTTTGCGTGCCGGAGTATGCTATGGCGCGGACAACATTCCATGCCGTTGCCGTCGAGGGATAGTAGCCAAAGATCTTTTTGAATGCGAGGATTGCTTGTTTTTCTTTTTGCGTATCGCGGTTCGGTACAACCGCCGCCCCTTCGCCGACCTTCACAGCCTTTACCGGCAAAAGGCCATACTGCATGATCGTCAACGCCGCCTGATCATTCGCGTTTTCCTTGCGCGCATCGCGCTTGTACACGCGTTTGAAGTTTGCTCCCGCGCGCTCCTTGGTCAGATCGCACGTGCCGGCAGGGAATCGTCCGCCCGCAATCTTGAGAAGGTCTGCCCACTCGCCCTCTTTGCTTGGCACCTTGCCGCACGCGGCTATATAGCTGTTGAGCACGCCCGCGCGCTCGCCGGCGCCAATCTTCAACGTTGTCGGCGTGCCATAGGTGATGTATGCAACGATACGCTCTAAGCTCGCCCCATCTATAGAAGCGGGCTTCCCGTTACTATCGGTCACCGCCGCCATGCTGAGCCGCGCCGCCGCAAGGAGCGCCTTGAGGTCGATGTTGAGCTTTGGCAAAATGTCTGAGATCGTCTTGTCTTCTGCCGCCTCATTACGTACAAGCGCCTGTCCCGTTGCATGGTTCAACGCTTCAAGGAATGCGGCTACGCTCAGCGCGCTTGCCAATGCCGGCGCTTCGTTCTTTACGATATCATCGATGTGCTTTGCCCGCGCAACAGCCACTGCCTGGGGCGAAGGCACTTCTATGGACACCGGTTTCTCCTGTTTCTCAGAAATTGGCGCTTTTTCCTCTGGTTGCGCCGGAGCTTTAGCGGCGGCGGATGCCGCCGCTTCTGCTTCAATGCGCGCGGCTTCCTCTTTACTCACGGCGACAAACTTGCCGTCCTTAAATACAAACACTGTTTCTTTTGAAATTGGCGCCGATGCGGTTGCGACAACCTTCGTATCAATCGACTCAATCTTCTTGTTTACTTGATAGGAAAGCTCTGCCTGCTCACCCGCCTTCAGCTCGGCAATGGTCCACTCAACAATCGGGTCGTCCTGAATAATTGTTGGCTTGAGGCCAGGAAAGGTCAACTCTGACGCGCTCTTTGCAACGTCTTTTGGAATGGTGACGAGAATCTTCACGTTTTGCAGTGTTTCTTTTGCCTGAACGCTCTGGCTCACCTTTGAGACGCTCACGCTCTTCCCCGATGTCTTGTCACTCACGGTGAATGACTCAACCTTTGTGCTCGTTGGCAGGGCCTTCAGACTTCCGAGAGAAACGGCGCTTCTAACATCGGTAAGCGCTTTTTTTGCGGTGTCGTCACGAGCATCCTTTTCCAGCGCGGCTTTGATTTGCTTATCTATCGTTGGTTTTTCTCCTGCTATCTCTTTCGTTGCCTCGCCTGTCTTCTTAACCGTTAGGTTTGAAGCCGTAACAGTCCCAACGCCAAGGTCGGCAGCGGTCACCCCCGTTGCAACGTCTTGCACCTGTTTTGTATCGGTCACCGCTACGTCAACTGTTTTTACGGTCACGGGCTGGAGGGTTGCTTCTGCTGTTTTCTCCTGTGCTACCTTTTCATCTGTGGCTTTCTTGTCTGCCGCTGCCTTTGCCGCAACATCAGCGGCGGCTTTCTGCTCGGCTGTCTGCTCTGTTGTTGTGGTGGTCGTTGTCGTTGTCGTACCGCCTCCGCCGCCACCGCCTGCTGCGACTGCTACCGCGTTACAGGAGACGCTGATATCTGTGGGCGTGATAATAACCGTGCGAGTTCCTGTTCCAATTGAGATGATTACCTCACTTCCCACGTTGCCAGACGCGCACCCGGTGGTCGTGCCATCGCTCACATCAATCTTGCGAAAGGTGCTATTCGTCGTTCCCGTATCCCGAACAGTAAATGTCTGTCCAGAAGAAATGCTCACCGTCATGTTGGTGGTGCCAATCAGCAGAGAGTCGGCAGTGCTGCCTGCGCGAATGGTGAGTGTCCTGCCCGATCCGGAAAAGGAAACCGTCGCATCGACTGTCGCATAGTTCAACGGCTGTGCGCTGGCAGGCAGTGCGCCAACCCCAATGGTTCCAAAAATCAGTGAGAAGAGCAAGACCGTGGAGATGATTTTTTTCATAAAAAGGTGTAAAGCAAAAAAACGGTTAAAAAGAAAAAACTACAACTCAAAATTCAAAGGTAATTAATGTTAAATTCTGTCTTGTAGTTTTTTGCATCGCTCGTTTTTATTTAAACCCAATTGTTCTGAATATCTTCTCAAAGTACTTCTTGTTTATCGCATCGTATTCCTTCTGCCGTGTTTGCGCGGAAATGTACACCGCGGTATCCTCATCACGCATCAGAATCATCATCCGCTGGCGGATGAAGACGCCAAGAGGTGAAAGGTACTCAAATTCCATCTCAGCCGCTTTCTTGCCTTGCCAGTCAAACTTCCGCTCGTTCTTCTTCTCGTACTTGATGTACTGCTTGGCAAACTGCTTGTCGGCGTTATCAAGCAAAATGTCGCGGATGTCGTACCGCAGCACACTGCTCACCTTCCGCAAACCAGTCTCCCACTTCACGGTCACCAATATCGGGCTATCAACCTTCTCGCCGTTCTTTATGCGATACACAATCTTGTCAGCAACATCACGCTCATCGTATGCCCGCTGTCCAACCAGATCTGGCGAGTACTTGAACCCCACCTGAATGTCCGGATCGTAGAACTTTGGCGTTTTTTGCTCTCTCCACACCCAGTATCCCCCGCCGACCAGTCCGGCAATCACGACGATCCCCGCAATACTTTGAAAAACCTTACTGTAAAGAACGTTCTTCACGTGCCCTTAATCTTAATCAATCACTACCAGCGGCCGAAGTTTGTCAAGCTGCTGAACATCCGCACTAGAGAATACTGCCTTTTCTTCAAGCACTGAAACAATCCCAGAAACCCTCTTATCCTCTTTGCGAAATAGAACAATGACGTCACCCCACAGATCGCCAAGCTTCTTGTCGAGATATTCCTTTGTCACCATTTGAGATTTAAGGTACCCCACATCGGTCTTGAGCCCACTGACGTCTGTCTTGAGTTGACCAACATCTTTTTCAACGGCATCAAATCGCTTGTCAACAGCATCAAACCCGCCCTTTATCATCCTGGCAAGCTCATCCATTGATACGGCAAGATCACCAACTGTTGTAACCAGTCCATCAACTGTTTGCGAAAGGTCACCAACTGTTGTAACCAGTCCATCAACTGTTTGTGAAAGATCGCCGACTGTTGTGACCAATCCGTCAACTTTTTCCTCCAATGTAGTGTTTTGTTCCGCCATAGAGCTTTATTTTCTCCTGTCATCCCGGCGAAGGCCAGCTTGCCCGGCTCTGCCGGGGGATCCAGCCCAAGAACGTGATTCCAGTTCCCATGGAGAACCGGATTTCTCCGGCTCTCCATGATTTTCTTTGTCATCTTCACTAACCCCTGTACCCTGTACCCTGTACCCTGTACCCTGTTTCACCCTAGTTATCCGAATGGCTCAACTGCACCCAGAGGTTGTTCGCCTTGCCGCTGGTGTAGATATACATCGCAGTATCATCCTCAGCCAACAGCGGGTTGGTGCCGTTCAAGACACCTGCGCGATCCGCAACCTCTACCGCTCCGGCGCCAATGCTTGCGAGGTACAACAGGTCTCCTGCGCGAGCATTGGTCTCTTCAACCTGCAGGTTACAGCCATCGGAATCCTCACACTTGATCTCCACGTATGAAGTGCTTGGCGTCAGTACTGAGAGCGCCTTGTTTGACGCAACGCCGTCGTCTGCAACCGTCACGGTCTCCACGCCCAGTTGTAGTCTGTTTTCAACAAAGAAGTCCTTTGCCGATGCCGCGCTATCTCCGCCATCTTCCGGATCGTACCAGGTGTTTATAACCTGTACCATAACCTGTCCTGAGGTGCCATCAAATGCGCCAAGCGCCATACCGATGACACGACCCTTCTTGGTTGCCTTCATGCCCTTTCCAGCAGTGGATGAGGTGGTAACGAAGTCACCAACCGCAATCGCACCACCTTCGTTGGTCACGTTAACCGGCACACGTCCGACAAGAGCGACCGGCATCGGGTTGTCTTCCTTCTTGATGTTATAACCAGCAGAGGTAAAGTCGCCATAGTTATTTGAGACAATACCGGCAACAGGTCCCTGGTATGGTTTTGAGGATTTCACGAGCTGCACGATCTGACGCTGACCATTGGACTCATCTTCTTGCGTAACAACCTTAGTCCCAGGAACTACGATATCTCCGTACGTGATTGTTGGTTCGGCTGCTCTGGCTTCCTGATATATTGGATATTGCTCAGCATAGTCAGCAGCAGGAGTACCAGTACAGTCAACTATCTGAACATTTGATACCGCAGCCCCGCCAGCCCCGGTATGAGATCCACATAATGCGACAGAAGTCTGGGTTCCGTTAAGATGAATTGTTAAGTTACCGTTAATATCAAGCGAATCTGTAGTCATACCCGTCCCAACAGTGATTGTTGCCGTTGTGCTTGTAAGAGCAATTTCTGTTGTATTGTCCCCTATTGAAAGCCCTGTGTCCCACCCGGTTCCAATGTTCAGGGCTGTGGCAGTGATAGTACCAAGAGTCTCTGTCTGAGTGAGGGTGCCAAAATTGAGACCATTGAGAGCAAGGGTATTACCGGCATTAGTGTTTGATGTTGCGGTGAATGCGTCGACATCAAAGACGTTGTATGTCTCGGCAACACCAGCGCCACCATTTGTTACTGACGGGGTAATGTCAACAACGTTTCCTGAAGCGTTGGATGCGGTGAAAGTAAGTTGGAGAGCGTCAACACCGTCAGTGACTGAAGTATCACCAGAACCAACCGTGAGAATGTCTGCAGTCGGTGAACCGTCGCCATCAAGGTTAATGGTCTGACCGTCAATGATCTCGACGTTCAGATCACCGCCAGCAACGGAGAGTGAGTTTGCTGCATGAGTCAGAGTGACATCGCCGTTATCG
>JACQSC010000002.1 GCA_016206155.1 Candidatus Uhrbacteria bacterium | reverse complement strand
CGACCAAGTCACGCTCTATGAACTATTTTTTTACCATCGCGATATCGGTTATCGGCGGCATGCTTTTTGGCATATCGCCAGTCGATGCTGCGCCGGTTCTGTCTGGTCGCATTCTTCTCGATGTTGAGCAAAACGGTGAGGCATGGTATGTCCAGCCGACAACCAATGAGCGCGTTTTCCTCGGCCGTCCTGCAGATGCCTTCCGCGTGATGCGCGAGTTGGGTCTTGGGATTCGTACCCAAGAACTTGCCGGCATTCCGCCAGCGCTTTTGCCAGTATCAGGCCCTGATAGCGACGGGGATGGGCTTGCCGACTCTTTTGAAGAGGCGTTGGGAACCGATCCCCAGCGACCCGACACCGATGGAGATGGGTATGGCGACAAAGAAGAGATTCAGCAAAATTATTCGCCAACCGGTCCGTCACGATTTCAAACGAATCAACGATTGCTCAATCGAATGCAGGGGCGCATTCTTCTTCAAGTTGAGACGGCGGGACAGGCGTGGTATGTCTATCCCATAGATGGAAAACGATATTACCTTGGACGACCGGAAGACGCGTTCCGTATCATGAGGGAGCTCTCGCTTGGTATTACGCACGCAAACCTGCTTCTCATTCCAGAGCGTGGTTCTGCCCGTGACGCGCAGCCGGTATCACTATCAAAAACAAAAGAGAAGCCTACGCTGGTTGATATGTCAGCAAAAGAATTTTCTCTCACACCCTATTCAACAAAGATTGATGCGGATAAACCGCTGCGAATGATATTCAAAAACAACGGCGCCGCACCACACAATCTTACCGTCAAGGAACTGGGTATTGGCACGCCTACGATAGCGCCGGGAGAGTCGGCGATTCTTGAATTTGACTCTCTCGAGCCCGGCATTTACACGCTCAACTGTTCGGTTTCGGGTCACCGCGAGCGGGGAATGGAAGCGTTTTTGCGTGCGCTTTAAGACGCTATCATGAAATACTATATCACTTCTGCGCGATAACATTTTTTGCAATAGACAATATCGGGTTTGTCGGGCGAATAGGTTGTCTTAAACTCAATGGGGCATAGACCGGTATGGTGGGCATGTCCCTCCTTGTCGCACATACAGCGGCGCAGGATGAGCGTATGCGAGTTTCTCCTCAAGATTCTTCGATAGTGTCGGCAGTTGGGACACAGAGAAGGGAGGGGGAGTCCGATATCCCTATAGAACCTTAGATCGCGTGCGAGAACTTTGAATGCCCCACTGCATCGCTCCTCGCATTGGCTCGCGTGTTTGCACTCAATGATCTGTTCAAGGATCGAATCGCGTATATCGTCACAGGTATCGGGAATGTCGCTTGTCTTCATTGTGATTTTTTGTGATGTCACCTCTTGGATATGCCACCGCAGTCCTCGTTTTCTCGCCATGTCCTCAGTGAGCGGAAAAAATTCCTGCGCGCTGCTGATATTATATTCAAACGGACTCATATCAATGGGAAAAAAATCGCCATAGCGGTAGGCAACTCCGCGCGAATCAACGTACGGCTTTTCACTCATCTGCGCGATAATTTCACTTCGCAGCTTTTCATATTCATCTTTTGAGTATTGTTTGTTGAGAATGCAATACTGCTTTTTCTTAATGCCGACAGAGCCAAAACAATTCTTGGTACCGATATTGAACATGCCGTATTCCACATTCATAACATCAATAATGGTAAACCAACTGAATTTGATAGCGGATGCCTGGCCACCGCACTGCAGGGTTTCAACCATGAGCGATGCATTAATGCCATAATGCGTATGGTCGTAGCAATCGGTTGTTTTTCCCGGAAGTACCAGGGCGCAATAGCGGGAATTTTCCATGTCCTGTACCAGAAAAGAATCGTACGTCTTCGTCGAATTATAAATGTAGTCCCCGGAGATATCTTGAGAATTACGCTCATGGAGATATTTATTGGGGAATGAACGCCAGAAATTCTCAGCCTTTTTTCGCATTTCGGCAATGGTGGTTCGCGATGTCGGTGAACAGTTTTCTGCGCGCAAGCGATACTCCTCCGGTGTATACTGCACATTGAAAATACAGTGTTGCCTGTTGTTCAAATTAACGCATCCGATGCAATCAATACAATCGTTGCAATTTTTTGAAAAACTGACATTCGTGCACTGTTCGCAATCAATCGAAAAAAGCGTCTTGTAGCATTTGTGGCAGTTGACCGATTCGTAGCAGAGCTCGCTCTCGGTGAGCATCAGGCAGTCAAGCGAATCCCTGCAGTGTAAAAAATTACTCCCGTAGGAACAATTTTCATTCCAGTCCGCCATGGTGAGGAAGTAGCAATTTTTGAGATACCCAACCATGTTGGTGTACTCGGAGTTTTCCAGCGTGGTATAGAGTCCGAAAAGGTCGGGAAGCGGAACACGATAGAGAAGGTCGCGCAGTTGGTCAAAAAACGGACGACTTGGATCAAAGTCTACGCCATAATCAAGCCCGTCCCAATCATCCGACCACCAGCAAGGACGGCAGTATACAACGATTCCCGAATCAGGATGATAGACAGAGATGATTTTTTTGCTGCACTTTGCGCATACGTTATGAAAAAGCGCCCGTTCATTTCTCCAATGCAAGCGGCGCATGAATCGGCAATCCGGACACCACGTCGGCGGAGGCACCTTCATCTTGTCATAAAACGCAAAATCATCCGGTTCAATGGTGAACTGGTTTTTGCAGTTCTGGCAGTTTTTTTGTTTCACTGTTCATTGGTATGATTATATGCTACAATTTACATAAAATCAAGAACGGCATCCAATGAAAAAAGGCACGAAGGAACACACGGAAAACCTTTGGGGCGATCCAATTGAAACCCTGACAGTATACAATACCGGGCAGTTATTTTTGTTTTTGTTCAGCGGCATATTTAACGCATACATATCATCGGTACGGATGACACTCTTTTGTGTCGGAAGAGCTCTCAGGGTAGGATATCGTATTGTTGACTTTCTTATAACGATCGTTGCTCGCGCGAGTGCATGGGTTTTTGTGAGTTTTTTCTGGCTTATCGGCATCACAGTGCGGATCATACTTTTTGGCTTATGGCGCAGTGTGGCGTTCATGGTTATCACCATTCCCATCATATGCGCACGTGGTATCGGCAGGATACTTTTTTTTGCGTTAGACAAATCGGCTCTTCTTTCCACTCGTGCCTACGACTCTCTGCAGCACGCGCAGATGTCCGTTGCCCCGCCGGTGTTCTGGTGGAAGAAACTCACTGTCTTTACAATAATCCTCCTCTTGTTTGCGCTTCCGCTGCCAGCAATTCGTTCCTATCAATTTTTGACGGAGGTGCGCGCTGACACGACCACAGCAGCGCTTCGCGCGCTTGATACCCTCCAGCAGGGAATATCAGCGCTCCAAGCTGGTGATGCGTCTGGGGCGCTGGCGCTTTTCAGTGAGGCGCGTGATGCGTTCGAGCGCGCGCGGTCAACCGCTACCCGGGTGCCGTCTTCCGTTCGTTCTGTCGCAAAAGCACTCCCCGCGGTAGGAAAAAAAATATCGGACGGCGAGGCTCTGCTTGACATAGGATTGGCTGCTTCGCAGATTGGCATTCGCACGAGCGCTCTCTCCAAAACCGTATCGAGTGATACTGCGTTCGGTGAGCATTTTTTTCAAACAGTAACGGCGGTTCTATCTGCTCTTGATGAGCTTCATCCGCTCATTCGCATGATCGATGAGAAGATGGCTGATATATCGTCAGAGACAATTCCAGAGCAGTATCGCGAGCAATTTGATACGCTAAAAAACACAGCCGAAACTTTGAATACGCTCTCCTCATCCCTCTCATCAGTCCAATCGGCGCTTCTCACAAGCCTTGGTGCGGAAAAGAAGCGTCGCTATTTATTGCTCTTTCAAAATAACGCAGAACTGCGTCCGACTGGCGGCTTTATTGGGAGTTATTCGCTTATTGACGTGTATCGTGGCGCGCTGGTTGATATCGAAGTTCCGGGCGGCGGCTCGTATGATCTCCAGGGCCAACTTGCGGCATTCGTACGTTCACCAGAGCCGCTCCACCTGGTCAATCCGCGATGGGAGTTTCAGGACGCAAACTGGTTTCCGGATTTTCCAACCTCGGCGCAAAAAATACTTTGGTTTTATGAACGAGCAGGCGGTCCGACCGTTGATGGAGTGATTGCGGTAAATGCGGGTATGTTCGAGCGGCTGCTCGATGTCGTTGGAAGCATTCCCATGCAGGAGTACGGAAAGGAGCTTACCGCAAATAATTTCTTTCTCGAAACGCATAAGGCGGTCGAACTCGAGTATGACAGGGAGAAGAATAAGCCAAAGCAATTTATCGCCGACTTATTCCCGGCTGCGCTTGAAAAAATCGGCGCATCACCAAGCGCTCACATGCAGGTTGCGGGATTGATTGTCGATGCGCTTGCGCGGCGCGATATTCAAGTTTTTTTGCGAAATTCCGCAGAGCAGGATTCCATTTCTCGCTTCGGCATTTCCGGTACGGTTCGCAATGCCGCGCATGATTATCTGATGGTCGTGTCCGCAAACATTGGCGGCGCAAAAAGCGATATGGTCATCGATGACGCATTGAGCCGTACGCTCACAGTGCGTGATGGCGGTTCGCTTGAGGCGCAGGTTACGCTTACACGAAGACACAGCGGCAAAGCGGGCGGTGATTTGTTTACAGGCGTTGCGAACAGTTCCTATCTTCGATTCTATTTTCCTCGCGGGACAACGCTTCTCGAGGCAAAAGGTTTTGCCGCGCCCCCGCTTGCGCGTTTTGAGCAACAATCAGACGAGTTGCGCGAGGATCCGTTTTTGCGTATGATAGAAGGAACACCATCAATAGATCCGACAACAGGAATGATCGTCACGCACGAATTTAACAAATCGGTCTTTGCTCACTGGTTGGTTGTAAAGCCTGGTGAGGAGGCGACCGTCTCATTGAGGGTACGCCTTCCTTTTACGGTCAAAGACCTTCCGATGCAAAACGGAGCGCGCCTCTATTCATTCCTTCTCCAGCGCCAATCTGGATCGCGCATTTCCTCAGTAACGCTTGATCAGGGAGGGATGAGCAAAACGATTGAGCCGTTCATATCAGACGTCGCGCTAACAACACTATTTAAATGAAAAAGAAAAAACAAGACAACGAGTTCTACCAATTCTATCACTCCAACGGGCCCGCTGATTCACGGGATCATGCGTTTAAAAAGGCATCACGCCCCTCGCTCTTGATTCGCGTCATAGGCGCATTATTTGTCGGATTGCTTGCGGCGAGCGCATGGGTTGGCTATCTTTATTTCTCAAATCGTATCGGTGGATCGTCCGATCCGATCATAGCTTCCGCGGCAGGACCTCAGACCATAGAGACGGGGACGGTTGTCGAATATGTTTTTGAGTATCAAAACCAGGGCCGTTCCGCAGTTTCTGATGTCGCGCTATTTGCAGAATACCCAATCGGTTTTGCTTTTATTGAAAGTGAGCCGGCAAGCCAGAATAGCATTCATAATTATTGGAATATTGGAACGCTCCAGCCCCGCGGCACTGGGCGTATCATCGTTCGGGGAACCCTTACCGGATTTGAGAATGATGAGCGCAAGGCGGTGTTTTCATTGAGTTATCAGCACCCACTCTACCGCTCCGCTTTTACGGTCAAAAAGGAAGTGCGCAGTGTGATTGGCGCCGCAACGATCGAACGGCTCCGTCTTGAGGCGCCATCGACCGTCAACGCGGGATCAAGCGCGCAGATAACGATCCACTATCAAGAGGTGACGCGCCTTGGAAATCCGGAAAATATTTTTCTAAAGCTATCGCTTCCGGAAGGGCTGACGATTGAGTCGTCCGACCCAGAAGTTTCTGTTAAAGAATCAAATGAATGGAATGGATATGCGTTAAGCAAGACGACGCGGCCGAATATCGATGGGGGAGTGCTCCGCGTAACGGTGAAAGCTCATGAGACGCTTCAGGGCTTGGTTCCAGTTGGTGTACAGCTTATGCTAAGAGAGTCGGGACGCGCAGATGCTGTTCTGCGTGAATCAAAGAGCGATATCACTATTCTTCGCAACGACGTCTCTCTTTCGCTTGTAACCGAGGGCGCCGACACTCTTCGCGCACTACGTCCCCAATCAAGCCAACGTCTTGCCGTGACTATCGCGAATAAGGGAAATGTTACGCTTCGCAATCTTGAGGTGATGTTGGCGCTGCCAAAGGATGGCATTGATCATGAGAAATCCGTATTTGATGGCGGAGCAGAACGGAGAGAACAGGTTGTTATATGGAGTGCAGAGCGCGTAGATTCACTTAAGGAAATGCCAAGCGGAGCGCAGGTGGTATTACCGTTGACAATTGCGCTTGGTTCAAGCGCACAGGACGCACCGCTTGAGTTTGGACTCAATGCTCGTGTCGGCGAGCGCGTTGAAAAGGACAGAAAGGTTAATCAGGAGCCGCTCAAAATTGATGGGCCGCGCATTAGCGCCGCGGTTCTCTCAGATGCGCGCGTACGAGCGTTCCTCCGCGATATGAGCGATGCGGGACAGAGCGATAAAAAGAGATTTCGCGTCTATCTTGCTGTCACCAATACCCTTCATGACCTTGATGATCTTACGGTGAATGTTGCGCTGCCATCTTCGGCGGAGTGGGGTGGCGTGAACAGCCGCACTGCGGGAGACATCGGAATAGACGCCGCGGCGCGCGCGGTAACATGGCGATTAAATGCCTTGCCCGCATCGGTCAAGCGCATCGACGCATCCTTTGACATTCTCGTGCCCACAGCGCAACTTGGAAGTGATACGCGGCTCGTCGAGAACATTGTATTTCGCGTCCATGACCGTATTGTCGGGGAAAACATTGAGCAGACCATCGAAGGACTGACGTCTTTGCAAACCGATGAATCGTTGTAAGATAACCTTCTTTACGCGCCCCGCTAAAAGAGTTGCGCGCGAGTTACCCGGCGCAGTTTTGGTACATGCGTGCTTATTCGTGCTCTTGCTCCGATGGGCGAGGGGAGTATAATACGTCAGACAATAGGAATCAAAAATTATGGATTTTAATGAATATCAGAAACAGTCGCGCCGGTTTGTCATCTATCCTAACGCAGGTGAGAATATAACGTATCCGACCTTGGGGCTTGCCAATGAGGCGGGGGAAGTTGCCGGCAAAGTAAAAAAAGTTTTCCGCGATGGCGCTGGCGTGCCAAGCGAGGAGCAGAAATCTCAGATTGTTGATGAGATTGGCGATGTGCTGTGGTATTGCGCTCAGCTTGCAACAGAACTTGGCGTTACACTCAATACGATCGCCACGCATAATATTGAAAAGCTTTCGTCTCGTCTTGAACGGGGGCAACTCGGGGGAAGTGGAGATAAAAGATAGGGTTTCAAAAAACCCTAAACCCTAAACCCTATACCCTAAACCCTAAACCCTTGGCAATGCTCCATCTTTACAACACCCTGACGCGAAAAAAAGAGGCATTCAAACCCTTGAAGGGAAAGACTGTCCGCCTCTATACCTGCGGACCGACGGTGTACAACTATGCGCATGTCGGGAATTTGCGATCCTATTTTTTTGCCGATACACTCAAGCGGGTACTCATACACTTCGGTTATCGGGTGAAGCACGTGATGAACATTACCGATGTCGGGCATTTGACATCCGATGCGGATAGCGGCGATGATAAGATGCTTCTTGGGGCTCAGCGCGAGCGTAAGACCGTATGGCAGATAGCCGAGTTTTATACAGATGCTTTCAAGGACAACATTCGCGATCTCAATATCATCGCGCCAAACATTTGGTGCAAAGCCACTGACCATATTTGGCTGCAGATAGAGCTGATCGAGCGACTTGAAAAAAAAGGCCACACTTATAGAGCCGGAGGGAATGTCTATTTTGATACGTCAACATGGAAGGGGTATGGTAAACTGAAATGGAGTGATAAGCAAACTGGCAAATCGGTTGCGCGCGTAGACAAGGATGTACATAAAAGACACGAGCATGATTTTGTGCTGTGGTTTACGAAATCAAAATTTCAGGATCAGGATATGAAATGGGAGTCCCCGTGGGGAGCCGGCTATCCGGGATGGCACATCGAATGTTCGGCAATGTCGACGCACTATCTCGGACAACCCTTTGATATTCATACCGGCGGAATAGACCATATTGCAGTGCATCATACCAACGAGATAGCGCAGAGCGAGGCGGCAGCAGGTAAGCCGATGGCACTGTTTTGGATGCATGGCGAGTTTCTAGTTATAGATTCAACGCGAATGGGGAAGTCAGAGGGAAACTTTATCACACTTCAATCATTTGCCGAGCGGGGGTATGACCCGCTTGCGTATCGTTTTTTTCTATTGCAGACCCACTATCGACAGCAGCTCAATTTTACATGGCAGAGCATGGATGCGGCGCAGAATGGCTATCGATCTCTCCGTGAAAACGTGCGTGAGTATGTTTTGCGCGCCACACGCGCTCAGCCAAAAAAGGTGAGCATCGAGCCGCTGATCACGAGGACATCCAAGAAAATTGATGCTGCGCTTGCGGACGATCTTGGCGCCCCGCAGGCATTGGCTGCGCTGTTTAATTTTATCTCACAGGTCAATCGAAGGACCGCTCGGCTCGGAAGGGGTGATTATCGAATAGTGTGCGCATTTATAAAAAAGATTGATGCTGTTTTTGGCCTATCGCTTACCCGGCGGGACGACCGTATTCCCGCGCAGGTAAGCCTCCTTGCTGACAAGCGAGAGCATGCCCGCAAAGAAAAGCGGTGGGCAGTGGCGGACGCCCTGCGGGACGAAATAGCAAGGGCTGGATATCGTGTCGATGACATGCCAGATGGGCCACGCATTGTAAGACACGACTTACGCATTTCGCGCATTTCTTCGTTGCCGACTGCGGTACTCAACACTGTACCATCAAGGTACAGCTTATTCCGTTCCTCGTCGGCGCCTTGAACTGCATCAAACTGCGTAAGTCGTGGTAAGAATGAGAGTATGATGATCTACATAGTTGTTTTTTTAACTGCGTTCGTATGCTCGGTAGCGGCAACGGCAATAGTGCGCGGAATCGCCATACGGTACGACATCGTTGACCGCCCCGGCGCCCCGCGCAAAATTCATACCAAGCCAATACCGTTGCTTGGTGGCATTGGCATTTTTTTTTCACTCGCAAGTGTTGCCAGCCTTTATTATTTCTTTGCGCCGCAGGACTGGCCGGCGCTTATAGATATTCATGTTCAGGGAAAGCATCTTATTGGTCTCGCATTGGCCTCAATTGTTTTGGTCGTTGGCGGCGCGTTCGATGACCGTTATTCATTAAAGCCCCTTCACATAATAGGCGCGCCATTCCTTGCGGTACTCATAGTGATAGCCTTTGGCCTTGGCGTTGAAAGCATGACCAACCCTGTGACCGGACAGCAGCTGCCGTTGAATCAGTGGGAGATTTTTCTTTTTTGGTGGAACGGACTTCCGCGGTATCTCACAGTATGGGCTGATCTTCTCACATTTCTTTGGCTCTTTGGCACGATGTATACCACAAAGCTTCTTGATGGACTTGATGGCCTTGTTTCCGGCATTACGGCCATTGGTGCGGCGATCATTGGTTTGGTGAGTTTGTTCTTCTTTGTCAACGAACCAACCGCGCTGCTCTCTTTTCTGGCCGCAGGGGCATTTGCGGGATTTCTCTTGTGGAATTTTAATCCCGCGAAAATTTTCCTTGGTGAAGCAGGCAGCTTGCTTGCGGGGTTTTTGCTTGGCGTTCTCGCAATCATATCGGGCGCAAAGTTTGCCATCGCTTTGCTTGTGTTAGGTATTCCAATTCTTGATACAGCCTGGATTATCTTTCGCCGCGTCGTTATTGAACGGAGGTCGCCGTTTCAGGGCGACCGAAAGCACCTTCACTTTCGCATGGTTGATGCCGGCTTTACCCAACGGCAAACCGTATTGATTCTCTGGGCGGTGTCCGCGCTTTTTGGCGCCGCAGCGCTCTTTATGCAGACACAGCAAAAAGCCACAGCGCTCACGCTCCTTGTTGGGGTCATGGTTGTTCTTGTGCTTTTGCTTAGATGGAAACGCGCCAATTGACGGCTTATTTGCATAGGGACGCGAACACTGGACATAATTCTCAAGTCGTGGTATAATAGTATTGAAGGGTATAACAGGCCCAAGAGTTTTGTTTTAATCAAAACAAACCCTAAACCCTAAGCAATAGCTTATGATCGCGGTCATAAAAACAGGCGGTAAGCAATATCTTGTGCGCGAGGGCGACGAGATAAAGGTGGAGAAGGTGAGCGGCGAAAAGGATGCCAGCCTTTCATTTGAGGTTTTGTTCGTTTCCGACGAGAATGGCGAGAACATGAAGCTCGGAACGCCAACACTGCCCGGCATCGCTGTTCATGCAACGGTTCTTGAGCATGGCCGCGGTAAAAAAGTTGCGATTATCAAGTTTAAAAGAAAAGTTCGTTATCGCAGAAAAACGGGTCATCGCCAACCCTATTCGAAAGTCAAGATCGCAAAAGTGGCTCCGTAGTTCTACGGAGCCATCCCGCACTAGATGCGGGATCCCGTATGTCGCAGGATTATATAATTTCACGTCGCGAACGCAGCGCGTCTGAGAGCGTGACATCATCGGCATACTCAATGTCAGCGCCACGCGGAAGCCCGCGTGCCAGCCGCGTAACCTTTACAGAATAGTTTTTTAGAATTTTTGAAAGATACAGCATTGTGCTCTCTCCCTCGAGATCCGGATTGCACGCGAGGATCACTTCTCGAATTTTTTTGTGCGGGTTTTTTACGCGCGTGATAAGGTCCTTAATTTTAAGCCTATCGGGCGTCACCCCTTCCAGCATATTCAGCGTGCCGCCAAGAACGTGGTAGACCCCCCTATATTCACCGGTTCTCTCGATAGCGGCAAGATCGTGGCTTGTCGCGACAACACAAATCAGGGATTGGTCTCTGCTTATAGACGCGCAGAGCGAACAAGGCGTACGGTCGGAATACGTCGCGCACTGCCCGCAGAGAAGAATCGCATCCTGAAGATTCATGATGAGCTTTGCAATTTTCAAGAGCTCTGCTTGCGGTTGGCGCAATAGAAAAAAAACAAAGCGTTGTGCGGCTTTTTCGCCAATGCCGGGAAACCGAACAAAGGCATCAATGAGCGCTTGGATGTGTTGAGGATAGGCTCCCATAGTTATGTGGAAGGCGGGGACGATTGGTCAAAGATATCAAAACCGCCATGCCTGCGTTCAAGATTGCGAAAACTGGCGCGTTTTTCATCCCAGAAAAGCCGAACACTGCCTGTTGGGCCGTTGCGATGCTTGGCAACAATTATCTCGGCGGTATTCTTATCTTCGTCAGTCAGGTCTTCAAAGCGATAATTTTTGTCCGCACTCTTGCGGTAAATGAACACAACAACATCGGCATCTTGCTCAATGCTTCCGCTCTCACGAAGATGCGCAAGTTTTGGAATTGCTGGTTTTACGAGTTCCACGGCGCGGGCAAGCTGTGAGAGGGCAAGGACCGGAACCTGGAGTTCTCGCGCGATCGCTTTGAGACCGCGAGTGATCTCTGCGATTTCTTGTACGCGGCCCTCAGACTTGCCATGCCCCTCCATGAGTTGAAGATAGTCGAGAATAATCAAATCAAGACCATGCTCGCTTTGGAGGCGACGCGCTTTTGTCTTGATTTCCAAAATGGTTGCGGAAGCTGTGTCATCGATAAATATTTTTGCCTCAGAAAGAGCATTAATCGCATGACCAATGCGCAAAAAATCATCCGAGCCTGAACGATCCGAAAGTTTTCCGGTACGCATTTTCCAAAGGTCAACTCCGGCCTCGGCGCAGATAAAACGATCAACAAGCTGTTCCTTTGCCATTTCCATTGAAAAAATTGCGACGGCATTTTTTCCCTGCAGCCCTGCCTGTCGCGCGATATCAAGGGCAAGACTTGTTTTTCCGACGCTGGGTCGCGCTGCCAGTACGATAAGATCTGATTTTTGCAAGCCCGCAAGAAGATTGTCCAATTCCGTAAAACCTGTTGGAATGCCGCGCAGCTTGCCTCGCTCGCGATGCAGCTCATCAATGCGCTCGAATGCATCAGAAAGAATTTCCTTTATTGGAACGAATAATTTTTTGAGCAATTTTTGCGCAACCGCAAAAATGCGCGACTCGGCTTTATCAAGGACATCTTGAACATTTTCGTCAGCCTCATAGGAGAGCTCGGAGATCTCGGATGCAGCGGAGTTAAGCCGACGTAAAAGCGCTTTTTTTTGTACAATGCGCGCGTAGTGGATGATATTGCTTGCATTGGGAACAACTGCCGCAAGACCCATAATCGAACTGCGCCCGCCGACAACATCAAGCTTATTTTTTTCAATAAGGATGTTGCTGACGCTTAAGAGGTCAATGGGCTCATGGCGTTCATAGAGCTCAAGCATTGCAGAAAATAGAACGCCGTGCGCATCTCTGTAAAAGTCTTCCGCTCCCACGATATCCGCAATTTTTGTCATTGCATCCTTATCAACAAGAAGAGCGCCAAGCAGGGATTGCTCGGCTTCGATGTTTTGAGGGGGGATTCGCATGTTAGCGCCAGTACTCATATTTATTCGGTGAGAGGAATTGTAGCCTATGGGCTCGCTTTCGCAAGGGTGCGTTATGCACCTATTATGCACACCTTCTTGCTTTTTCTTAAATAACGTATATACTGAAATAATATTCCGCGCTCGAGCCTTACCGCCCATAGCTCAGTCGGCAGAGCAGCAGCCTTTTAAGCTGAGGGTCGCAGGTTCGATCCCTGCTGGGCGGATTTGAATGAGCCGACCAATAACATATTTTTAAAAAATTTCATAATCCATGCTTTATGAAACATCCACCAACCGGTGAGCTGATGCTGGTGAACCTTCCCGGCGTCGGATCGCTTCTTGCCCGCGCGTGGGCATTGTATAAAGAGCTCTTTCCAAAATTGCTGGTTCTGGCGGCATTGTTTGGCATTGGCGCTTTTTTGAATATTTCCATTCAGGACAGTCTTATCTCTTTTGTTCGGGAGGGATCGGTTGTTGCGCAGGGATTTGTAAGAGTTCTCAACACGGTCATTAACATTGCTATTAGCGGTTTTTATTTCAGCTTTATCTTTGCCGCAATTGTGTATCTTGTCGATGAAAAATACCGTGGCAGAACCCTTACACTTGTGGAAAGCTTTGAAATGGCCGCACAACGATATGTTGACGTGTTCGTCATCGGATTGTTGCTTTTCCTAATTATGAACGGAGGGTTGGCGATTGTTGTGATGCCGTTCTTTTTTTCGATCTGGTTTTACTTTGCCTTTTTTATTGTGTTGCTGGATAAAGAGCGTGGATGGAATGCATTGGCAAAGAGCCGGTATCTTGTCCATGGAATGTTTTTTCGCGTGTTTGGACGCTATGTGGCGATAACGCTTCTTGTGTTTCTTGCATTTGTGCTTGTGTGGCTTCTGCTTGCGCTCCCATTTATTGGGTGGCTGCTTTTTACCCTCTGTTTTATTGCGCTTGCGTTTTTTGCGTTTCCTTTTTACATTCTCTATGAATATTTTCGGTATCAGGATCTTGTTGCGGTTGAACGAAATATACCATTTCATGCATTTCGAGGTGAACGCGTTGGTTTGAGGATGTGGGCAGTGGCTGGGCTTGTAATCACACTCATGGTATGGTCGTATAATGTGCTTGGCGCACAAGGCCGCGAGCGTTTCGCGCAATTAGTGATTGACCGCGCGGTGGACGCGGCGCTGCCACTCACAAGCGTGTGGACAAAAAATATTGAGAAATCCTCGGGTTGGCTCGAGCGGCTTCGGGTACTAACGCCATCGAAAGAGCAGTAATGTCACGACTTACCCAGTTGGCACATTTCTTCGTTGCCGTCTCTGACTACTTGCCACCGTACACAGAGTACGCCTTACTCCGTTCCTCGACAGCGCCTCGAACTGTACTCAACTGGCTAAGTCGTGTGGGGCGTTTTTTAATTTGGGCGGCATTTTTCGGTATCGTTGTGTGGTCGATGCTTGGCGTGGCAACTGTTCGTGCAGATGTGCCGCTCGATAGTGATGGCGATGGTTTATCCGATCAAGATGAGCGTGAGCGGTATGACACCGATCCCCTGAATCCCGACACAGACGGCGACAGCTATCCTGACGGGCTTGAAATTGCTCAAGGGTATTCTCCGCGTTTCGGTTTAAAGAAAAAGCTCGCCGATGTCGATAGCGAAGGCGATGGGCTTAATGATGCATTTGAGATCGCCCTTGGAACAAGCATCATGCGGCGCGACACCGACGGGGATGGATATGATGATTATCATGAAGTGCTTCATGGGTATGATCCCCGTACTGCCGAGCCAAATAAAATTGCAAAAAAAATTGTTGTAAGCCTTGCAACGCAACGCTTGGGATACTTTGTCGATGATATTCGCCTTGGCGAGGCGATTATATCGACAGGAACACGAAAGCACCCGACGCCGAAGGGTGAATTTTATATTGCGAACAAAAGTAAGAGAGCTTGGTCAAAGATAGCGGGTCTCTGGATGCCGTATTGGATGGGGCTTGGTGGAAAAGACGTCAAAACTGGACTCTATGGCATTCATGAACTTCCCGAGTGGCCTAACGGGAAAAAGGAAGGGGAGAGCCACTTGGGACACCCGTTCTCAGGCGGATGTATCCGCGTTGGCGTGAAGGACGCATCCGTTCTTTATGAATGGACTCCAACCGGAACAAAAGTGGTCATACAATGAATTGACAGGAGGTGAAAATAACGTAGAATCATAGTATGATTCGAACAAGAATGGCGCCATCGCCAACTGGATTTCTTCATATCGGTACTGCGCGCACTGCGTTGTTTAACTATCTCTTTGCCCGAAAGCATGGTGGACGATTTGTGTTGCGCATAGAAGATACTGACAAGGACCGATCGCGGAGGGAATTTGAAGCAGATATTATCGAGGGGCTCCACTGGCTTGGGATCCATTGGGACGAGGGACCAGATGTCGGCGGTCCGCACGGCCCTTATCGCCAGAGCGAGCGTATCACTATCTACAAAAAATATCTGATGCAGCTCTACGAACAGGATCTTGTCTACTCTTGTTATTGTACGCAAGAAGAGTTGGAGCGCGAGCGCGAGCTTCAGATGCTTGCAAAACAGCCTCCTCGATATAGCGGAATATGCAGGGGCTTGAGTGATGCGAAGAGAAAAACGCTTGAAGGGCAGGGGAGAACATCCGTCCTTCGCTTTAAAACTCCACAACGCGTTGTTTCAATTGCCGATCTCATTCGAGGGGATATCACATTTGACACGGCAACGCTTGACGATATGATCATTGCAAAAAATATCGAAACGCCGCTCTTTAATTTTGCGGTTGTTATTGATGATTTTCTCATGAACATTACTCATGTGATTCGAGGAGAGGATCATATCTCAAATACCCCCAAGCAATTACTGCTTGGCGAATCGCTTGGATTTTCCGCGCCCTTGTTTGGGCATCTGCCGCTTATTTTAAACACCGATAGGACAAAGCTTTCAAAACGCCAAAATAAGGTTTCGCTGCTGGAATATAAGAACGAGGGATACCTCTCTGAGGCGATTGTTAATTTTCTTGTCCTCCTCGGCTGGAGCGCTGAGAATGATCGTGAGCTTTTTTCACTCGACGAGCTTGAGAACATATTTAGCTTGGATAGAGTGCATAAAGCTGGCGCCGTGTTTAATCTCGCAAAACTCGACTGGTTCAATGCTCATTATATTCGCGCCACACCGATTGACATCCTCACTGCGCGGTGCATTCCTTTTCTTGTTGACGCGCATCACATCACACACAACGATGATGGTTCATATACGATTACAGCCACTCAGCGCACAATCGAGATCAATGATCTCAGACAGATTGTTTCATTGGAGCAACAACGAATGAAAAAACTTTCCGGGTGCGCCTCTGCGCTTGGCTATCTATTTGTCGACCAGCCCCATTATGATGCATCGCTTCTTGCGTGGAAGGGAATGACGTTGGATGATGTGGTTGCACAGCTGCTATTCCTCGAGCAGCATCTCTCAGAGATATCCGAGGATCAGTTCACCTCATCAATCATAGAGCAGAGAGTAAAGGAGGCTATTGCGCTGGCTGACAAAAAAAACGGGGAAGTGCTCTGGCCGTTTCGCGTCGCGCTTACCGGACAGACCGCGAGTCCAAGTCCCTTTGATATTGCGCCGACGCTTGGAAAAACACTAACGCTTCGCCGCATCGCATACGCTCGCGAGCGAGCCCGCACACTGCAATGATACTAAGATATAGCTCAATTATCGCTGTTTTTACCCTCTTCGTGCTTGTAGGTGGGGGATTCGTTGTTGCGGAATCGGGACAGAGCAAAACCGATATTACGGTACTCGAGCTTAATGAGAAAATTAAGGATCGTAAAAGCAAAATTAACAGCATCCGTAAGCAAATACAAATCTATCAGGCGAATATCCGTGATCGTCGCTCAAAGGCATCGTCGCTTGAAAGCGAAGTATCAATCATCGAAGACGATGTTGCGCAAAAACAGCTGGAAATCCAAGTCCTTGAGGAGGAAATTGAAGAATATAATCTTGAAATAAAGCAGGCGGATTTGCGCATCCAGGAGGCGGAAGCAGAGATTGCGCTTCATAAGGAACGCCTTTCTTCATTTCTCCGCCAACTCTACTACAACAGCGATGTTGACGCTCTCGAAGTGCTTCTCACGCAAGAATCGCTCTCTGATTTTTTTGATTCATTCTATTATCTTGAGCGCGCACATGCGGACGTGAAACAGACGCTGGTTCGCATTAAGGTGCTACGAGAACAGCTTCTTGCGCAGCGGACGACGCTCGAGCAGCAAAAAAGGCGGCAGGAGGAGCTGCGGGGCCAGCTTGCGGGCCAAAAAGATCAGCTTGAGGAGCGTCGGGAGGCAAAGCAGCAAATTATCGTACAGTCGCTTCTCACGGCTGACAAATTTGAAAAGCTCCTTGAAGAAGCGCGCGCGGAGCAATCGCAGATTGATGCCGAGGTGGCCGAATTTGAACGATCGATCAGACAGCGGCTCAAGCTTCAATCCGAAGGTCCGTTTGCGTTCGCGTGGCCCGTGGATCCCAGCAGGGGAATAACCACCCGATTTCACGATCCCGATTATCCTTTTCGCTACGTATTCGAACATCCGGGTATCGATATCCGCGCCTATCAGGGATCGCAGGTGAAGGCAGCCGAGGCCGGATATGTTGGCCGCGTGCAGTTTAGCGGAAAAAAATATGCCTATGTCATGATCGTACATGATGACGGCTTTGCGACGGTGTACGGGCACCTTAATCGAATTATCGTTGAACAAGATACCTATGTCAAAAAAGGACAGGTGATTGGTTTGTCAGGCGGCGCACCAGGAACGAATGGCTCCGGGCCATTAACGACTGGACCGCATCTGCATCTTGAGTTGCGTAAAAATGGGATTCCGGTTGATCCGTTGAAGTATTTGCCATAATTGGTAGAGGATAGAGTAGTGCTAAGGCGGGCAACAAAACAGGCATGTTATCCACAGCAATGCATCACGGTGTACTATTTTTTATGGTATACTATACTTCGTATAATGTAGGTAAATCTATGTAGTGTATATGCAAAAACCAACGCATGAATATTTTATTGATTTTCTTGAATATATAGAGGTGGAAAAAGGATTGGCATTGAATACGGTAAAGAATTATGGAAGATTTTTGAAATGCTTCATTGAATGGCTGAAAATGAATAACCTTGCATCAATCACACCCAGAGAAATTACCTCCGAGCACGTACAAAAATATAGGCTGTGGCTCGCGAGACGCCCCAACGCAACAAGTAAGCTCTCTCACACGCTTCTAAACTCAACCCAGAGCCGCTACCTCATAGCGCTTCGAATGTTTTTTGCATTTTTTCACGAGCGAAATATCCAATCACTTCCTACTGAAAAAATAAAACTGCCAAAAGAGCGCCGAGAGCGCTTGATAAAGTTTCTTGACGGGGTTCAAGTTGACAAACTTTGCGCGATGCCAGATCACAGTACGATCAGCGGAATTCGCGACAGAGCAATACTCGAGTCGCTCTTCTCCACAGGGCTTCGGGTGGCCGAGCTTGTCGCACTTGACCGAAACCAATTTGAAGGAGCTATGAGTTCGCCGGATTTTGAATTGAGCATTATCGGCAAAGGTGGCTATCCGCGGACAGTGTACTTCTCCGAGCGCGCATTTTTTTGGGTGAAAAAATATCTTTCATCGCGTACTGACGACGAGAATCCCCTCTTTATTCGCTTTAAGGGTCCCCGAAGTGATTCAAAGCGGCTTACGACGCACGCAATAGAAGATATCGTTCAAAAGTATGCAAAAAAAGCAGGACTGCCATTTCTGGCAACACCGCATACGTTCCGCCATAGTTTTGCGACTGACCTCCTTACTCAGGGTGTTGATCTCCGCACCGTACAGGAGTTTCTTGGGCATCGCAATATCGCGACAACACAAGTGTACACCCATATCACTTCAAAACGTCTTCGTGACATTCACCGGAAGTTCCATCACGGAAGAATGAAAGTATGAACCAGCCATCTTCAAGGCAAGAGGAAGGTGTCAGCAATTCAAAACATCATCTTTGATTCGCGAAGGCGCTTGATTTCCTGAAGCTCCTGCCATGTGTTCCATTCGCGATTAATAAAATCACTTAACTCTTTTTTAAAACGATCAACGCTATATTTCACTGCGTAGGATCGGATGGTCGCGGCATCATATCGCATTGCATCGAAATGAAGGATCGCATCAATGAGGGCCGCATAATCCTGATCATAGAAGAAAGTTCCCGTAACGTCGTCAAGGATCGTTTCGAGCGCGCCACCTGCCGCATAGGCTATGACTGGCCGCCCCGATGCCATTGCTTCGATTGGCGTTATGCCAAAATCTTCCTCCTGGGGATGAATATATGCAATACAGTCTCTATAGAGGGCGGCACGCTGTTCATCCGATACACCGGCGCAAAACTCGATATTCGGCTTTGCTCGTTTTCGCAGTTTTTCTGATTCAGGGCCGACGCCAAAAATTTTGAGCGGCATACCAAGACGATTAAATGCGTCAATAATGATATCGAATCGTTTGTAAGACACGAGGCGACCACCGGCAAGGTAGTAGCGGCCACTCCCCTCCCCGAGCGAAAACTGGTCCACCTCAACTGGCGGAAACATAACGGTACTCTCTCTGCGATAATGCTTTGTAATGCGCTCCTGAACTGTGCGCGAGTTTGCCAAGAATCGGTCAACACGCATTGCTGCGTGCGCATCCCAAATGCGTAGTCCCGTGAAGAGATACGGCAAATAGGCCTTGATCGGACCTGGTGCACGCAATTCACGGAGATAGTCGTGGGTATCGGTCCACAGGTATCGTGTAGGCGTATGGCAATAGCAGATATGAAGCGTTGTTGATTTTGTGATAACTCCCTTTGCAAAAGCTGACGCGCTGGACAGGACAATGTCGTAGGCAGAAAGATCGTAACTCTCAGTAGCAGTTGGCATCAGCGGAAGAAACCATTGGTACATTTTCCTACTGAGTGGCAATCGCTGTAAGAACGATGGGCGGACGTCCGCATCCGGCAAGATATTCTCCACTTTTTTCCTATCGTGAATAAGGGTATAAATTGGCGCAGCGGGAAAAAGCTCGTGGAAGATTTTCAACACGCGCTCGGCTCCTCCTACCTGAGTCAAGTGATCGTGAACAAGGGCAATCTTCATACGCGTGACTTTCGGGTGAGAATCGCAAGCGGCGTCTTAAGTATAATAATCATATCAAGAGCAAGTGACCAATTTTCCGCATAAAAGATATCCAGCCTAGCTTCATCGTCAAAGTCAAGATCGCTTCTACCGCTGATCTGCGCAAGGCCGGTGATGCCGGGCTTGACGCTAAAGAGCTTATGATGGTCCTTAGTGTATCCGGCAACCTCATTGGGCATATGCGGTCGGGGTCCGACAAGACTCATGTTTCCGAGAAGCACATTGAATAGCTGTGGCAGTTCATCAAGGCTCGTCTTCTCAAGCATATGTCCTACCCGGGTGCTTCGCGGATCGCCAAGAACCTTGAAGAGGGGTCCCTTTCGAACGCTTCGCTCCTGTATGAGACGCTCCTGAACACGCTCGGCCTCACCTGTCTGGTCATATCCAGGGCCCGTACATAATTCTATTTTCATTCGACGAAATTTATATGTCGTAAAGAGACCTCGCGGACCTACGCGAATGTTGCGATAAAGAACCGGCCCGGGAGAATCGAGCTTAATTGCAATTGCAATAGCTGCAAAAAGCGGCAAAATAAGCACCAATAGCGTACCGGACAGCATAATATCAAAGAGGCGCTTGAATATTCTCCCCCAGCCCTCAAGTCGCGTGCGTTTGATAAGCACCAGCGGGATACCGGCAAGCATGCTGATCACAAGCCGCTTCGCGCCAATGAGATCGGCTGCATAGCGAACCGAAATATGCTGAACAACAGCAAAGTCAACAATGGCCTCCAAGCGTTCGCGAGAATATGATGGATCAAGAACAAAGAGTTCAGAAACCCCCTCCTCTGCAATGATGCGAACAAGGTTCTTCTGGTCATCGTCACTAAAGGTCTCGGCGCGTCCGGCGATTCGATATCCCCATGATGGGTGAGCCGCGATGGTATCAATAAACGACATCGCGCGCTGATTGGGACCAATAAGAATAATGGGATGGAGACCGATTCCTCGATAGAATAGCGCGGCGCGCACTCCGCGCAATGCAAGCCGCCCAATCACGACAAACGCGATACTAAAGAGCCATGCAGCAAGAACAATAAATCGGGATGTAAAAAGCTCCTGAATGAAAAAAATGAAAACAATAACAAGCATGACGCCAGCGGAACATGCCGTAAAGACTCGCTGTAATTCGTTGCTTATTTTTCGGTACCCGATGGCATAGAGTCCGGAAAAAGCAAAAACGACAAGGAAAAAAAACGCAACCAGCGTCACCCAAAAAAGATAGTGCTGGAATGGGATTTCGTAAATGACGGGTCGGAATGAAACAAGACTTTGAAAGCGCAAAAAATACGCGACACATCCTGCCGCGATAATCATCAAGAAATCAAGAGGGACCAGGAGAAGCGCAAAAATAAGGTCAGAACGTTTCATGGAAAGCAATCTACCGACGCTTCACGCATAGGTTTTTCGTTAAGAAGATTGGTGAAGGTCAATAATCAGTGATACCACTAAACAGCGCTTGTAAGCCGAATTCTGTAAGTAATAATTACCCATTATTACGCGATGATCATCTCTCTAAGGCGCCACATTGCTGGGACGCTCTGTGCGAGCGTATCTGCTCTTGCATCTGGTAGGTGTTTGCCAAGCGGCCGCATCACTGCGGCTCTGGTGCGCTCTTACCCTCGATATCATCAAGGTCAGCTCTTCATTGAGCCTCCACACCATTTCACCCTTACCCCGATGGGCATCGGGGCGGTATCTTGTCCTTCTTCTAGAAAAAGGACTCCCCTTGCGGGGACTTTTCTGTTGCTGCGTTGTGATAAAACATCCTCTCACGCAATGTATATACCTTTGGGTATATACACACTCTCCCGTACGATGCCTCCACTAATAACGATCAGGCAAAGGTTTTTCCTCATTCCGATCATATGAGTATGCATCATAGGTCGCCGTTAGCGACTACCGTCCGCCTCCGCTAAAGCTACGGCGCGATAAGCGCCTGAATAGCTAAAAGCCTGCCGCGTCGAAGCTTTAGCGAAGACGGGATGTTCGGACTTTCCTCCCCCTCCACTTCAAAAGTTGAGTAGGGCGATCATCTCGTGCTGTTTAGTGATGTCAATGATCAGCGACGATACGACGCGCACATCGTATGATGACACTAATACTAGCATAGCGGCCCCATATGTCAACCCCGCGTCATCACCTCCTCAACGCTTCATCAAGAGCTTCATTGACAAGCGTATCGGCTTCCTTATTTTTTTCCCGTCGAATATGATGAAATGAAATTGACGAAAACCGGCTCGCAATGTTCCATACTTTGAGAAAAAGTTGCCCAAGCGTTGGATCTTTTACTCGGTATTCTCGGTTCATCTGTTTGACAATGAGCTCGCTATCCAAGTAACATGTTACGTGACGGGCGCCAAGATGATGCGCGCGCTCAAGCGCCGCGATGAGTGCTTGATACTCGGCAACATTGTTCGTCGCGCTGCCAATATATTTTTTTATCTTATGTTTCTTGCCGTCAGCATCAATAACAACGGCGCCAAGCGCAGCCGGACCAGGATTGCCGCGCGCTCCCCCATCCGTGTATGTTGTGATATGATCTTTGTTCATAGGCGTATTCATAAAATTAATTAATCGCGTCTACCGTCAGTGACAAATAGTTGGCGCCCCGCCACTCGCGCACTTCAGCAGCGCAAATAATATCACTGATCGCGGGGCTATTGGGACTGAGTAATGAAATGAGCGATTGGGGAGCGCGCGCTGAAACGCATGATCCATCCTGTTCAATGCGTATGCGCATCCATTGTTTGCGAGTACCCATTGGCGCCACGTCAGTAATTTTGCAATTTCGCAGTCTAAGACGTGGTTCCGGATTCCCGGGTCCCCACGGCGCGCAAAGAAACAGATCGCGAATGAAGTCCTGTGTCATGTGGGAAATATGCGTATCAATCGCTGACAGCATCGGGCCATCGCCATCTTCAACGCCCGCGTCTTGTTCACATTGAACCAATGATATCCGCTCCCATGCAGCCGCAAATTCATCAAGTGTGACGGATGATTTCAGCGCAAAGCCGCCTGCGGCACGATGGCCGCCAAACCGGTCGAAATAGTCTGCTAAGCGATGAAAGGTTTTTGCTATATGAATGGTTTTCGTGCTGCGCGCAACACCGACAGAGGGATTGCCACTTCGGACAAGAACGATCGGCTTGTCATAGACCGCCAATAGCCTATTGGCCGCAAGCCCCAATACGCCGACACGCCAATGCGGAGAAGCGGCAAGAAATATCTCACCGTTAAGGAGAATATTACCCGGGACACTTCGAATGGTCTTTTGTGTCAGCCGTTGCCGGTTTAGATTCATTGATACAAGCAGATCGGCGGCAGTGCCGGCGGAAGCATCATCGGGCGCGATGAGTACGTTCGCGGCATATGTCGCGTGCTCCATGCGACTTGCGGCATTAAGAAGTGGAATAACGCCAAAGTGGAGTGCCTTGAGCGTCGATGATTGATAAAATTTTGGCACGCGCGCAAGAAGGGCACGAAGGCCCGGCCGTCGTGTTTTTTTAATCACTTTGAGCCCGTAATGGACTAACGCGCGATTTTCTCCGAGTAGCGGGACGCAATCAGCAAGTGTCGAAATCGCGACCAAGTCAAGAAGCCATTTCTCTTCGGCGTGCCACAGCGGTTCGTGATCCGCAAATGTGCGACAGAGCCCTTGAGCGAGCTTAAAGGCGCTTCCGCCGCCAGAGAGGAGCTTCCATGGATAACGATCGGCATGTACTCGAGGATGAATAATCGCAAGTGAATCCGGAATGTCCTCGCTCCGCTCCGGCGGAGTATGGTGATCCGTGATAATAGTATCAATCCCAAGCGTGTTGGCGTAGGCAATTTCCTTTGCATTCGCAATGCCGCAATCAGTGGAAATCAGCACGCGCGTCCCCTGCTCTGCGATTCGTTCGATGCAGTGGCAATGGAGCCCGTATCCATCATCCTCACGATGATTAAAAAAAAGCGAAACGATCCCGCCTGCTTTTGTCAGAACATCGTACAGAAGAACGGCGCCGCTGACTCCATCGACATCGTAGTCTCCGTAAATTGTTATATGTTCATTGTGCTTGAGCGCACGACAGAGCCGATCAACCGCGGTCGGCATATCATCAAACAGAAAGGGGTCATGAATATCGCGATCGTATGAAGGAAAAAGAAAATGATCGTGTCCTTCACTGGGTATCCCGCGCTTCTCGAGCAACGCTGATACCTGCGGATTAATCACCATCTCTTTAAAAATAGTATATGGGGAGCAGCAACGATAACACCATACTCACCGTCACAAAAACGGTGATCAGAATCCATACGCGCCGCTGCGTTCGTTTGTTTAGTGCCATAAAATGAGTATATCAAATCTCATCTCTTAAGAATAGTCAGATAGGCGTCGGTGGGAATATCTACGCGGCCAGCGCCCTGCATTCGCTTCTTCCCCCTTTTTTGCTTTGCGAGCAGTTTCTGTTTTCTTGTCACGTCTCCTCCGTAGAGTCCCGATGTGACATCCTTTCGAAACGGTGCGATGCGCTCGGATGCGATGATTTTTGCGCCGACTGCCGCCTGCAGCTTAATCTCGAATTGAGCCCGCGGAATTGCTTTTTTTAGCGATTCAACGATGCCCTTTCCCCGTCGATACGCTTCTTCACGGGTAATAATTGATGAAAGTTCATCTACTCGTTGCGGACCGACAATTATATCCATGCGAACAACATCAGCCGGCCGATATCCGCAGAGATCGTAGTTCATGGAAGCATACCCGGAGGAAATACTCTTCAGCGCATCATAAAAGTCAACAATAACGCCGCTCAATGGAATCTCAAAGCGGACAATGACCCGCCTATCTAATGACTGCTGCTCCCCCGGCAGATATTCAGTGGTAATATAGATCCCCCGCCGCTCAGATACAAGCCCGAGAAGAGATCCAAGAGTCGATTCGGGAGTGACAACATCGAGTGAAACCCATGGCTCGGCAATGCTTTCTATCATGTTCTCGTCGGGAAGCTCAAGGGGGCCGTGGATAATCCGCTCCTCGCCAGTCTTCAATACAACGCGATAAGCAACCGAGGGAACAGTAACAATGATATCGAGATCGTATTCACGGGCGAGGCGCTCCTTAATGATTTCCAGATGAAGCATTCCCAAAAAACCGCACCGAAAACCAAAGCCAAGCGCTAACGAATGTTCCGGCTCAAAGGTAAATGCGGCATCATTCGCCTTAAGTTTCTCAACCCCCTCCCTCAAGTGCTTCAGTTGATCCCCATCCTTGCAGAAAATACCCGCAAAAACCATCGGTTTTGCATCCTTATATCCCGGGAGTTGGTGCGCCCCTTTATCGGTAGCGAGTATAATGGTGTCACCAACACGGCAATCATGAACACTCTTTAGGCCTGTAGCCATGTATCCGATTTCTCCAGCCGAAATGCGATCACATTTCTTATAGGCGGGAGTAAAGTATCCAACCTCACCAGCTTTGCTGACTGCGCCGCTTGCCATGAAGCGGATGGGATCATCGGAAGTCACCGATCCATCCACAATGCGAATATAGGCTAGAACGCCGCGGTAGTCATCATAGACTGAATCAAAAATAAGCGCTCGCAATGTACTGTGCTCCATGGGAGAGGGTGGTGGAACGCGACGAATGCATTCCTCCAGGAGCTCATGCACACCATCGCCAGTCTTGCCGGATACGGAGCAAATATCTTCGCGCTGGCAAGCAAGAAGGGACATGAGCTCCGACGCCGTTTGCTCCACGCGCGCGCTTGGCAAATCGATTTTGTTGATAGCGGGAATAATGGCAAGATTCTGCTCAAGGGCAAGATAGAGATTTGCCAGGGTCTGTGCCTGAATTCCCTGGGTTGCGTCGACAAGAAGAATGGCGCCTTCAACCGCAGCCAGGGATCGAGACACTTCGTACGCAAAATCAACATGGCCAGGCGTATCAATCAAATTCAAGGTATAGCGTATTAGGTTCAGGGTATACGTCATCCGCACCGGCTGCAATTTGATGGTTATCCCGCGCTCACGTTCAAGATCCATTTGATCGAGAATTTGCTCCTTCATCTCGCGATGGCTCACTGTACCGGTAAGTTCAAGAAAGCGGTCCGCAAGCGTGCTTTTCCCGTGATCGATATGGGCAATAATGCAAAAATTTCTAATCTGGTTCATTGGTCGGCTGAATAATAATTGAGATGTTCCGCGGCGGGACTGCAGGATGCGGAATTGAAAGCGAAGCAGTCTGAAAGAGGTCCTCGGGATTTTTCTTTATATCCGAAATTGTTCCAACAACAAGACCGGCGGGTATCCCTTGCTGGAGTCCCGACGTCATGACACTATCGCCGGTGCGGAGCTCTTCGGTAATTGGTACCGTTGTTAATTCAACACCAACACCAAATCGACCCTCCGCGATGCCGTGCACGCTGGCTTTTTCACCGGGAATGACCACAAGAATTTTGCTGCGAGGGTCGTGCACGGGGCGCACCATACTTGTTTGCGCGTCTGCAGATTGAACCGTTCCGATGAGGTTGCCATCTCCGGCAATGACTGGCGCGCCCGCGCGAACACCGTCTTGCGTTCCTCGTGCAACAACATACAGTGAACGGGCGGGGTCTGTCGCATATCCGCTAATAGGAGCGCCAAGCATTTCCACCTTGCTTCGCTTGACGAAACGCAATTGCTCTCGCAGATCCTGATTCTCCTGTGACAGCAACAAGGAACGAGCGGAAAGGGATGCATCGCATACTTCCGCCACATACGGCAAATCCCGCGCATTAATACCAAATATATTCGCTGATATCCCAAGCACAACGCGTTCAACGGGAAGAAGCGCGGACGTCGCAAAAATAATACCCAATCCCGCTATGATAGATGCGATACTAAGAATCTTCCTCATTGCAGATACATACCCCTCCTACTTGCGCCACTTATCATTAGCCAGCGGCACCATGACGTTTGTTAAAAATGCAAGGTCATCAATAAGGACTGCCGTTCCACGCACAACACATGTAAGTGGATCCTCGGCAACAACGACAGGGACCCCGGTTGCGTCGGAAATAAGACGATCAAGTTCCTTGAGAAGCGCTCCCCCGCCTGTTAGCAGGAGTCCATGCTCGTAAATATCGGAGACCAATTCCGGCGGCGTATTTTCTATCGTTGTTTTTATATTGTCGACGATCGTTCGTACGGTTCGCGTGAGCGCTTCGCGCACCTGCGCGTCATCCATAAGAATTTCTTTGGGTAAACCGCTTACGAGATCGCGGCCCCGCACCTTCATCACCAACGGTTCTGGGAGGATGTCGGCAGAGCCTATTTTAATTTTGACTTGCTCGGCAGTGCGTTCACCAAGAAGAATATTGAAATAATCGCGTGCGTACCGAATGATGTCTTCGTTCAATTCATTGCCAGCAACCTTTAGCGACTTTGATGTTACAATCCCCCCCAAGGAAATGACAGCGATATCAGTCGTTCCTCCGCCGATGTCAACAACCATGGCGCCCTTTGACTCCTGGACCGGAAGACGCGCGCCTATCGCAGCTGCCATCGGCTGCTCGATAAGATAGACTTCGCGCGCGCCGGCGGAATGCGCGGCATCTTCAACGGCCTTCCGCTCCACCTCGGTTATATCAAGGGGGATACCAATAACAACACGCGGCCGCGGGGAAAATCCAAATCGCTCGATGTGCACCTTCTTGATGAAATAGTTCAACATTTTTTCCGTCACCTCGAAGTCGGAGATCACTCCGTCGACGAGCGGCTTGCTCGCGACAATATGAGCCGGCGTTCTGCCAACCATTTTGTATGCCTCAGATCCAACGGCAAGAATTTGATCCGTACGCATATTCACGGCAACCACGGAAGGCTCATTGATAACAATACCCTTGTCATTAACGTAGACGAGGGTATTCGCGGTACCAAGGTCAATACCGAGATCATTCGAGAAACGGCCAAAAAGCCTGTTAAGAATCGGGCGCATATCTATCGATCAGCTAGTGAATGCCAATGATCCCAGCCAATAGATCGTTGCCGGTCATTTCGCTGGCTTTAGGAATTCCCAAAAAATGGAGCAGCGTCGGCGCAACGTCTGACAACATACCATGGGGTTCGAGAATATGCAAATCATCACTGGAGACATCCTGGGCGTTGAGCGTACGTCCTTCAAGCTCGCGCGCAACCATGATACAAGGGACAGGATTATTGCTATGCTCCTTATCAATTTGCCCGGTATGGAGATCAAAAAGTTTTTCCGCGTTTCCATGATCGGCGGTAATAAAAACACAGCCGCCTTTTGCAAGCGCTGACTCAACAATGCGCCTCATGCAGCGATCAAGAACTTCAAGAGCGGCAACCGTCGCTTTGAAGTCGCCTGTATGACCAACCATATCCGCGTTAGCAAAATTAACCGCGATGACATCATGAGATCCCCTATCAATGACTGAAATGACTGCCTCCGTAATCTCGAGAGCGCTCATTTCCGGTTTTTTTGCATAGGTTTCAATGCGAGGCGAGGAGATCATTACCCGATCCTCCCCGCGGAATGGCTCTTCGCGTCCGTCATTGAGGAAATACGTGATATGCGCATACTTTTCCGTTTCCGCAATATGAATTTGCTTCAGCCCCGCATCGCTGATACACTCGGCAAGGGAATGGCTGATACGCTGTGGCGCAAATCCAACAGGCACATTGAATGCCGCATCATACTGTGTCATGGTAACAACATGAATATCCTTAAGAGCCACGCGTTCGAATCGGTTAAAATCATCTCTGATGAATGCGCTTGCAATCTGCCGCGCGCGATCAGCGCGAATATTAAAAAAAATAAGCGCGTCGCCATTCGCAATGGCGCCGACGGGCGCGCCATTATGCGCAAGCGCTAGCGGAGAGAATTCCTCGTCATACACGCCGCTTGCATATGATTGCTCAATCGCGGTAACTGGATTTTCGTTGCTCCATGGGCGGCCCTCTGCAATGGCGCGGTATGCTAATTCGGTCCGCTCCCAGTGGTTATCACGATCCATCGCATAGCGACGGCCGCTGAGAGAAGCGATACGAATGGTAGTACCGGCAATGCGCTCTTCAATTGAACGGACAAAGCCGGCGCCGCTTGCGAAGGGTGCATCTCTGCCATCGAGGAAAATATGAAGAAACGCACGTTTAATTCCGTACGTCTGAACAAGCTCACAGAGAGCAAAAAGGTGGTCAATGTGGCCATGCACCCCGCTTGCGCTTGGCATACCGATAATGTGCAGCGCGTGAGACGTATCTCGTGCATGGGTAAAGGCAGATAGCAGCGCAGTGTTTTTGGAAAAGGTACGATCGGAAATGGCGCTGTTGATCCGGGAGAGATCCTGATACACAATTCTCCCCGCGCCAATATTCATGTGTCCCACCTCTGAGTTGCCAACCTCCGACCATGGCAGGCCCGTTGCCTCTCCCGAGGCTTGCAGTACGGCGGTCGGGTAGCGCTCAACAAGCGAGTCAAAAAAAGGGGTTTTTGCTTCAACGATGGCGTTGGCGCGCGATGGGGCGGCAATTCCCCACCCATCAAGGACAATAAGAATACATGGCCTATGAACACCATTCATATGTGCAAGCGTAACGGCTATAATTTGAGTTCACGTTCAATCTCCATGAGCCGATTGTATTTTTCAACCCGCTCCGATCGAGAGAGGCTTCCCGTTTTGATATAATCGGCGCGAACCGCAACAGCAAGATCGGCAATGGTCGTATCAACAGTCTCACCGGAACGATGCGAAATAACGACCTTGTAGCCACTCTGCTGCGCAAGCTGAACACAATCGATCGTTTCCGTTAGTGTTCCGATTTGATTAGGCTTTATGAGGATAGCATTCGCGCATCGCCTGTCAATGCCAAGCTGAAGTCGCTTGGCATCAGTGACAAAGAAATCATCGCCAACAAGCATTACCTTCTTTCCCAATAGGGCGGTCATTGCCTGCCAACCGTCCCAGTCGTCCTCCGCCAAACCATCTTCGATGGAAATGATTGGATATTTTTTTATCCACCTCTCCCAGAGAGCGATCATTTGACGCGTTGAAAGATTGGCGTGATCCCTTTTTAGTTCATATTTTTTCATCTTAAAAAATTCCGATGTTGCCGGATCCAATGCGAGTACCACGTCCGTACCCGGCGTATACCCTGCCGCGGCAATAGCCTTAACAATCATACGGAGCGCATCCTCATTTTTCTCAAACAAAATAGCATATCCACCTTCATCCCCGACGAGTGTCGAGAATCCTCGTTTGCGCAAAAGCGTGCCCAATGCATGAAAAACCTCTGATCCGCACTGAACGCGGCGAGAAAATGATTTTTGCCGTGGAACAATCATAAATTCTTGAAAATCGAGAATCCAGCCGGCATGGGCGCCGCCATTTTCAATATTCATCATTGGGTAAGGCATGCGAAAAGATGGATACGAAAGCGCGAAGACGAGCCTCAAGGAGCGATACAGGGGCATCTTCAATGCGACAGCGGCCGCATGCGCGCACGCAAGTGAGACGCCAAGGATCGCGTTTGCGCCAAGATGAGACTTGTTTGGCGTGCCGTCCACAGCGCACAATCGGCGATCAATAAGCCGCTGGCGACGAACGTCCAGTCCCCGCACTTCTCCGGCAAGCGCACTGTTGATGTTTCGTATTGCCTTGAGTACTCCCTTCCCGCCATAACGGCGTGGATCATTGTCTCGAAGCTCGAGCGCTTCATGGATTCCTGTCGAAGCGCCCGAAGGAACCGAAGCGGTTCCAGACACGCCATTTGCCAGAGTCACTGTTACGCGAATTGTCGGATTGCCTCGCGAGTCCAAAATTTCCGAACCAATAATATCTTTTATCACCATATGCGGGTCGTATTACTTGCTTAAATACCGGAGTACCGGCAGCTCCTTGCCGGCGAGCAATTCGAGCGCCGCTCCGCCTCCTGTTGAAATATAATCGAACGACGAGCGGAGCCGGTAGGTTCTCAGGAACGACTCCGTGTCCCCTCCGCCCGCAATTGAACGGGCCTTACTCTCAGCAATCGCCTTTGCAATAGCAATACTTCCCTGTGCAAACGCGCGCTCTTCAGTGAAGCCCAAAGGACCGTTCCAAAAAACAACCTCGGCCTTCTTAATGACACGCGAAAAAAGTTGTTGCGTACGCGGCCCAATATCCATGTACATCCAATTCCAAGGAAGTGCGTCGCGACCATCAATGTTCACAACATGATGCGTCTGCGGATGCTTTGGATCCGGCGCCGCGACAAGATCAACAGGCAAGACGAGTTTGGGAACAGTGATGCCCGGCGCAATATTTACATAGCTCTCCCCTGCCTTCTTCATGATCTCCTCAGCAATAGTATAGAGCTTTTTTCGTTCCTTCTTTAAATCAAGTCGCTGACCCTCAACAAGTGACCCGCCGATTTTGATGCCACGCGCCTTCAAAAAGTTATGCGAAAGCGCGCCGCCGATGAGGATCGCATCGGCAACCGTAAGAAGATGTGTAATCAAGTCGATCTTGTCAGAAATTTTTGCCCCGCCAAGCACGACAACAAAGGGATACGCGGGTTTCTCGAGAATGCCGCACAGCGTCGTGATCTCGGTATACATGTCGGTGCCGCAGATGCTTGGCAGGCGCGAAAGTACGCCGGTTGTCGACGGATAGTCTCTATGGCTCTGGGGAAACGCTTCAAACACAACGCAATCGGCATATCCTGCAAGCGCGTCGGCAAGCGCGTCGTTATGATGTTCCTCCCACGGAGAGAAGCGGACATTTTCCAGCATCACGATATCCCCGCCCTTCATGCGCGCAATTTCCTTCTCAACAATCGGGCCGCTTACCGCATCAAGCTTCTTTACCGGTTTTTTTATGAGATGTGAAAGATGCTTGGCAACGGGGTCAAGGCGTAAGTCACGGACGATCTTGCCGCCGGGTCTTCCAAGCCACGTAAGAATAACAACGCGACACTTCTTTTTTAACAAATAGCGCAGTGATGCGAGACTCGTTCGTATCCGCGTATCGTCGGCAACAACAATTCTGCCGTGTTCGTGCTCGAGCACAACGTCATATGCCGCTCGAAACAACACCCGCTTTCCTCCCAGATCAATATCAGAAAACGTTCTTAAGACCTTTTGCATAAAAATTACCGCTTACCTACGCGCTGAGCCATTTCGACCAATCTCATTGAATAGCCCCACTCATTGTCGTACCATGCAATAATTTTTACAAAATCGCCATCAATAACTTTTGTCAGCGAAAGGTCAACAACGGCTGAATAGGTGGAGCCGATAAAATCCGATGACACAAGCGGCTCTGTGGTGACGCCAAGAATACCCTTAAAGCGCGGCTCGCGAGACGCTTTGACAAAAGCGTCATTAATCTGGTCAACACTCGCCTTTTTTTTGAGCAGAAATACGAAATCAGTAAGCGATACGTCCGGAATCGGCACACGAACCGCAATCCCATCAAAGAGGCCTCTGAGAGCGGGAATGGTCTCAGTTGTTGCTATGGCCGCACCTGTTGTGGTTGGAATCATATTCTGGTACGCGGTGCGCGCGCGGCGCAAGTCACCCTTTTTAAGTCCCGGCGGCGGGGCGTCGACAATATTCTGCTCTGCGGTTACTGCATGAATCGTGGTCATGAGCGCCTTTTGCACGCCAAACGTCTCAACCATAACTGCGGCGACCGGAGAAATGCAATTTGTTGTGCAGGACGCATTATTAATAATGGGTTCCTGTGCGTACTTCTGGTCATTAACCCCCAATACGTAGGTTGGCACTTCGCCGCCCTTTACCGGCGCGGATACGACAACCCGGCGCGCGCCGGCAGCAATGTGTTTGCCGGCATCCTCTTTGTTTGTAAAACGGCCGGTGCACTCAAGGACGACATCAATCGCAAGATCCTTCCACGGAAGCAACGCGGGATCCTTTTCGGCAAGAACGCGAACTTCATGCCCGTCAATAAAAATTGACGAGCCCTTTGCTTTAACTTTTTTATTCCATACGCGAAAAACCGTGTCGTACTTGAGAAGATGCGCAAGCGTTTCGGCATCGGTAAGATCATTTACGGCAACAAACTCTAGCTTCTTTGAATCAAAACCGGCTTTGAACGCCTGACGGCCAATGCGCCCAAAACCATTAATTGCTACGCGTAGTGCCATAAAATATATTTATAATTTAAAAGGAGCACAAGTTATGTGCTCCTTCAAGTATACCATGCACGGGATATCTAGGATAGTGCAAAACGTGAAAAGCGGCGAATTTCTATCTTCTCTCCAATCTTTGCAATCATTCCCGTTAGATACTGCTCAACCGTCTGCGAGTCGTCGATGATAAACTGTTGCTTCAGCAGGCAGGTCTCGGCGTAGTATTTTGCAAGTTTCCCCTGTAAAATTTTTTCCTTTATTTCCGCAGGCTTATTCTCCCCTGCCATCTGCTCCTCATAGATTTCGCGCTCCTTTGCAATAATTTCGTCCGAAATATCTTCCGGTTTAATATACAGGGGATTTGAGGCGACGACGTGCATGGCGACACCGTGGCAAAATTGAATGAACTGCTCATTGCGAGCAACAAAATCCGTTTCACAGAGCACCTCAACTAACGCACCAGCCTTGCCATTGCCATGAATGTAGGCATGAACGCGACCCTCCTTGGTTTCACGCTCTTGCTTGTTAGCGGCAACCTTTTGCCCTTTTTTACGAAGGAGTTCAACCGCACCATTAAAATCCCCTCCGGCTTCATCAAGGGCCTTTTTGCAGTCGACAATGCCCGCGCCGGTGAATTCGCGAAGTTTTGTGAGTGTTTGCTGATCAATCATAGGTTTTTCGTTAAGGTAATTGGTGAAGGTAAATATAGAGATCACAGCGTCACGCCGCTCGCCAACACCGTAGGTGCAGCTACTACTTGCGCCGGCTCGCTTTTTTCCAGCTTGTGCGCAGCGCGCTTCGCGGCTCCTTCCTGGTATGACTCGCTAACAAGACGAAGAATCAAATCGATACTCTTTCGCGCGTCATCATTGCCGGGAATCGGAAACGTCACAAGTTCAGGGTTTACGTTCGCATCGCACAATGCGATGATGGGGATATGTTTTTTTCGCGCTTCCTTGACAGCTGTACTGTCATGATTGATGTCGACAACAAAAAGCGCGTCCGGGAGCGCCGTAAGACGTTGAATGCCGCCGATGAGCGTGTCAAGTTCGTCAATCTCACGTGTTTGCTCAAGCTGTTCTTTTTTTGTGTATTTTTGAAGTTCGCCCGATGCCTGCCGTCCTTTTAGCGAATGATACTTCTTAATCATTTTGGAGATGACAGAAAAGTTCGTCAACGTTCCGCCAAGCCAGCGGTTAACAACGTAGGGCTGGCCCGTTTCCTCGGCGCATTTTTTTACCGCTGCTTGAGCCTGCTTTTTTGTACCGACACAGAGGAGCGTACCCCCCTGTTCCGCGATGCGTACAATGGCCGCAAGCGCCGCTTCAAGCGCCGAAAGCGTCTTTCGCACATCAATGACGCTCAGGTCATTTTTTGTGGAAAATAAAAATGGCTCCATCTTCGGATGCCGGCGTGAGCGCCGATGTCCAAAGTGGAGTCCTGATTCAAGTAACTGTACCAGTGTTGGTAGCTGGGGCATAGTGACTCCTTTATTGGTCCGAGGTACTTCGGACCCCTCTATCCTTCGGCCCGTTCGGCGGAATTGCCGAGTAAGGAGTGCTTGAAGGATATGTGAATTAAATACAAACATAGGCAAATCATCCGATTCGCTTATTTCCATTATACCACAGCCATATAAAAAGAGCAAGTGGAAATAATGGGAAATAATGGGGTCAGGAAATAATGGGGTCAGGAGCCATTAAATTAATGGCTCCTGACCCCATTATTTCTCCATTATTTTGACCCCATTATTTCGGGTTGACATGATCTATGAGTATGATACGCTGTCACCATTATGAAAACCGCTATTCATCCAAACTACGTACAAACCGCGCGGATTCGCTGTGTCTGCGGCAATGTGGTCACCACTGGCTCGACGCTTGAGGATATTCAGGTAGAGCTCTGTTCGCAGTGCCATCCTTTTTATACCGGAAAGCAGAAGCTGATTGATACTGCCGGACGTGTTGAGAAATTTAAAAAGAAGGTCGCGCTAAAGGCTGGCCTCTCTACGGAACGAAAAGGGCGCAAGGTCAAGAGAGCGCAGACAACCGCACGGAAAACGTCGAAAAAGAACGCTGAGGCATAACGTTTAGGGGAAAATGGTGTCAGGAATAGTTTTTTGCAAAAAACTATTCCTGACACCATTTTCCGTATGTTTTTTTATGGTTACCAAAGAGCAACAAGCTGAAATTGAGAAGCGGTACCAGGAATGTGAAGCTCAGTTGTCAGACCCAAAACTCACAAAAGAACCGAAGCGTCTTAAGGCGGTAACTCGGGAGTATAGGGCGCTCCAGCGCATGGTAGAGACTATCGCCAGCTACAGGAATATCGTCGGGCGCAGTCTTGAAACCGAAGAACTTCTACGCACATGTGATGATGCGGAGCTCTGTGTGCTTGCGCGAAGCGAGAAAGAATCACTTGAGCGGCAACTGCCGAGCCTTGAAGAGGAAATCAATGAATTTTTTCATTCACACGATCCGTATGACACAAAAAACATCATTTTAGAAATTCGCGCAGGAGCTGGCGGAGACGAGTCTGCGCTATTTGCCGCAGAGCTCTTTAGGATGTATACTCTGTACAGCGAATCTCGCGGATGGCACATCTCCCTTATCAGTATGAGCCGATCGGAGCTGGGCGGGCTGAAGGAAGTTATTGCCCAAATATCGGGTGAACGTGTGTATCGAGATTTAAAGTACGAAGCAGGCGTTCATAGGGTCCAGCGAGTGCCTGAAACAGAAAAAAGTGGTCGCGTCCACACATCGACTGTTACGGTTGCGGTCCTGCCAGAGGCTGAGGAGGTCGATATTACGCTGGATCCAAAGGATATTCGAGTTGATACGTTTTGCGCAAGTGGCGCCGGAGGGCAATCGGTTAACACCACGTACTCCGCCGTACGGATGACGCATGTTCCAACAGGTATTGTAGTTTCGTGTCAGGACGAGCGGAGCCAACAGCAAAACAGGGAGCGGGCGATGATTGTTCTTCGTTCGCGCCTTCTTGTGGCTGAGGAGGAGCGCGTGCGCAGCGATCGCGCATCTCAGCGAAAAGGCATGGTCGGTACCGGTGACCGCTCTGAAAAAATTCGCACCTATAATTTTCCCCAGGATCGCATTACTGATCATCGGATTAAGCAAAGCTGGCACGCGATCGGTACTATGATGAACGGTGATATTGGACGTATGATTACTGCGCTCAGAAAAGCAGATCGTAATTTGAAATTTGAAATTTGAAATTTCGTATGGTTCTTTCAGACAGAACATTGAAAAAATACTTGAGCGATGGAACAATTGTTGTCGATCCGCTATCGGAGTACGCAGTCAGGGGCGCATCGGTGGATCTCTGTATTGGCAATCATTTTCTTATCGTTGACTGCAATAGCATGGATGTTATAAAAATGGATGAGCCCTTGGCATATCGGGAGTTGAGCGCCGAATCCATAACGGTACCCGCACATACATTCGTGCTTGCGACGACTGTGGAATATGTCAAAGTTCCGCCATTTCTCACCGCTGCGGTTGAAGGACGAAGCTCTATAGGACGACTTGGACTCTTTATCCAGAACGCAGGTTGGATCGATCCCGGATTTGATGGCACTATTACCCTCGAGCTGTATAATGCAAACTCCTTACCGATCCGCATCGATGCGGGGCGTCGGCTCTGCCAACTTGTCTTCTATTCGATGGACCAAGAAGTTGAAAAGCCGTATGAAGGCAAATACAAGGGACAGCGAGGGACAACCGGCAGTAACATCTCGCAAGATCCCGAAGTTGACACGACGGTGAAAGGATACTAGCGCCATGACAATCACATCCCATCTCACATCTGTTGCTGCGCGCCTTTCACTGGCGGATATTGATTCTTGGCAGCTTGACGCCGAACTCATCATCGCTCATGCGCTTGGCGTGGATCGTGTTTTTCTGCTCGCTCATGGAGATGAGGATGTTGCCACTACCAAAGCGAAGCTAATTGAGCAATTCGTGCAAAAGCGCCTCCGCCGCGTGCCACTTGCATATGTCCTTGGCCATAAGGAATTTTTTGGAATTGATTTTATCGTTAACAAATACACGCTTATCCCCCGCCCGGAGACAGAACTTTTAGTACAGGCGGTCATTGATTACTGCAGGGCGCATCCCTACAAACAATCCATCGTGGAGCTAGGCATCGGAAGCGGATGCGTGCTCTTGAGTATAGTGAAAAACTGTCCGCAATTAATATATGTCATGGGGATTGATCGCGTAAAGCGCGCGATTGAGGTTGCAAAAGAAAATGCTAAAACAATGGGCTTGCTTGAAAAAATAACATTCAAGCGTTCCGATATGTGGCAGCAACTCACGAAGGAATTTCAGTATGATCTTGTCGTTGCCAATCTCCCCTATCTGTCGGCGCATGAACTTTCCGCCGCACGCGCCGACTGTCCTGAACTTTCATACGAGCCGCAAATAGCGCTTCTTGGCGGCACTGATGGACTCCTCTTTTTTGAAAAACTTTTTCAGCGCGCGCATCGCCATCTGCGATCGGGCGCCGCGATTTTTCTGGAAATAGGAGCTCTGCAGGGCGAGTCAGTCACCGCCCTTGCAAAAAAATACCTCCCAACCGGGGAGGTGACCATTATGAAAGATGATTGCGCGCGTGACCGCGTGATCATGATTCAGATGCCTTGATGAGATTTGATGCGTGAGATCGAATGAGATTGAGAAACATCTCGTAATCGCTGTTGTTTTCAATAATCACCTCAGCGTTGCCTTTCAGCAAAGGGATGGTGCGCTGAACTTCATTGTTTTCAATCTCTTGAAACTCCGTAAATGTCATATCAACATCCCCCACCTTTCGGGCTGATGATACATGGCGCCGGTATCGAGTATGCTGGTCCGCATCAACATACCAAAGATGGACCGGATATCGTTCCTTGATGCCGTCAAGATCCGCCGCGCGGCGAATCGTACTCAACACAACCCACCGCTTGCGTGTTTCGCGCAGCCGCTTGAGGACTGCGCGGCACAAGATATCGGGTGCGAGCGCGTGGCGCAAGAGATAAGACATTTTTTCGATATTTTGTCGGGTGTGCTCAATGTCAAACAGATCCATTGCGCGATAGATAAATGAGGAGTATTCAATATGCTCCGCATCAAACTCCGCCGCAAGAAGTTCCGCTGCCTTTGATTTGCCCGATGCAATGCGACCGGCAAGCGCAATGATTTCAATTGACATAAGCGAATGTCAGCAGCATAGCGGCTTATTGAGGCGCGATCATTTTTTGAATAACCGCATCGACACGCTCAACGATCTTCGCCATGAGTTCATCCCATGTTCCATTGTTGTCTATCACAATATCAGCATATTCGCGAAGCGCTTCGATTTGCTGTTGTGGTTCTTCGTTGTCTTTTTGCTGGAATACCTCGAATGACATTGTGTCATCACCAACATTTTCATTGCGCTGGCGACACCGCTCATAGCGGATTTTTTGATCCGCTTCAACGTATATGAACAGAGCGTGTTCAAATGTGCGAATAGTCTCAATGTCAACCAACCGGCGCATACCATCAAAGATGGCGACGGATGCGTCCGACTGTCTCAACACGCGGGCAACCGCACGCGCAATGGTGTCTTCACCATAGGTGGAGCGCAAAAATGTCGATAGTGAATCAAGGTTCTCCCTCGATTGAGGAATATCAAAAATATCAAGCGCTGCGCGCAGCGAATCGGAGGATCGTGTCTTTTCGGCGGCGTACTGCCGCAGAATGTATCCCGTCACCGTTCCCTTTCCCGATGCAAGTTTTCCCGCGATTCCAACAACGATCTTCTTTGACATATTAGCGCTACGCGTTATTCCTCGGTCTTTTTTCCTTTTTCCTCTGATTTTGCTATTTCTGCCGGTGCGCTCACCGCACCCTGTTCATCCATTTTGCGGAGTTCATCCTCAGAGACTGGCGGGGTCACAATCACAATAATATCGTCCGGAGCGTGGTGACTGCTTGCTTCGATGCCAACCGGCAACACAACATCTTTAATTTTAATGCTCGATTCGAGTTCCGTCAGCGGCTCCAGACTCACATCGATTTCCGGAACGAGATTTTTTGGAAGACAGCGCACTTCGATTTCTGACATATTTTTAATCAGAATACCTCCCAGTTCCTTTACGGCGCGCGATTCATTGGTGAAATGTAACGGAATATGTGTCGTCAGCTTTTCAGCCATATTAACGCGATACAGATCGACATGAATGACTCGACCTGTCAGCGGCTCGCGCGCGACATCATGGATGAGAACAGTGGTCGCATCCACGGCTCCGATGACCAGCTGAACAAGGCTGCTCTCTCCCGCAGCGCGGTAAACCTTTTCAAATGAACGCGCATCAAGTGTCAGGTTTTGATTGTCGACACCGGGTCCGTATACGACAGCGGGTATCTGCGCATTGCTACGTAGTGATTGCGCCTTCTTTCCAAGGAGGTCTCGCACCTGTGCTTGAAGTATATAGCTGTGTTCTTGCATAGACTATGATATAAGATATGAAGCAATACTAATTTACGTTTCCGTTCTTGTCAACTCTGCGCCAGCGGGTTCATGCGGAATGGATGCGAATGCTTTGGATGAGACCAACCAATGTGAATGAAGCCACAAGCGCGCTCCCCCCATAACTGATAAAAGGCAGCACCAATCCTGTGATGGGTATGAGGCCGAGGTTTCCACCAACGGTAATAACGAATTGCATAAAAAAAATAATAAGAGATCCAAATACAATAAAGGCGGCAAAGTCGTCCGTTGTTTTGCGAAGGATACTCACCAGCCGATAAAACAGAAGCGTCCACAAAAGAAGAAGTGATAGCACGCCAACGAAACCAAGCTCCTCGGCTATGACAGCGAAGATAAAGTCTGTCTGGGCCTCCGGCAAAAAGCGAAGCTGACTTCCAGAGCCTGCGCCTATCCCTGCGCCGAGTACCTGCCCCCCGCCAATTGCGATAAGCGCCTGTCGAACATTATATCCCGCGCCGGATGTATCGCTTCGAGGAAATAGAAATGATTGAATTCGCTCCTTTTGATAATCTTGAAAAAGGAAAAGCCATGCCCCCATCATGCCGACTGCACAGAGTACCGCAAGCGAAAGAAGAAGCCGTTTAGGAATCCCGCGCGCGATAACCATGGAAAACCAAATAGCAAAAACAATGACCGCGCTTCCAAAATCGGGCTGCAGCAAAATCAAACCAACGGGGAGCGCGATTATTGCTGCGCTCACCAAAAACGTCCGTATGCGTCCAACCTGGCGCGTCCACACGGAAAAATAGCGCGCAAGCGCAAGAATCAACACGGGTTTAGCAAGCTCAACGGGCTGGAAGCCGAATGATCCAACAAAAAACCAACCCCGAGTTCCGCGAACCTTTTCGCCAAAAAAAAGTACCGCCGCCAACACAATGACCGTTGCGATATACAAGGGTATCGTGAAATTTTTTACCGTACGATAGTTGACAAGGGAAACAATGACCATCAACACGAGACCTATGGACAGTGCTGTCGCCTGTCGTTCAAGATAGCCTGCATCCGGCCGTCCAAGTCCGATACTATATAGCGCCGTAAGGCCGAACAGAACAATACCGCCAAGCGCGACAACGAGCATCCAGTCAAACGATTTTAATTTGGCTAGCATAGCTATTATAACGCCGGGCGCATCGATCGACCCTCAAACAAATCTATGTCAGGGATAATATCATACTCGTTTGCGGCAAAAATATAGTCCCATCGCGCTTCGAGCGGAAGTTTTTGATTTCTGCGGAGGGAAAATACGGGAATCGTCCCGGCGGCAACTGGTGATGATCCGTGCATCAGAATAACCTGAAGAGGAAAATCAAAAAAATCATAGACGCCTGTGTTCTCAAGCACAAAGCGCGCTCGCGAACCCGTAAGAATCTCTCCGCCTGCTGTTCTCCCCGATTCATAATTAAAGCCCGATATGCGTATGCTCTTGCGTTCATTCGCTCGAGCGCGCTCATCATCCGTAAGGCGCTTCCACGCCGTGTGCTCAACACGCGCTTCGGTGAGTTGTGATGGAACGCTTGCAATGCCATAGAGCAGCACATACTTCTTGTCGCCAGGAAAGACGAACGTTCGCACCGGAAGCTGGTCGCTTCCACCGACAGTAAAAATTACTTCAATGTCTGCTCGCCACCTCGCATGGCTATTCTCAACAACCGCATACAAATCATATATGCCGCTGCCCCTATCAATCGCGCCGCTGCTGACAATGCGTGGCACATCAAGCACAACCATCGGAAGCGCTCTATTCGCGTTTGCGAGAAGTGGGGAAACGACATATTCGGCTCGAGTAAACTGGCCAATGACCGCAGAGGCAAGCGATATTATGGCGATCAGCACAATTATAATAACTGCGCCGGCACCAACCCGCGTTGACCACATGCGAATATCGCCCGCATGGACTACAAGCCAATAGCTTTTTTTTAGCTCTTTATCGCTGAGCGCGTGTTGATCGTTTATGTTCATACAGGAACAGTATAGCAGATTAGTCGCTGTCATGAAATAACATATTCACGTTCGTTTGCCCATGCGGTACGCAGTTCTTTCCTTTTGCCTTTTTCCCCTGTTCAAATAAACAAATTTGTGCTATACTGATATAATGGTTCGCCTGTGTACAGGTGCTTGTTTTATTTTAGCAATTCAATGAAATATGTCTGCAAAAGTATTGAAAAATAAAGGAAAATCAGATGATTACGGCCAATCGAAGATCACCGTTCTGGAGGGTCTTGAGGCGGTACGAAAACGTCCCGGCATGTATATCGGAAATACTGCCGAACTCGGTCTCCACCACCTCATATGGGAAGTTGTTGACAACTCTATCGACGAAGCCATGGCGGGATTCTGTAATGATGTTACGGTCACCCTTCTTCCCGACGGCATGGTGCGCGTAAGTGATAACGGTCGCGGAATTCCTGTAGAGATTCACAAGCAGACCGGCGTCTCAGCGGTAGAAACGGTGCTAACAAAGCTCCATGCCGGTGGTAAATTCGGCCAGGGCGCCTATAAAGTATCGGGTGGCCTTCATGGTGTGGGCATCTCGGTTGTCAACGCTCTCTCCGGTTATCTTAAAATAGAAGTACATCAAAACGGGAAAGCATATCAACAGGAGTACAAGATTGGAAAGCCTCTGTATAAGCTAAAAGGAGTCGGAAAGGCATCGGGAAGCGGAACAACCGTAACGTTCAAGGCCGACCCGACGATTTTTTCTGTAACCGAGTACAGCTGGGATACGATTATCGATCGCCTTCGCCAGCATGCCTATCTCACCAAGGCGGTAAAAATAACGCTTCGCGACGATCAGCAGGGTGACGGCGTGCCCTATGTTTTTTACTTCGAGGGAGGTATCGGCTCCTATGTTCGGCACCTCAATCGGGCAAAAGAGGCAAAGCATGACATGGTCTTCCATGTTGATAAGACATTCGACGACACAATCATGGTTGAGGTTGCACTCCAGTATACCGATGACTTTAAAGAGAGCGTCTATGCTTTTACGAACAATATTCTCAACCCCGAGGGCGGCATGCATGTTGTAGGTTTTCGCACGGCTCTCACACGCACGCTCAACACCTTTGCGCGGACAAAAAATTACCTTCGCGAAAAGGACGAAAATCTCACCGGCGAGGACGTTCGCGAGGGCCTCACGGCAGTATTGAGCATCAAGCTTCCCGAGCCGCAATTTGAGGGGCAAACCAAATCAAAATTAGGCAACGTCGAGGCGCGCACCGCAGTTGACGCTATTTTTGGTGAGAGTTTTAACATCTTCCTTGAAGAAAACCCGAAAGTGGCTGACGCCATACTCTCGAAATGCATCCTCGCGTCACGCGCCCGTATTGCCGCGCGAACAGCGCGCGATAGCGTCCTGCGAAAGGGCGCTCTTGAAGGGCTCACCCTCCCGGGAAAGCTTGCTGACTGCACATCCCGCAATGCGAGCGAATCAGAACTTTTTTTGGTCGAAGGTGATTCTGCTGGCGGCTCAAGCAAGATGGCGCGCGATCGGCGGACCCAGGCAATCTTGCCGCTCAGGGGTAAAATTTTGAACGTCGAACGCTCGCGCCTGGACAAGATACTCTCATTCACTGAAATCAAATCTTTGATAATCGCGCTTGGGACCAATATTGGCGATCAGTTCGATGTTAACAATCTGCGTTACCATCGTGTCGTGATTATGACAGACGCGGATGTTGACGGTTCGCACATCCGGACGCTTCTTTTAACTCTCTTCTATCGTTATTTTTCCGAGCTTATTTTAAGGGGCCACATCTATATCGCTCAACCGCCGCTTTATCGCGTTCAGGTCGGCAAGGCCGTGCATTACGCCTTTAGTGACACGGAACTTGAGAATGTCAAAAAAAAGTTGGCGCATGATTTCGATGCGCGAAAAAAAGAAAAAAAGGGAATAAAATCTCAAACTGACGATCAGATAACGGACGGCGATGAATCAACTGATGGCCCCAAACTTTCGATTCAACGCTTTAAGGGTCTTGGAGAGATGAACCCAGATCAGTTGTGGGAGACAACGATGAATCCTCAAACGCGCATCATGAAGCAAATCACCGTTGAAGACGCGCAAAAGGCCGATGAAATGTTCGATATTCTTATGGGCGCGACAGTCGAACCGCGCAGGCACTTCATTCAAGTCCACGCAAAATCAGCAAAGAATATCGACATATAGTATTCAGACGAGTTCAGCGCATTTTTGGGGCGAAATTGGCTGGAAATGAGCCGGAAGAAACTAATACGTGATATTTTTCACCAGTCTCATAGATGTCTTGACAACCATAAAGGGCGTGCTATCTTACTACTATATAAAGGCCACGGGGTCTTTTTTAATTACTGGAATTCCATCTATTCATCGCCCTTTCGTCTATGTCTGCAGTTAAAGCTGGCGCCCAGGCGGCAACAAAGTACCTGAGAGACTCCTACAACGAGATGCGAAATGTAGTCTGGCCAAATCGCCGCCAGGTGATCATGCACACAATCCTTGTTATTGTTTTTTCAGTGCTGATTGCATTATTCCTTGGAGTTCTTGACATGATTTTTGCCTTTATTCTTGAAAAGGTACTTATTCGTTAGTCCGGCGCCGCCGGATAATTCGTAGGCCATGCCAAAACAAATAGAACATCACGGCGTTCGTTGGTACGCAATTCACACAAATTCCGGCTATGAGGAGACGGTGGTGCGCAACCTCAAACAACGCATTGAATCAATGGACATGGAAGAGAAAATCTTTAATGTCCTCATTCCAACCGAGACGAAGATTAAAATTAAAAACGGAAAACGTCGAACAGTAAAGGAAAAAATTTTCCCGGGCTATGTGCTTGTTCAAATGATTGTAACCGATGAGTCATGGTATGTCGTACGAAACACCCCTCACGTTACCGGCTTCATCGGCAGCGGCACAACACCATCTCCGGTAACCGACGACGAGGTTGAGCATCTGCTGAAACGCATGGGCGTTGAGGAGCCAAAGTATGATGTCGACCTCCCTCTCCAGACCACAGTCCAAATCATCGACGGACCCTTTAAGAACTTTGAAGGAAAGGTTACGGACGTTGACAGCGATCGTGGAAAGGTTAAGGTGTCGGTGACAATGTTCGGACGGGAAACGCCGGTTGAACTTGACTTTCTCCAGGTTAAAAAAATCTAAATGTTCGTCATCAAGTCGAAGGATCACCTTCTAACCTTCTAACCTTCTAACCTTCTAACCTATTCGTATGGCAAAAAAAGTAAAAGCACTCATAAAACTCCAGATTCCTGCAGGAAAAGCAAATCCCGCACCGCCGGTCGGACCTGCGCTGGGACAGCATGGACTCAACATTGCTGAATTTTGTCAAAAGTTTAACGCGGCTACACAGAAATTGGGCGATGATATTACACCGGTTGTCATTACTGTCTATGAGGACAGAACCTATGACTTTATTCTCAAGACGCCCCCCGCTTCAGCGCTGATCAAGAAGGCGGCGGGCATCCCAAAGGGTTCGGGTAAGGCGCTCACGGAGAAAATCGGCAAGCTGACAAAGGCGCAACTTGTAGAAATTGCAGAAAAAAAGGCCGCCGACCTTTCAGCAAACAGCATTGAGGCGGCGATGAGGACCATTGCGGGCACGGCCCGCCAAATGGGAGTTGAGATTTCAGATTGATGATTGCAAATTTCAGATTATCAAATAACGTATAAATCACAAATCGTAAGTCATAAATTATGTGGGAGAGAGCATTTCTCGCAAAAACCACACTACTATGAGAAAGCAGTCAGCACCATTTCAATCAAAGCTTGCATCGCTTGATTTAAAAAACACCGCGTACCAGCCTCGCGAGGCATTAGAACTCGCCCAAAAGCTCTCGTATGAAAATTTTGATGCGTCGATCGAGGTTCATGTTCGCACGGGTATTGACCCCAAGAAGGGCGATCAAATTATTCGTGCGAGCGTGACACTTCCTCATGGTACCGGAAAAACCAAGAGGGTCGCTGTTTTTGCCGAAGGAGAGAAGGCAACCGAGGCCAGTGAAGCGGGTGCGGATATTGTCGGCGGACCGGAATTGATTGCGGAGATTAAAACAACTGGTCGATGTGATTTTGATATCGCAATTGCGACCCCCGACATTATGAAAAATCTTGCCGGTGTTGCAAAAGTGCTTGGACCAAAAGGACTAATGCCCTCCCCGAAAAATGATACTGTCACGCAAAACATAAAGGATGCAATTGCGGCAGTCAAAGCCGGAAAAGTAACATTCAAAAACGATGATTCCGGTATTGTCCACCAGGTGATTGGCAGACGCTCGTTCGATATCGAAAAATTGCTAGAAAACTATACTGCGTTTATTGAGACTCTTCGAAAGAGCAGGCCCGCAGCCGTGAAAGGAAGCTATATAAGGGGTATCACCATTGCTACGACCATGGGCCCCGGCATCCGCATTACTGTCTAACCGCATGCTTTTTATGGCATCCAATCTGCCATTTGAATATACCATTGGACTTGAAATTCATGTTCAGCTGAAGACGGCAAGCAAAATGTTTTGTCGCTGCTCCAATGCGGGTGAAAATGAATCGCCAAACACAACCGTCTGTCCTGTTTGCATGGGCCATCCGGGTACCCTCCCGGTTATGAATGCTGCGGCAGTACGCATGGGCGCAAAGGCGTCACTAGCCCTCAACTGTACCATCAACGAGGAAAGCAAGTTTGACCGCAAAAATTACTTTTATCCAGATCTCCCAAAGGGATATCAAATTTCACAATATGATCAGCCCTTGGGCATTCACGGGTATGTTGACATTGCTATTCCGGGTGATGTCCCCCGCTCGACCGCGCGTATTCGCATTCGGCGTCTTCATCTTGAGGAAGATGCGGCAAAGCTTCTGCACGCGCCGGGCTCGGATGTAAGCCTTGTTGATTTTAATCGTGCGGGAACCCCCCTTGCAGAGATTGTCACTGAACCGGACTTTAAAACACCGCTTGAGGCGAAAATATTTTTGCAAGAACTGCGCCTTCTTGCGCGTTATCTTGATATATCGTCTGCTGACATGGAAAAGGGTCATCTTCGCTGTGATGCGAATATTTCTATCCAAACTACAGAAGATGGCGCCGAGGTATCAAGCGCAATTTCGGAAATAAAGAACCTCAACTCATTCCGCGCGGTCGAGCGGGCGCTGGAGTATGAAAGGAATCGCTTGAGGGAGGAGTGGACTGCGGGAGGCGAGGTGCGTACGCGAAATTACAAGATTACCGTGGGCTGGGATGAGCAAAATCAAAAAACCATTGTTCAGCGATGGAAGGAGGAGGCGCATGATTATCGCTATTTCCCGGAACCCGATCTTCCGCCCCTACGCTTTTCGCATGAGGCAATTGATGAAATTCGCGCGGAGTTGCCGGAATTGCCGCAACAGAAGCGCCAGCGGCTGATTAGCACATATGGCATATCGTTGGATGACGCGCGCATTCTTGTCGATGATCGAGCGCTCGCATCTTTTTTTGAAAATGCCTGTTCGGAACTTGATGCATGGCTCTGTGCCCTCTCTGGCTGCGATGACGCGTTTAAGGAAAAATCATACAAGCTTCTTTCCGCGTGGACCGTGAATAAGCTGCAGGGCCTTCTCGCATCAACCGGTCAGTATATTGACCAGTCTAAGCTCACGCCAGAAAATATGGCTCAGCTGATTGCGTATATTGCAGAGGACAAAATCAATAGTACAACTGCACAGGAGATACTTGAGCACTCGCTAAAGACTGCCATTGATCCTGCGCAGATGATTAAGGAGCAGGGCCTCGAGCAGGTTTCTGACTCCGGACTGATTGGACAGACGGCGCAGAAGATTGTAGACGCCAACCCCGACGCTGTCGCAAACTACAAAGCGGGCAAAGAAAACGCAATCATGTTCCTCGTCGGCCAGGTGATGAAAGAGCTAAAAGGCAAGGGCCAGCCGGAGCTTATTAGGGACGAGCTCAAAAAAATCCTTAGCTAGTTTTCAACGCCCTTATTTGTCATCCCGGCCCCTCGGGAGTACTCGGGGTAAACTCCGGACGGGATCCAGTCTCTATGACAGCTCAGCAAATGACATGCAAAAATTGTAACAGGTTATACTCAATTGAACCGGAGGACCTTGAGTTTTACGAAAAAATGAGCGTTCCCGTACCGCGGTTGTGTCCTGACTGCCGCTTTAAGCGCAGGGCGCAGTTTCGTAATGAGCGGATTCTCTATAGCCGCCCATGCGATAAGTGCAAGAAGAGCATTATCTCTGTCTACCACGAGGAGTCGCCCTATACAGTCTACTGTCTTGACTGCTTTGATGCCGACGACTGGGATGCTTTTCAATATGGGACCCCGTATGACTCTCATCGGCCATTCTTTGAACAGATGGACGAACTCTTAAAACGTGTCCCCAAAAAAGCGTTGGGCATTACCGGCGGCAGCAATAATATAAATAGCGACTACACCAATACCGCCGCGAATAACAAAAATTGTTACCTCCTCTTCAATACGAGTTATTGTGAGGATACGATGTACTCTCGCGGCTTGATGCGCTGTCGCGATACGGTTGACGCATATTTTGGCATTGATATGGAGCGCTGCTATGAAGCAGTGAATGTTCATCAGTCATCGGGCGTTATATTTGGACATAATGTGACCAACTGCGTTGATTCGTGGTTCTTGTTAAGCTGTACTGACTGCATCAACTGCTTTGGCTGTGTCAACCTCCGCCACAAGAGCTATCACTGGTTTAATGAGGAGCTGACAAAGAATGAATATGAGAAGCGCCTTGCTGAAGTTAAGGGAAGCTGTCAGAAGTTGAATGAAATGCGGAAAAAATTTGAGGAATTTGCCCTTCAATTTCCTCATCGAGAAAATAACAACATGAAGTCAGAGGACTGCACCGGCGATTACCTCTTCTCATCAACGGCCCTGCGCGATTGTTATGAGATTACCGAAGGAGAGAACTGCAAGTACATGTTCGCGTCCAAGAATATCAAGGATTCCTACGATACGCTTGGCTATGGATATGGAAGCGAACTGCTTCTTGACTGCGCAGCTACCGGATATGCCAATCGTGTCATCGGATCGTATTGGGTAGAGAATGGCCATGATTGCGAGTATTGTTTTTTTACCCATGCGTCTGAATACTGCTTTGGCTGTGACGGACTAAAGAAGGGAAAATACTGTATTCTTAACAGAGAGTACAGTGAAAAAGAGTATCACGCACTTCGCGAGAAAATCATTGATGAGTTGAAACGTGACGGTGAGTATGGATTGTTTTTTCCGCCCGTTATTGCACCTTTTTCCTACAATGAAGCCGTGGCGCAGGACTACATGCCCCTGACCAAGGAGGAAGCGCTTGCTCAAGGGTATCGATGGCAGGATAAGCTACCGATGACAGTGGGTGCAGAAACGCTTGCTCCCGAATCTATCCCCGACCACATCGTGCAGGTTACCAGTACAATCACGAAGGATGTCCTTGCATGCCTTGACTGCAAGCGAAATTATAAGATTACACCGAAAGAATTGGCATTTTATCAAAATATGTCGCTTCCAATTCCTCGGCAATGCTTTAGCTGCCGACATGTTGATAGGATTAAGCGACGTGGACCGATGAAGCTCTTTGAGCGTTCGTGTGTAAAGTGTTCTAAGGATATTCGTACGACATTCGCACCCAACCGCCCGGAGATCGTGTATTGCGTTGAGTGCTATCAAGCGGAAGTCATTTGATCAGCTGTCATCCCGCCGAAGGGTAGCTTGCCCGGCCTTTAGGCCTGGGGGATCCAGTCCCTATTGATGTGAGAAACAGCTTAATATTGTTTTGAGCAGACGAATATGACGTTACGTATGTAATGTCATTTTGCTTTCGATACCAGGTGAGTTGGCGACGCGCATAGTGATGAATGGCAAATTTGAGCCGCTCGATCATATCATCCTTCCGTTTTTTTGTTTTTTTTCCATCAAGATAGTTTGAAATAAATCGACACTCAAGACCTAAGCTCCTGAGCCATTGTTTGGACACACCCCTTTCTCGCAGTCGCTCCACCTCACGAATCATCCCCCCTTTTATCCGATCATCAACCCGCTTGTCAATTCGTTTATAAAGCGTCTCTCGCGGAACGTCAACGCAAAGTTGAAGCGCGTTGTATCGTGGACGAAGCGTAGGGTTTGAATACACCAACGACGGCTTCCTCTTTGTTGCACGATAAATTTCCAGCGCACGCAAAACACGCCGTTTATTATCGCGATCTTTCCATACCCGCATCGCAGGATCAATTTTGTATAATTGTCGCTGGAGCGCGGCAAGTGACTTTTTCTCCAGCCTCATTCTGTATTCATGGTTGGGTGGTACACTCGGAATATCATAATCGTAGAGAACCGCCCGAACATACAGATGGGTGCCGCCGACAATAAATGGCACATGCCCCCTGCTGCGAATGTCCTGAATCGCGCGATCAGCGCATGTTCTATAATCTGCAAGCGTAAAGGGCTGTACACCGCCCCTCCACCGCTTTGGCGGCGCGACAATATCAAGGCAATGGTGTTTAACCATTTTCTGCTCCTTCTTTGTGATTTTTCCAGTACATATATCGAGCCCCCTGTATATCTGGCGTGAGTCAGCAGAAATAATCACGCCGTTAAACTTTTTTGCAAGTTTAATAGCGAGATCCGACTTCCCCGATGACGTCGGCCCAATGATCGCTATCACAGGTGTCTCAATTCTTAATTCTTGATTCTTAATTCTTGATTCTGCTTCCATATAATATCCATTCAACAGCGCGGTCAATGGTGACGTTTTGTATTGTACCGACAAGCGATTCATCGCCTCGAAAGAGCACGCGTTTCATCTCACGTGAGTTGCCACTGCAGAGATCTTTTTCGCACGACTCAACCAAAACCGATACTGTACGGCCGACATATGCTTGATTCTTGCGAAGCGCAGTTTCCTCCATCAACTTCTGCAACACATTCCATCGCCGCTTCTTCTCCTGACGTGGAACATCGTCTTTATACATTCGCGCACCGGCGGTACCGGAACGAACTGAATATTGCGCGGTGTATGCGATGTCAAAATCGCACTCCCGATACAAATCCATTGTCTGTTCAAAATCTCCCTCAGTTTCACCACAGAAACCGACAATAATATCGGTGCCGATTGCGATGCCAGGCTTTGACGCTCTGATCTCTTGAATTTTATCAATGTAATACTCTCGCGTATAATGACGATTCATGCGCTTCAATACCACATTACTTCCTGCCTGCACGGGCAGATGAAGATAATTGATATTTTTTGGCATGGTAAGGGCCGCGACGGTCTGCTCATCCATATACTGCGGGTGCGGAGCGGTAAAATGAATCCTCTCTATTCCTGCAATCTGATTTATCTCCCACATGAGCGCCGCGAAGCCATTTTTTGAATTATCAAAGGAATTATCTTTTGAAAAATGTTCCTTGTCGGGCGGATTATACAAATTAACGCACTGCCCGAGAAGCGTTATCTCAAAGACACCAGAACTGGCAAGATTGCGCGCCTCTGCAAGCACATCAACAAGCGGCCGATCTTTTTGACGACCGCGGGCATACGGCACCACACAGTATGTACAAAATTTATTGCACCCATTGCTAATCGCAAGATACGCCTGAAATGTATTCAAATACGATGGTGCAATTTTCAGATAATGATCATACTCATCTCCCACCCCGGACGGATCAATCAGTGATGGATTCAGACCGCTCAAAGCTCGCGGAAGATGGATCATCTCCTCGGTTGGAAAAAACAGATCAACTGCCGATAGACGCTGTCTAATCTTACCATCGTGGTCGCGTCCCGCCATACAGCCGGTGATTGCGACGATGAGATTGGGATTATTTTCTTTTAGTGTCTGTAACGTGCGATGAATACCGTATACGCGATCCTCTGCTTTTTGGCGCACGGCGCAGGTGTTATAGATCAACACATCTGCCCGTTCATCATCATCCGTGCATACAAGACCGCTTCGTGTCAAAATTGAACTCAATCGCTCGGAATCCGACTTGTTCATTTGGCATCCAAAGGTGGTGATTTTAAAATAGCCAGCCATGCCTAAAGCTCATGCGAACGCTCTTGAATAAGGTTCCTGACTGTTGTAATAAATTCGTTGGTGGCGTGCTCCACCGTATCTTTGGATCCCCGTTTTCTTACAGAAAGCACCGTGAGATCATTCTCCTTGTCGCCAATGACGAGCATATAAGGTATTTTCATCTTCTCGGCATTTCGGATTTTTTTACCGACAGTCTCGCTTGACTCGTCAACTTCTGCTCGAATTCCTTGTTCTTTCAGTTGTCCGGCAAGTTTTGCAGACGCCTCATGGTGGGCTTCCCCAACGGAAAGAATTGCGACCTGCACCGGGGAAAGCCACAGTGGAAATACGCCCGCGCAGTGTTCAATATAGATCGAAAGAAAGCGTTCAATAGATCCCATGATCGCGGCATGAATCATAAAAATTCGTTCGCGCTCACCCTGTTCATTGGTGCAGCAAAGATCAAAGCGCTCCGGCATATTGAAGTCAAGCTGGATCGTGGCGACTTGCCATTCACGGCCAATGGAATCTTTTGCGATAAAGTCAATTTTTGGTCCATAAAATGCCGCCTCACCGATTGCTTCGACTACTGTTGCGCCCCGCTCACGAGTAAGCGCGCGTAACTCCTCCTCAATTGTTAGCCACATATCCTCGGAGCCAAGATACTTTTCCATCTCGGCAGGGTTGTGGAGTGAAAGCCGAGCACGGAGCGCGCCAAAGCCTACTGTCGTGTAGAATGTGTCAATAATATCCCAAATTTTCAGCGCCTCTTCCTTTATCTGCGATCCACGGCAAAAAACGTGGGCATCGTCCTGGGTAATGCACAGCACGCGAGAAAGACCATGAAGTTCCCCGCTCTGCTCATCACGATACACCATGGTTGTCTCGGCATACCGCTGGGGCATGTCGCGATAACTATGCGGTTTTCTGGCAAAAATCTGCGTATGGTGCGGACAGTTCATCGGCTTCATCGCAAACTCGTGCTCCTCGCGCGTGCTTACTTTGAACAAATCGTTTTGAAACTTCTCCCAATGGCCGCTCGTTTCATAGAGTGCCCGCTTGGTAATATGCGGAATCGTGACTTGCTCATATCCACGCTTTTTTCGCAATTGCCAGATATAGTCATCCAGAAGATTGCGGAGCAATGTGCCTCGAGCAGTCCAGAGCGGTAGGCCCGGTCCCACAAGATCGGAAAACGTGAACAAATCCAGCTCCTTACCAAGCTTCCTGTGATCGCGCTTTTCTGCCTCCTCAAGCATAATAAGATGCGCGTCAAGCTCCTCCTTTGTGGCAAATGCAAGACCATAGATGCGCGTGAGCATTGGATTCTTTTCATCACCGCGCCAGTAGGCGCCAGCCACTTTCACAAGCTTGAACGATTCAGGATCAATCTTCTGCGCATCAACAACGTGACCCCCTCGACACAAATCCTGAAAGTCTCCCCATGTATAGAGCGTGATATCTTCGCCCCTGCTGACAATGTCATCGATCAACTCAAGCTTGTACCTATTATCCGCAAATATCGTCCGCGCCTCATCCGAAGAGACCTTCCTCGATTCAACCGTCCGCCATCCCTTTAGTATTTTTTTCATTTCCGCCTCAATAGTTGGCAAATCATCGACCGATGGACTCTCTGTGAAATCAAAATCATAATAAAACCCGTTTTCAATCGCGGGACCGATAGTCGGCTTTGCGTCCGGGTAGCGCTTGAGAACGGCTGCGGCGAGCAAGTGCGCAAGAGAATGTCGTATGCCTTCAAGAGATTCTTCCATAAAACATATTCTAAGAGTATTGCCATAGTATAGCGCGGCAATAAAAAAAAACAACGGCCCATCTATCTATGATAGTACAGTTATTAACATACGGCGCAGGCAGTTGGATGCAGTTCAAGGCACCGCCGAGGAACGGAGTAAGGCGTACTTTGATGGTACGGTGGCCAGTAGACGGAGGCGGTAACGAAGAAATGCGCCAACTGCGTGCGTCGATTTATTGCGCTGATTTATCGACGACGATCTTTATATGATCAACCAGCAAGGGTGCGCGCGTAACCCAAAAGGGATAGAATGAAACCGATACATCCTTAATGTCGTCATATCCGCGAAAATACTCAATGATGGCGTCTTTTTTCAGGCCCGCAAGATCGCGCGTATGATAGGGTTGAATATCATCAGTCCGCAGCTTTGATCCCTGTACGTCCATCTGAAGCGTAACACTTTTTTGCTCTTTATTGACTGAGCTCATTGTCCCTGTATATCGATCGGCGCCAATTGGCATTAACTCATATCCTGCCGAAAGTTCCGCCCGCATGCGCTGTGCGAGGCGCTGCAGTATCTGTTGCTCGTCAAAGAGTACCGCGGTAAATCGCACCTTCAGGCGCAGAGAAAGCTCGTCTGCTTCCTGTCCAACGGAATGACTCGCGGTTCGCGTAAGAACGTCAGCGCGGTACACTGATCCGACACTCGGCGCCACAAAAGATGGCTTCTCAGCATCAAGCATGAGAGCAAATTTTTCTTCAAGCTTCCGGAGCACCTCCTTCTCTGCGCGCTCAAGATCCGCACTCGTTACTTTTTTAACATCGGTTGCGCCACCGATTGTTTCACGAAACGAGACACCGTATATAAGCGACTGTGTCTGCTCCCAAAGCCCAGGTATCGTAAAGCGCGATGTGTCAATCTTTCCAAGTTCACCTTCCTTGTCAGCTTGTACAGGCACCTCAATCTGACCTCCGGCCGGTACCGTTACCGCGGACTCAGAGCGAAAGAGTATTTGATCTGGGGTCAAAAACCGTGTCGTGGCACGAAGCGGTTGTGTCCTGCTTGTCTTATTGACAACAGTGATCACGCCTGATGCGCGGCCTACGCGCGTCTCTGCTGTGGTGGGCGTGAATGTTCCCGATCCTTCGAGCTCCCGCTCGAGCACTTTTCCAAAAAGCGCCGACTCAGACGCAGCTCCATCCTGCACGACAAGCACGGCAGAGTAGGGATACGCCTTCACTCGAGGCGATATCCGAATTGTCGCCCATGAAAATGAAACATAAAAAACAATAATAGCAATAATGACCGAAACGCCAAAAAAAGAAAGCGCGAGCGAACGGTACATACGCGGATGACCTTCCGCCTGGCGCCTGTGAACAAATTGTTTAAAAAACATATATTGCCGATTAACAATTACGCAGACTAAATAGAACGACTGTCGTATATATCACACTATTGCAACCTCTTCGCGGGATCGCATCGTATCAAGTAATGCCGAATCAACAATGCGCGCGCGCGAACAGATCACCTTGGTCTCCGCATCCTTCAATGAAACACGACCCTCAACGATAAGAATTGATTCATTCTGCCATGCCGCCATACTCTCTCTCCAGATAGAAGGAAAAACAATAATCTCAAGCGAATCCGAGAGATCTTCCAGCCTGGCAAAAAGCATAGATTCATTCTTCTTCGTAACTATTTTTTTCGTCTGCGACACAATGCCGCAGATCCTCACAACCTCTCCATCGGCAAGCGCTCTCACATCTGCGCATGTGCGTACATGATTCGCAAAAAACGGTTGAATATCGTGAAGCGGATGGGCGCTGAGATAGAGTCCAAGCAGTTCCTTCTCCCATGTCAGCTTGACGTGCATGTCAAGCGGTTCAGTTTCCTCAAGCGTCAATGAAACCGCAAGAGGCTGCAACCCAAATAACGTCGCCTGACGATTCACTCGCGCGCCAACCACATCCCGATGAAACGATAACAACCTCTCTATATTATACATCATACTATTGCGATCGCCAAATCGATCCAATGCACCGCTCCGGATAAGACTCTCCAGGGATTTGCGATTTATATCTCCTGACGGCATACGCTCGAGAAAATCCTGAAGCGAAGCAAAGCCCCCCCCTTCTTTCCGCTGCGCACCAAGCGAGTCCACACAATGCTCACCGACATTCTTAATCGCCAACAGGCCAAATCGAATTGTAGCCGACTTCCCGGAAGGATCATAGACAACCGTAAACGATTTGAAACTCTCGTTGATATCGGGCGGTAACACTGTTATGCCCATTTGACGGCACTCCTCAATCTCAATGGCAATGCGATCCATATTGTTCTGATCAGCCGTAAGCAGGGCAGCCATAAATTCTGCGGGGAAATTCGCCTTCATGTATGCCGTCTGATAGGCAATGAGCGCGTAACACGTGCCATGGCTTCGATTGAAGCCATACCCCGCAAATGGTTCGATAAATTCAAAAATTTTCTGGCCGAGCTCCCTTGCCATGCCGCGCTGCATGCATCCTGCGATAAATTTCTCCTTTTGTTCTGCGAGTAATTTTGGTATTTTTTTTGCGACCGCTTTGCGCAATACATCTGCTTCACCCAAGGAAAAACCGGCACAGTCTCGGGCCATCTGCATGACTTGCTCCTGATACACCGCGATTCCATATGTTTTTGCTAAAATCGGTTCAAGTATCGGGTGAAGATATTTTGGCTTCTTTATGCCTTTTTTTCCGGCAATGTATTCAGGAATCAAATCCATGGGACCGGGCCGGTACAGCGAAACCATAGCAATGATATCCTCCACCTCCGTTGGCTGCAATGCCTTCAAGTAACGCTTCATGCCGCTGCTCTCAAGCTGAAAAACACCGGTCGTCCTTCCCTGCTGGAGCAGGCGAAACGTTGCATCGTTATCAAGGGGAAGTGTATCATAATCAATGTCAATTTTCCGTGTCCGATGAACAATTTTTTTGGCGTGCTCCAAGATGGTAAGGTTTGAAAGCCCGAGAAAATCGATTTTTAAAAGGCCCAACTCATCGATGGCGTGCATTTCGTACTGTGTCACCACCCGTTTGTCGTCCGGGGAAGCGTGTTGGCATGGAATGTAATCAGTCAGGGGCTTGGGGGTAATCACTACCGCGCACGCATGCGTTGATGTGTGGCGTGCGACACCCTCCAACTTTTGCGCGATGGTCATCACTTCCCGCGCGTCACTGTTTTGTGAAACATAATTTCGCAATTCCGCAACCGCAGCCTGGCTCTCGGCAAGCGTCATATGCGGGGGAATCATTTTTGCAAGAGCGTCACAGAATGAATAGGGCTTGCCAAGCACTCTGCCAACATCGCGCAGTGAAACGCGCGCAGCCATTGTTCCAAAGGTAATAATCTGCGCCACATGATCCTTGCCGTACTTCTCTTCAGCATACGCAAGCACCTCGTCGCGACGGGAATCGGCAAAATCCAGATCAATATCCGGCATGGATACACGCTCCGGATTTAAAAATCGCTCAAAATAGAGGTTATACACGAGCGGATCAACGTTCGTGATGCCAAGTACATAAGCAACGATACTGCCTGCCGCGCTCCCGCGTCCTGGACCGACAACAATGCCACGCCCCTTTGCCCAGTTTACAAAATCCTGAACAATAAGCATATATGAAGAAAAGCCCGCAGCAATGATGGTCTCAAGCTCGTAGGCGAGGCGCTCACGAATGTGTTCGGTGACATGATCGCCATACCGCTTCTTCAATCCTCGCTCGCAAAGCCCGTGCAGCGCAGACTCGGGACTCACATCGCATGGAAGTTCGTAGTGGGGCAAAATCGTCTTTCCAAAGCTAATCATGAGATCGCACTTGTCAGCAATGGCAAGGGTATTGTCAAGGCATTCGGGAATATCGGCAAATGCTTCACGCAAGCGCGTACCGTCAGAAAAGGAAAAGTCTTCGCCGAGCATGCACATACGATTCTTGTCGCTCTTTTCTTTCTTTGTCTGCAGGCAGAGCAACACATCATGCGCATCCGCGTCATCTGGCGTGAGATAATGCGAATCAAGCGTTGCGACAAGAGGAACCCCGACGCCACGCGCAAGCGCAATCAAACCCCGATTCACCGTCTCCTGTTCAGGAATGTTTGGGTGGTGCTGTAATTCGAGATAAAAATCATCTTCGAATACATCAAGGAACCTCTGAAGCAGCGGTCGCGCATCTCTTCCTTCCAGAATTGCTGCGCCCAAGGGTCCATTGATACACGCCGATGTTGCGATCAGCCCCTCGTGATGGCGCCCGAGAAGATCAAAGTCAATTCGCGGACGATAGTAAAAACCCTCAAGATGAGCGGCCGTCGCAAGCTTCATAAGATTCCGATACCCCTGCTCGTTTTTTGCAAGGAGAATCAGATGGTTGCGCTGATCATCCTCCCGCGATCCTCGATCGAATCTGCTTTTTTGGGTAAGATATGTTTCAATGCCGATAATAGGCTTTATTCCACAGCGGGTACACGATTTATAAAAATCAATGGCGCCATACAGCGCGCCATGATCGGTCAGGGCTACGGCTGGCATATGAAATGAGCACGCGCGTTGCACAAGACCCTCAATGCGTGCAAGACCATCAAGGAGGCTATAGTGGCTATGGGTGTGTAGATTAACAAAAGCCTTCTCCATCACAAACCATTATGAATCGGACTCCTTTGACAGAGCGCGTTTGCTGCGCGCGGATGTCTTCTTTCGCTGGTATACCGACAGCGCTGCCTGAAGAGTTTGCATGCCGATATCGGCAACGGCTTTAAATGATGACAACGCGTGCAGCGCTTGATAAAAGCGGTCAATACCTTGATGGACATTTCGTTCGAACTCCGCGCTCAGAGCCGTCCAAATACGCAGCACTCTGATGAGCCAATAGAGCGCGCAACAGAGAAAAGCGGCGATAAAAACAAGCGCTAGTGTTGCGACGAGAAGGAATAGATCGTAGCTGGACATAGCGATATTAGTTAAGAATAATGCGATGCTCTTTTTCTAAACCGCCGGAAATTACGCGAATTGCAACGGTTTCCCCAACGGCATACTGGCCGAGCAACTCGCCAAGATCCCTGTTCTGATCAACCGCCTCCCCTCCAACGCTCATGATACTATCACCGTTGCGAAGCTCGAGAATTCCACCGCCGGCAACGGCAATGCGAATTGTTTTTTTGGAATCAAGCACGATCAATGCACCTGTTCGTTGTGGTGCGGACGCCGAAGCTGGTACTGACGCAAGATTCCTATAGGGAATATCAAGCGTGGACCGTCCATGGTCTCCCTTTTTTAAAATTGCAGAGAGGGATCGCTGCAAGTAACGGAACGATCGCACGCCGGTCTCAGCCGTACAGCCAAACACATAACGTTCATCACGTATAACCGGCATGCAAGCTGTTTTAAATGATGCGGATGGATTGAGCACCTTGCTCAAACGTGATGTTTTTAACATACCATCGGGTCCTGTTTCACTGTCAGGTATTCGTGGCGGCGTGACAATCATTCGTTCAATCGCCGATCGATTACGAATAAGATAGCCATCCTCGAAACGGAAGGGGTCTGTAAATGAAGAAAATTCAATGGGCCGTAGGTCCGAATTTTCAATCTTAAAAAACGTGTAGCCGGCAACAGCGTCCTGCACAATCTGCGTTATGGGGAAATAGGTATTCTGATCGGTAAGCACAGTAAATGAGTCTGGTCGATCATTGAGTGGCGCAGTTGTGACCAGCCATCCATCGCTGGTGACAGCAAGCGCAAAACCCAAGAACTGCGACTCTTCTGGAAATGATAACGATAACGCGCCTCCCTGCGGAAGCTGCCATCGATACAGTGAAACCATGCTCCTTCCTATCGATGAGAGAATACCGTCAATAGTACCGCTCTGTTCGTCGGCTCCCCTGGTTCGATCCTCCAGTACGACCGTTTGAGTCTGCGCGGCAGGCTCAAGCGTAATCTGTTCATTGATGCGCATGCCGCCCCCAATAAAGCCTGCGCCGCCGGCGACGAGCGCGACACAAACCCAAAACAGGAGCATATCAAAAATAGGTGACTTTTCGATCCGCAGATAGTTCATACATTATAGCCTTACCGCCAACGCGCAACTGCTAACAACAAGGATATCACAATTCCGGCGATAACGAAAGAAATCGCTCGATCGTTCTGATGTGCACCCCCATGCTCTTGGCTGGGACGCGAAACATACTCGTCGTAGAGGAAATAGGTCAGGAGAATCACGAGCGCGGAAAATCCGTATGATACCGGAAGAAAGAGAAGAACAACGAGCGACTCGAGCATAAGAATTTCGGCGCCGACCGAATGCACAATACGCGTCCGAATCGCGGGATGATCAAACCATCCGTGAATCATACTCACGCCAAAAGGAACGAGAAGCAATGGCAGAAGAAGATGCGCAATGCCCACACCGAAATAAAAGAGGGTTGCAAAAAATACTGCTCCATAGAAAAAAACTGATCCGAATGCGAGCAGGCGCATACTGTCTCGGGCCATAATGCGGACATCAACATCGCGATGCAGCCACGCGGAACGGAGTGTGTAGTGCGCAAATAACAAAAGAAAAACAATGACTCCTATAAGCGGTATTTTAAACAAGGTACGCTCCAGAAAGAGCAATAGAGCGCCTGCGCTTGAAATTGTGATCATGATCATGCCCGTGGCAGCCCATACTGCACCCGGTTCGCGGCCCCGAAGATAAAGAAAAACAATTCCCGACTCAATGATAAGCGCAATCAACAAAGCGAGCGCAAACCATACGACCCACGTGTTTGTGAGGGCAAAGAGAGCGCCAACGATCACGCCAGTCGCCCACCATCCGTGATTATACAATAGTTTCTTTGGCCTCATATATAGATTCCGCATAAACAAGAACCGTTGCGTGTGCTGCGGCATTCCAGGAAAACATGCCCGCTCGTACGGTACCGCGCTGTATCATAGCACAGCGACGCTCATTGTCACGCAGAAGCTCCTGCATGGCGCCGGCAATCTCAAATGCCTTTCTTGCATCTACAAAACAAACAGCATCGCCGCCTATTTCTTCATAGGGAGGAATCCGAGAAGCGATGACTGGACATGAGTGGACAAACGCTTCAACAATCTGTAATCCAAAACCTTCTTCAAGCGATGGAAGTACGATCGCAACAGCGTGCTCATAGAGCCATCGCAGCACTGCATCAGAAACACATCCGACATGATGCGCAATCGATGCATATCCACGGTCGTTTATTTCCTGTATCAGCCGCTTTTGGAAAAAATCCTCCTGTCCGCACAGAATAAGCCGGATTTCTGGTATCTGCCTAGAAGCTAGCCGTACAGCCTCGAGAAGCGTTGATATATTTTTATGCGGATAGGCGTTTCCTGCCGTGAAAAAAAATTGCTTTCCGGGATCGAACGATGGATCGACAAGCGGCTGGGAGTGGGAAATTGCATCGGCAGCCTCACGAACAATACGAAGCTTGCGTTTGCATGAAGGAAAAAATGCGGAGAGATCGTGAGCAACCGATTGCGATACTACTATAATCCGACTTGCTCGGGCAATGGCAATGCGCACGACCACTCGAAAGCCCATATATTTTAACCAATGACTGACTGGATGACGCGTCGAGGCGGCAGAAGTAGCGGACAACCTATGTTTGAGAAGAATGACATCGTGAATAGTAATGATCAGCGCCCCCGGATAGAGAACCGGAACATTGAAGTGCGGCACGTGCAAGAGATCGCATCGCTCCTTGAAAAAAATCCAGGGCAAGAGCCACTGCTCCTTCAGTGAATACCACGGAACATCGGCGCAAACTTTTTTAAATCGAGTATTGCGCGGCGTATAGAGATCATAGTTTGCCTTTCGCAAAAAAATAGTATAGGTGTTGGTATCATCATGGAGCTCGAGGTGCTCAATAAGCTTTGAGACATAGCGCCCCAACCCAAGTCCTTGGCCATAGAGCCGTGCGTCAATACCAATCTTCATAAGACTTTTTCAAAGACTGAACGTGTAATCGATGCGGTCCGATCCCAAGAATACGAACTCGCAGCGGCGTATGCATCATTCGTAAGAGAAGTGGCAAGCGCCGTATCGGTGAGAATGTCAATGAGCGCCTTTGCAAGCTCCCTCGTGTTATAGGGATTAACATAATAGGCGCCCATTCCGATAACCTCGCCGATGCTTGAATGATTCGCGCATACAATCGGTACACGCATGTGTGCCGCCTCAAGAAGCGGAATACCAAAACCCTCCATAAAGCTCGGAAACGCGATAAGGGCGGCTCGTTGATACAGGTCGATGCGTTCATGGCGAGAAACCAGCTCCCTATGAACAATACCCTCATGGCGCAGAGCGGCGTGCGAACGCGCACGTGTCATTCCTCGCCCTATAAGTACGAGCGTATATTTTTGCAGCGTAGTGGATCGCGCGCGCGCAGTCAGAAAGGCCTCGCGCAACCCTTCTGCATTTTTCCTCAAGTGGTCGGCTCCAAAAAGCAGAATAACATCACGTACACGGTGCGGTCCTCCATGCCGGCGATCTTTAAATTCCTCGGCGCAGTCAAGAGGTGTTACCGTTATAGTTGATCCGTCTATTCCATAGCTTGCAATCAGATCATTGCGCGTGGCGTTGGATACGGCGATGATGTGAGTGGCTCGCGCAGTGATCGTTCGCGGCCGCACGATGCGGTGCCAAAATCGGCTTTTTCGTGAATACAGATCAGGACAATGATGATAGGAAAGGTCATGCATTGTCACGACGCTGGCGCAATTGGGGGAATTGGCAATAAAATGAATGTTCGGATAAAACATCAAATCTACCCGCACCCCCGTGTGGTGATGAATAAGATTGTCGATGCGCGGCCTGTCAAACATCACAAGTGAGGCGTGCAGAAGCTTGTTTGGATTGCGCAGATAACATGTCTTGTGGAACGGTCCCTTCGCGGGGAAATCAAGTGGAGGAGTGCCGCGCCATGCATTGCCAAAGAGTACATACTGATGACGCTTCTCTGACGCAAGAAGCGCACGAACAACATGGCGCGTATACTCTTGTACGCCGCCGGCTTGCCATTGCAATGCGCGAACATCAATACCAATTCTCATACCGACACCACTAATCCTCTTTATAAAAAACTCTGCGGTCAAAACGAACATCAATATAGTCAAGAGACCGCCTATCTTTTTTCTGGAAGTATGTATCGAGAATAGTCCCGACATTTTTAATCTGACTTTCCGGATCCTCAATCAGAGAAAACAGAATATCCCAGCCTTGGCTCGTCTTCAGTCGAATCGATGGGGTGTTCTGCTTATGATAAAACAACAACGGCCGATATCCGCGATCTCTGCTTTGGGCAAATACCGCACGAATGAACATAACCGTCTCCCGGTCGAGCGCTAAGCTGTCTGACAGCACAAGAGGCGCATCTATTTCCTCTTTCGGGATCGGCGGGGTGCCGCCGCCATAAGACATAGCAAGCGTGCGCGCATACACCGCTGAGGGATTGGTGTCTGAGCGATCCTGCGACAAATCCGCGCTTGGCGTACCATCAGACGCAAGATCAAGCACTGTTCCTTTTCCGATCAAGAGGAGTCGGAATTGCTTGCCTGTTGCGCTTACGCGAAGTGTGTGGGGATAGCGCTTAGAGATCGCTGAACGCTCAAGCACGAATCGCTGAGATAATGCCTCTTGCGCCTGCTTTGATGAAAAGAAAAAAATATTCTTTTGGGAAAAAAGCCAAAAGCGCTTTTGCTCCATCTGGGCAAACATGTGAGCGCGCACGGCGCCCTCTTCAATCCCCCCCTGCGCCTCGATATCGACAAATTCAATTGTAAAAAAGGGAGAAAAAAATACCACACCCACAAACGCAACTGCCGCAATGACGCCGCAACCGATACTCAGCAACTTGCGCGTACCGGGGAATAATGTTCGGTGGCGTTCCCGATCTTTGGCATACCGTCTGTTGCGCATCATCGTTGCACTGAGATCATATCAAAGCCGCAGTAGGGCTGAAGCGCCGGCGGGATAAGGACACTTCCATCTTCTTGCTGGTAGGTTTCAATAAGCGCAATCATGGTGCGCAAGTCCGCACAACCGGTGTTATTCAATGTATGCGCGTGTTGTTGCTTTCCGATAGCATCCCGATAGGTGCAGTGGAGTCGCCGCGCCTGAAAATCAGTATCATTGCTGCACGAATTCGTCTCGCGATACATTTGTGAGCCGGGCATCCATGTTTCGATATCATACTTCTTAGCATTTGGCGCACCAATATCTCCGGTACACATATTCAATACCTGATAGTGAAGCCCCAATGATTGAAGAAACTCCTCAGAACACTGTAATAGAAATTCATGCTCGCGCCACGAATCCTCGGGACGGCAAAAAATAAACATCTCTACTTTGTTAAACTGATGCCCGCGAATGATGCCGTGCAAGTCTTTACCGTATGTTCCCGCTTCGCGCCGAAAGCACGACGAAAAACCCGCATAACGGATAGGCCCATGAGACAAATCGACGCATTCATCCATATGATACGACGCAAGCGCAACCTCTGCCGTACCAACCAGAAAAAGATTGTCCTCATCGGGATTGACGGTATATATTTCGTTCTTGTCGGCAGGAAAAAAACCCGTTCCAATCATTGCCGACTCCTTCACGAGCATTGGTACCATCATTGGCTCAAACCCTTTTGAGGCATAAAAATCAAGTGCGTAGTGCATCAATGCGAGTGCGAGACGCGCAAGCGGACCCTTAAGGTACCAAAAGCGGCTCCCCGAAATCTTAGCGCCGCGATCCAAGTCAATACACTGCTTTATGGCAGGAACGTCCTGATGCCCAAGCGGCGCAAATGAGAAAACAGGCGCGTTCCCAACCTTTTTGACCACGACATTTCCCGATGAATCAGGGCCAACCGGCACGGATTCATGACTCATATTGGGGAGCTGCAATAGGCCGCGAGTCCACTCTTCTTCTATATCTTTCAACTCATACTCGCCCGTCGCAATTTTTGCCTTGAGTTCTTTGAGGCGTTTTCTCTCACCATCTTTTACCTCATCTGCAAGTTGTGAAAATCCCTCGCTTGCAGCATTCAACTCAGCGCGATGGTCATCGAGCCGCGCAATAGCGGCTCGTCGCTTCTGGTCAAGCGCCATAAATGCCGCAAGATCAAATAGCATTCCCCGTTTATCAAGCTCTTGCTGAACTCGTTCAGTGTTATCCCGAACAAAATGTATATCAAGCATATAATAGGGGTTAGGGGTTAGGGGTTAGGGTTTGTAAAACTCAATGTATAAACCGGCTTATACATTGAATTGTGCGTTAGAGTTTAGAGTTTAGGATTTAGGGGTTAGGAGTTTGAAAAAGCTGGAATGATATGTTTTTGGGTGAAACGGCTTTGCCATGACAATGCAAACGTTTTTATGAAATATCGCGGGCAACGTTCGCTTTAGCGAATCGATCGCTGCTTGCTGATCGTATCCAAAGCATATTGTCCTGGGACGCAGCTTCATGATGATGCGCCATGAGTCATCGCGATCCCCAAGCACTACTTTATCAACAATGCGGAATCCTCTGACAAGCGCCATCCGATCTTTCTCGTGACACGCTGTCCTGCGGCCCTTTCGGCGTTTGGCGGTTTCATCGCGTGTCACAACAACAACCAGTTCATCTCCCAATCGCTTTGCTGCCTTGAGATACGCGAGATGCCCGGGATGTATCACGTCAAACGTGCCAAAACAGCAGACTACTCTTTTGGACGAAGTGTTGGAAATAAAATTACTTCTTTAATATTCTTCTGCCCGGTCAAAAACAGTACCAGCCGATCGATCCCAAAGCCCATGCCACTGGTAGGCGGCATGCCATGCTCGAGCGCAAAGAGAAAATCCTCATCAACGAATTGGGCGCTCTCGCTCCCTTGAGCGCGCAACACCTCCTGCTGCATAAAACGTGTGCGCTGCTCGCGCGGATCATTCAATTCATGATAGTAGGCATTAACAATTTCAACCCCCTCTACGATAAGTTGTGCGGATGCGCTCTTGGTTGGATCGTCATCGCATGCGCGCGTGAGAGGCTTGAGTTCAATCGGGTAATCAAGGATCCACGTTGGTTGTACAATCCTCTGCCGCGCCGTTTTTTTAAATAACTGATCTATGTGCTCCCCGAGTCCGACACAATTGGAAAAATCTATTGAAAGCTTAACTTTTTTGACGATATCAAGCACATCCTGCGCGTTTTTAAGCACGTCAATATCGATACCGGTCTCCTGATGAACGGCATCACGAAAGGTTATCTGCGGCCACTGTGAACCAAAATCAATCGTGTGTTCCTCACCCACAACCACGAGTGTACCAATTGCTTCGCGTATTCCGTAGCGAAGCAGCTCCTCAAGAAATCGAATATAAAGGTCTCTGTCCGGCACATATGCCCAATAGAGTTCTATCATGCTGAATTCGGGACTATGCGCGAAATCGATGCCCTCATTTCGAAAGGTGCGGCCAATTTCATACAGTCGTTCAAATCCACCGATGATCAAACGCTTAAGGTATAGCTCGGGCGCGATGCGAAGATACATGTCAACATCAAGCGCGTTGTGATGCGTCATAAAGGGCCGCGCGCTTGCGCCTCCCGGTATGGATTGGAGAATGGGCGTTTCCACCTCGAGAAAATCGCGATCATCAAGAAAGCGGCGCAACGCGGAAACAAGCTTTGATCGCACGACAAAGCGTCTGCGCACATCCTCATTTGCAATGAGGTCAAGTTCACGGTGACGATAGCGCTGTTCGACATCACAGAGCCCATGCCACTGATCCGGCAGTGGAAGGAGCGCCTTTGCAAGTATCGCATAGGAATAAACAAGCACGCTAGACTCGCCGGTCTTTGTAACAAACAACTCGCCAGCAGCTTCGAGAATATCGCCAAGGTCAACATCATCGAGGAAACGCGCGTAGCGCTCGTCGCCAATGGCATCCTTCTTGAGATAGAGTTGGATATCCCCGCTCTCATCTTCAAGGCGCGCAAATGTCGATCCACCGTGCTTACGAATCTGTCGAATGCGGCCTGCAACCGTCACTGGCACTGACCTGCCCTCCTGCTCAATAATGGTGCGTGCGGCGGCACACATATGCGTGCGGCCACATCCCGATGGGTATAGCGAAACTCCGGTCTTTTCAAGCGCTTCCGCTTTCTTTATGCGGATGTTGTATTCTTCTGGACGATCCATATGTTCTCAATATACAAAAAAAACCGTTTACAGTCAACGGTTCACCCTGTTTGCCAACACCGCTCAAGGGTATTACTTAATCTCGAGTATTACGTAGGTATACTCACCCTTAGGCGCCGTTACAGCAACTCGATCTCCGATGCGCCGATTTAAGAAAGCTCGTCCGAGAGGAGATTCATAGGATATCTTCGCATGAGATGGATCCGCCTCCTCGCTGCCCACTATCATGTATTCGCAGGTATTCCCGTTGCAGCTTACAGAAACTACGGAACCGATTGAAACCGTCTGTGTGTTGCCGCGCTTTTTCTCCTCATCGACAATGACAGCATTTTTAATAACTTCCTCAAGTTCAGAAATTTTAGCCTCCATGAGTCCTTGATCATCTTTTGCCTCTGCATATTCTGCATTTTCCTTGAGATCGCCAAGCTCCTTTGCGGTAGCGATGCGTTCACTTACTTCTTTGCGGCCAAAAGTTTTGAGATGTTCAAGTTCACTCTTTAGCTTCAAATATCCATCTTGAGTGAGATAATGCTGCATAGCGCTTTGTGACACGAATGATGGTGCGAAGAATACACCGCTCCCGAATTATTGTCAAGGTTGTACTGATGGTTGTTTGGTCGGCTCTGCACGGGGCGAAAAATACCACTTCAAAATATCGTTAGTGACACCGAGCGCGGTCCTACTTCCCTCCTCCCCTTCCTCAACGAGGACCGTAATAGCAAGCTCGGGATTCTCGAACGGCGCCCAACCCGTATACCACGCATGCGGTTTTTTTGTACTGCTCCACTGCGCGGTTCCAGTCTTTCCCGCAGAAGTCACCGGCAAATAGCTCAACTTGCGCGCGCTTCCATCCGTCACCGCGCGCCGCATCCCCTCGCGAATAGTCTTAACATGCGCCGCATCGATGAGATTTTGATGCGCCACGCGCGGCTCTGTTTGGCGCAAACCGGTTACTGCATTCATTGTTGATTCCACGACAAAAGGTGCGTACGATGTACCGTTGTTTGCAAAATAAGAGGTGAATGCATGAACCTGCAGTGGTGTTACAAGAATATCGCCTTGCCCGATTGCCGCATGATAGGTATCGCCGATATACCATCGCTCTCCTTTTTTTTCTTGCTTCCATTCGGGACTTGGGATAAATCCAAAAGCCTCTCCCGGAATATCAATTCCCACTCTGTCCCCAAGGCCAAAACTACGAAAGGTGTCAGCCATTCGGGCTATACCAAGCCCAGGAACAGACTCGTACCCACCTCCTACAATATAAAAAAATGTATTTACCGATTCTGCCAACGCCTTCGTTACGTTCGTCCTCCCGTGCCCGCCCGATTTCCAGTCAGGAAAGAACCACTGCGATATGCGAATGCCTCCGGTGCTCATGAACGACGTCAGTGGAGTAATGATACCCCCCTGTAGCGCGGCCGCAGCAACCAGCGGCTTGATTGTTGAGCCGGATGGATATTCCCCTTGTAGCGCACGATTAAACAGTGGCCGCGAGGGGTCGCGAATGAGATCGGCATACGCAGTTGCGGAAATGCCCTTTGCAAGGATGGCGCTGTCAAATGCGGGTAAACTTACAAGTGTGCGCACTGCTCCGGTTTTGGGATCAGATATAATGACTACCCCACCGGACGATCCAATCGTTTCCATCCATGCGCGCAGCGCTTCTTCGCTCTTCGCTTGCAGCTCGCGATCGATGCTCAACGTCAGCGACGTACCATCCTGCGGCCGATCCTCTGAAAGAATACGCTTTTCGCGGCCAAGCGCATCAACCTCGATCACCCGCCTTCCATCGCGCCCGCGAAGTTGGGACTCATAGTAAAATTCGAGCCCCGACTTTCCGATGATGTCTGACAATCGATAGATCCCGGCGGCTTTTGTATATTCTTGCTCTGAAATGCGCCCCATCGTACCGACGACATGCGCAAGGCTCGACGCTCCCCCGAACTGATAACCGCGGGAAAACGTCGGCACAACGGCGACACCTGGAATATTCTCCGCCTCAACCATGACACGCAACGCATCCGGATATGCAAGATTGTCAGCAACGACAAGTGGTTCGAGAAAATGGTGATTCGCAATAAGACCGCCAAGCTCCTCAGCGCTCATGCCGACAAGCGCACTTGCTTGTTTGATGCTTTTCTCGCGCTCATCGTGATTTCGCGCCATCTGCGCAGGCAATACCTCAAGGACAAATCGCGGAGTGTTGTTTACCAGCACAGCGCCATTTCTATCAAATATAATCCCTCTTCGTGCCGGCTTAATCTCAACTTTGTCCTTTTGCGATTCTGCAATCATGGCAAATCCGCGCCCCTCAAAAAGTTGAAGATAAGCGCTGCGAAATGCAAACACCGCGAGCGTGCATATGATCAATCCATAGGTGAGCGAAATTGTTCGGCGCGAAATGCTTGTCCCCAAGAATTGGCGTGACTGATCGCTTTCCTGCCCCGGAACAACAGACTCCACCCATTCATGTCTCACTGTGCGGTGCAGTTCTATTGTTGAGCCAAAGTCGGGAACAAAAGGAACTGACGCGCGACTCATACCGATGTCCGATTACCAATAAGGCGAGAAAGGCCATAGAGGAGCAAAGCGACCGGAATGCTGATAAGAAGCCACGGAATAAAGAGCAGGCTTGCGGTAAGTGCATAGGCTCCCGCAGCAGCTCGATCATCCAGGCGAATGACATCAAGACCGAAACTGATGAAAATGGAAACGTATCCAACAACGGCGCTCATTCCGACAAAAAGAATCATGCTGCCAAAACACGTGCGGTAGTCAACGACATGTCGGGACAAAAAACGCGCGGCAATAAATCCAAATAAATAAGTCACTGTCGAGAGTCCCTTTATCGGAGAAAAAAGATCGGCGAGAACGCCTGCCACAAGTACGACGGCAAGCGATTGGCGATATGGAAGAACGTACAAAGAAAAAAGCGCGATCATGAATAAGGGAGCGCCCGGCAACGGGCTTGCAATCCATAACACGCAAAGCGCAAACAGTACCGCGATAAAAAGAATAACCGTCATGCTCTTGACCTTTCGCAATTCTATTTGAGAAATGAGGAGAACTTTGAAGCCATCATTTTCTTCAGGCCGTCAAGCGCGCGAAAAAGCGCATCTTTGATCGATGCCTCTAACTGATTCTTGTTTCCAAGAATAGAATCATGAACCTGCACGCGTACGACGTTCTGGTTTCCGTCAAGAACGATCGTCACCAGTCCATCCTTTGACGTACTGACAATTTCCTCTTTTGCCAGTTGCGCTTGCAGGGCTTTTAATTCGCTTGCGTTCTTGCGAAGCTCGTTGATATCCTTGAGTTTGTCGAAGATACCCATAGAGAATTTCAAATTTATGATTTACTTTGCAGGGAAATGGGGACACCATTTCCTATTGTCCTCCATGGGAACTCGCCCTTAAACGGCAGCCAAAATGCCGCCGCGCCAACATGTCCGCCGCCACCGTACCTGATGGCAAGCGCCCCACAATCAATTCGCCCATCAGAGCGAAGAGAGACCTTCATGCGCCCATTCCTGTAATACCAAACAATGCCAAGGTGCACAGGACGAGTTTGATACATTCGCGTACCGACTTCCGAATAGAACGCGGACGTATTTACCGCATAGGCGCGATGCCCATGAAAGACGACGCGCTGCGCACTCTCAAGAATGCGATCAATACATTCATCCTTATACCGCATGAGAAGCGAACCGAGCAACACGAATGTTTTCCTCAGCAGCGGATCTGCAAAGTCGCGAACAAGGTTCGACCATGCATCGAATTCTCGCTCCGCAAGTGTCAGCGCAGTCGCGATTTCCAGTGTATGTTTACGCTTGAGGGTAAAAAGATCATAGTCCTGGATCGCAAGCAACAATTGCGGGGGGTTTTTTTTAGGATGAAAATAATTCCACGCAAGCACACAGCCCGATTTCGACAGCGAAAATACTGACTCGTCCGCCATGCCCGCAATGGTCCTATGAGTTGCGTGATGATCAATAACAATACAGCGTCGCGTCCGCGCAAGCGCTCGTCGCATCAGCGCCTCCGATAGACAATAATCGATAAAATAAACTGTCCGTCCGGTGATGCCGGTGGGAATGCGGTTGAGATCATGAGAAACCCCCCGATACTCAGCGGCATTTCCGAATTTTTTCCATGCTGCCCATGCCCCGGCAAACCCGTCAAGGCACTGCCCGTGGTAAAAAATAATGGGTTTCATGCTGATCGTTAGTACATTGCGAGAGAAAAGACACCGGGACCAAACGCGGCGATGATAAGCGCGGCGGCAAAAAGCACGAGGTCAAATTCCCATCCGCCTGTTTCGCTAAATTTTTTCTTCCAGACCGCAATCTTGTAATACATTGCTCCAATCATCACAATGGCAATCGCATATGCAGACAACGCGGTAAAGATGCCAAACAACACGCCAATACCCGCAATAGGCTCAATGACCGAGAGAATGCGCATCAACCAAAGCTGTGATGGCGGCATCGAATCGCTTGGCGCAGCTTTCCACATCCCGCGCTTTGAGAGTCCATGGGTCAAAAATACAGCCGCAAGCGCAATCCTCATAATGAGCAATGCCCACTCTGAACCATAGATCGATAAATCAAAATACGGCATAGTTAGGATGCTTATAAGTTAATATTGTCATCTATATAGTATCACAAATGTAAAAATAGGGCAATAAAAAAAGCCCCCGCGAGGGGGCTTTTAAGTGACCTCTTTATCGTGAGAGGAAAATTTCGGTCGTATTCTCATGTTCGCACGCCCGCACCGTGATGATGCCAGTCGTGTCGCGCTGCAACGTATACCCGCCACGCGCGGCGGTCCATGTCGCCGCTCCGTTTGGACTGGTTGGTACGGCGCCCAATTTACCGGCTGTAACCAATCCTGCAAGATTGACACAGTTTGCATCTGAGCTAACTGCCGTAGCGCAACTCGCGTTGAGATCGTCACATCCGGCCGCGCCGGTTCCAACCATATATACCTGACCGTCGGTCATGTTCTGAATCGCCGTCAAATAGTTTCCTCTGCTGTCAACCTGATCTGCCTTGATGGCAGTCATGATTGCGGAGATATCAGACCAGCGCCGCGCATCTCGCGTATCGCGGAATCGTGTCAAAGGATCAAGGGCGACAAATGCAACAGCCGCCAAAATCGCGATCACAGCAATCACAATAAGCAGTTCAATGAGCGTAAACCCTCGTCGGGAATTGTGTCTCATAATAATAAACTTATGTCTTCTCATCTGAAGACTTTATTATAGTATAGCACATATTTGATTTCTTGTGCAGTGGATAACCATAATTATGCCGCGCGCGGCATTTTGAACGAGGGATGTTCCCGCTCCCACGCTGTTTTGCGAAGACCCTTGAGCGCGAGTCCCAAGGCTTCGATGTAGTGAAGGGCGTCATGGTCTGACTCTGTGCGAAGCGAAGGAAGCAATGAAGCGCCAAGCCTGCACGGCCGCCCAACCCCATCCCGAACATATGTGGTCAGACCTTTTAGCTGTGCCGATCCGCCGACAAGCACAATTTCTGCAACCGGATGATGATGCGTTTTTTCAAAAAAATCGCATGCCGTCACAATCTCTGCAATAATCGGATCCAAAAGTTTTATAAACAGCGCGTGGAGCGTCAGGTTGACGATTCCCTCATCTCTCTTCATCTGCTCGGCAACTTCCTTTGGCACATCGAGCGACTTTGCAATTTCGTCTGTAAAATAATCACCGGCCCTATCAATCGAATGCACATAGTGCAGTCCGCGGCGCGAATAAACGGCAATTTTGGTACGTTCCGCTCCGCTATCAACAATGCAGACGGGCGATGGAATGGTGCTGCCAAACATGCCGCGCGCAATCGCAAGCAATTCATGATCAAACGCGCGAACGCCAAAGCCCGCCGCCGCAAGCACATCATCCCAGTCGGCAAGCGCTTCCTTGCTTGTTCCATAGAGCAGCGCTTCTCGCTTTCCCTCAATCTGCGATATGAGTCCGTACGCATACACAAGATCGGCAGATTCAAGCGGAATGGATTCATGGGCGATGCGCTCGATCTGTTCATCAAGCGATGTGGCGCGATCCGTCTCAAGCATAAGAATTTGGGTATAGACCAGGGGCTCCGGCACACCAAAGATAACGTCACCCGGCGCAATTTCTCTCGGCTGTGCTTGGCGCGCAAGTTCAGACAACGCCTCGATAAGCTGCTTTTTTAAAACAACCTTGCCTTTTTCAACAATCCCCCGTTCAAGGGAGCGGCGCGCCTTTGAAACGACCTTTGGCGTATGCGAAAAAAGGGGTTGTTCAATCTCGACAATCTGAATGCTGTGGTCGGCAATGTCTAGACCAATGGCTCGACGAGTAAAAATCATAATTAGTCGGTGCGTTCTTCCCACTCGGATATCCCGCCGCCAATCACGTAGGTTGAACGGATATGTGATGTATATGCATCGCGAGTTGCGACAATATCAATACGTCTGGTATTCCCGCCAAGATCGCTGACCTCAATACTACATGAACCATTCGGCGCTGTGAAGAGGACCACGCTCGTGAGTCCCCAGGACGCATCACGCTCCATGCGCAAGTATGCTTCATCCATGCATCCGTCGGCCAACGCGCGCGCCTCACCTCCGAGACCGGCGACAAAGCCGCTCTCTCGCTCCGAAAGCCCAACCAGAAGCGCGCCGGCGGATATTATAAGCAAAGCCGATCCCAGAATAACAATAACAATCAGGAGCGACACACCGCTACTCTCGAGCGGTAACCGCGGTTGTGAGCGAATGGGAAAAGCCGGCATAGGAATCAGTTTGCGAATAATAATCAATCGTCAGCGCAATACCAACATTCTCGGGCTCTCCCGCAGGAGAGCGCAGTGAAAAGACGAGATCTGACACGCGTACTTCGTTTGATGTCACTGACACGGGGCTTCCCGCTCCCTCTTGCATTTGCAGAATACCATTATCCTGATCAAGACGAAATACCGTCGGATTGAGCGCGGGATTAGCCATCTCAAGCGACAATACCCCCGGATCCGTATCAAATATCGATGCGCCGGCATTAACCCCGCGCGCGCCGCGGATACGCGAACCAAGAAGATCGAGCGCTATGCGAAAATTACCGTCAACTTCCTGCGCGCTTGCCATATGTTGTCGCGCCGACTGCAGAGATACGACAAAACCGCCGAGACTGCCAACGATGATGAGCATAATTCCGACAGAAATAACAATTTCAACCAACGTAAACCCAATACATAATTTCAAATTGCAAATTTCAAATTGCAAATTTTTCTTCAATTTGAAATTTAAAATCATAAATTTGAAATTATTTATAATACACGCGCGCCTCGTTTAGCGTCGGGGTCGCTGTGCCGTCGCCGTCAAGCACGGCACGATACTGCACCCACGATCCGCCGTTTGCTTCTTGTGGAATCAACGATCCGGTAGGCGTTAAAAAAAACGTATCGATACCCGTCGCTCCGTACCATGGACCAAAGACTCCGGGTGTACCTCCACTATCAGGAGCGGTGCGTATCTGAAGGCGGACATCACACGCCGGTGTACATGCGGGAACCACCTCATCCCACTCGATAACAGTAACCGGCGAGGCATCGCCAAGCGAGAAGGCGGATGACGTCACGACACCGCTTGTCTCAAAGGCGCTTGCTTGGTAGCGAAAGAGTCGCCCGCCATCAGCAACAGCCCACCCGAGGCTTGACGAGAGCATGCGCACCTCATTAATATCTGCCGTTGTGGGCGACGAGTATGCGCTCCACATAACGCCATTCCAGTGGTAGATTTCACCGCCTGTTCCTGTCACCCAGCCGTCTGATGATGATGCATGATACACAGAGCGCCAGTTCGTTCCGCCGGTATCGGCTGAAAGCAACCACTCAGAACCATTCCAGCGGTAGATAAGTCCTTGATCGCCTGCAACCCAACCATCCGTTGCGCTCAGAAGATAGAGCGATCGCCATACCGTACCGCCGCTATCGGTATGCAATGACCACGCAGATCCGTTCCAGCGGTAGATAAGGCCCTGGTTTCCAACAACCCATCCATCGGCTGCCGAGATCATTTGAATATCATGCCAGGTATTTCCTCCGGTATCGGTAAATTGCGTCCAGGAAGTACCGTCAAAGCGGAGAATCTTGCCCGCTTCACCAACTGCCCAGCCATCGCTTTCAGATACCATCCATATACTGTTAAGGTGATCGGTAACGGGCGAGCTTACCTGTGTCCAGGATGTACCGTCGTACCGTATAATCTTTCCTCCATCGCCAACAGCCCACCCACTACTGGCAGAGAGCATAAAAATGCCATTGATCCGACTGCCATGCGGAGATGTAACAGTTGTCCACGTTGTTCCATCCCAATGAATGATGAGCCCATCGTCTCCGACAGCCCATATATCGCTTCCGCCCACGGTCCAGAGATCGTGAAGATCATCCCCCTCCGGTATCTGCGAGTGCAGAGACCATGTTCCAGTTATTGCGGATGCCGCGAGTTGAACCTGCCCTGCAACCGCCGAATCGATATTTCCATCGTCCGCATCATAGCGATTCTCTACCGACCATATGCTCTGTCCCGTACCACCGCTCCAATCAGTTTGCGTCCACGCCGACTCATTCCAAGAAGTGAGATAGGAGCTGCGAGTCACCTGATTCCGGGTTCCTTCAAGCGTTGTCCATGTAACCGCGCTTGCGCCGTACAGCGTATGCGGATCTGTATATGAACCGGGACACGAAACAATGTCGCCGGCCTGTGATCGGCATACCGCGTCAAGGGTAATCGTACGGGTAAATGGCGGCATGCTGTCGCTTGCTCCGGAGAGAATCCACTCACCTCCGGATACGCGCACCCCCGCCGGTGATTGAGACAACTCATTCCACGCGCCGTTTTTAATCGACCGGAGCGCTTCCATTCCCTCCTGCGCAAGCGCGTCTGCCTCAAGATGCTGTGACCCCTGCGCGACGCCATGCAACCCGCCGAGTATCAGTGAAGCAAGCGCGCTTGATATAAAAATAAAAATCGCAAGCGCGATGACAATTTCTAGAATGGTCTGTCCCCTCTGCTGTTCAATCATAATCAACTGCGCCAAGCGCATTTATTGAAACAGAACGGCTTCCCGTTGTGGCATGCGAAATGCCGATCGTTCCTGTCGCCGACGGGACGCCTGTTGCTCGTGAAAATACGATTTCCGTCACACCGCCCGAAAGCATGGGCGTCACAGAAAGCGCGCTGTCAAATGTTGTGATCCGGTCATAGGCGGGATTCCTCGCGGCATAGGATATACCGGCAAAGAGAATGAGACGATCAGCGCCGCCAGCATTCGCCTCAATATATACTCCATAGCTGCTATTATTCTGCCGCGCAACACTCCGGGTGCGCGCAAGTCGAAGCGTACTTGCAACAGTAACAGCGCTTTCATTGAGCTGGCTGCTTGTCTGGAGGTTGCTGTAGAGTGGCGCCGCCGCGCCGATAAGCACAATCATCAATGCCATTGCAATGAGGAGTTCGATGAGCGTAAACCCGAGACCGTAACTCGTAACTCGTAATCTGTAACTAGTACAAGGACCTCCAAGCAATGTGACCATATGTAACAATCCTTGTCTTATAACGCCTCGCAATCTTCCCATAGAACAAGTTACAAGTTACGGATTACGGATTACGTTATCTCCTCACTCCCCCGGTGATATTATAGATCGGCGTAATGATGGAGAGCGCGAGAAAACCTACCGCAAGGCCAATAAAGATAAGGAGCAGCGGCTCAATGATTGTTGAAAGCGCTTTTGTCGCGTTATCGACTTCTGATTCATAGTAATCGCCAAGATAGAGAAGCGTTTCGTCGAGTTTACCGGACTCCTCGCCAACTCGAACCATATGCACGAGCACCATCGGGAAAATGTTTGGATGATGCTCGAGGATCTCATGCAACGTGCTGCCTTTTGTCACGCGCATGCCCAGTTCGTTCATTGCGCGCTTGTAATACACATTGCCAAGGGTCGTCTTCATAATCTCGATAGCCTCATCAATGCGCAGACCGCTTTTAAGGAGCATACCAAGCGTCCGTGAGAAGCGCGCGAGATTGGTCGCCTGCGTAATTGGCCTGATGATTGGAAGGCGCAGCAAGAGCCCGTGCGTCAGTGGTTTTACAAACGGCTGGCGAGAAAGCCAGAATAGAAAAATAATTGCCAGCACAATGCCGAGAAGCAGCGCCTTGCCGTGGTTTTGAATAAGCGCGGAAAACGCGATAAGCATGCGCGTGGTAATCGGGAGCTCCGCCTTCATCCCAATAAACAGCGGTACAATTTGAGGAAGTACAAAGAACGCAATCACAAGACCGAGTCCAAATGTTGCAACCAGCACTATAATGGGATACAGCATGGCGCCCTTTACTTTTGAGGCAATTGCGCGATCTTTTTCCAGCTGAACCGCCAAGTGCTCCAGATTGATCTCAAGTGTGCCAGACACCTCTCCGGCTCTGACCGCACTGATAAATATCCCTGAAAAATGCCTCTGATGATCAAGAAGCGAGTCGGCAAACGAACGACCCGATGTCACTGAACGCGACACGTCTTCAAGAATGTTTTTGAGCATCCCCTTGACCGAATCCTTTGCGATTGCAAGCGACTCAGTGAGAGAAAGCCCCGCTTTCAGCATAATTGCCAGGTGGCGCGCAAGAAGCGCGCGCTGACCCAAGGAAACCCCCCCTATCGACATGGTAAGCATTCCCTGTTCCTTCTTTGTTCTTGTTCTTTTCGAAAGTATAAAATTGAAAGTTTAAAGTCTTACGTTCTCGTTACGCGGATTACTTCGTGCAGCGTTGTTGTGCCAAGGAATATCTTCTCAAGCCCATCATCAAGCATCGTCGTCATCCCTTCCTTAACCGCTAGTTCCATCAGCTCCTCGCTTGGAGCCCTGCGCAATATGGCCTCTCGCGTTTTTTCAGACAGCTCCATGACTTCGTAGATGCCAAGACGTCCTCGGTAGCCCGTGTGGCTGCACGCTCCACAGCCCTTCCCGTGATACCACCGCACCTGCGCAATTGCTTTTGTCCCGCGGGCGATGATCTTTTCCTTTAACATCGGCTCCTCCTCAAGCAGCCGCTTCTCCTCGGTTGTAATCGTATACGACTCGCGGCACTTCTCGCAAATTTTTCTGACCAGCCTCTGGGCGACAACGATGTTGACTGTTGTCGCCAAAAGAAAAGGCTCTATACCCATATCAAGCATGCGCGGCAATGTCGTTGCGGAATCATTTGCGTGCAGAGTTGAGAGGACCAAGTGTCCGGTCATGGCGGAATTTACCGCAATACCAGCCGTCTCCGCATCGCGAATCTCGCCCACCATGATCGTGTCGGGGTCTTGGCGCACAATCGCGCGCAGCCCCTTGGCAAAGGTCAGATTTGTCTTTGGATCAACCTGTATCTGTGTCACGCCTTCTATGTCGTACTCGACGGGATCCTCAATCGTGATGATGTGAACATCACGCTTGTTCAAAATTTTAAGAAACGCATAGACGGTTGTAGTTTTGCCGCTTCCGGTCGGTCCGGTGACAAGCACCATGCCGTAGGGTTTTTTGATCGCGCGTTGAACTTTTTTCAAATCTTGCTCCGCAAATCCAAGATCGCTCAAGTTAAATTGCTGCGCCTTTGTCGAAAGAAGACGCATGACGATATTTTCTCCGTATGTTACCGGAACAACCGACACGCGCACATCTATTTGCTCGCCATCGGCGGTAAAGCGAAACTTGCCATCCTGCGCCGCGCGATGCTCGTCAGTGCGCATGCGCGAGAGAATTTTAATGCGCGTGACAATGAGGTCGGAAAGCTCCTTTGGCATCTCAAGCACATCGTGCATGACGCCATCGATGCGGAAACGCACAAGAATTTTTCGCGAAAATGGCTCAATGTGGATATCTGATACGCGATTTATATACCCATGGCGTACAATCACGTCAACAAGCTCCACTGTCGCGCTGTCGCGCTGCTCGCGCGAGAGCGTCGTATCCTTGATGCGCTGATAGATGTTCTTAAATGCCTCGGCTAAACTGCCCTTGTACTCCTTGAGCGCTTTTGATAATCCGCCGAGAGTAATCACGCATGGGATGATTGGCTCGCTAAGACGCTTCTCAAGAAAATGGCGCATTTCAAGATCGCGCGGATCGATCATACCCACCGAGATTCCCTCTTTTTCACGTCCAAACGCAATGATACCGCGCGATGCGGCAACAACCTGCGGGATGAGATGGAATACGCCCTCATCAACATGTTCTGCTTTGAGATTGCAGAACGAACTTCCAAGCGCTTTGGACAACGCTGTGCCGATTTTTTCCTCTGTGAGTTTTGTGCGCGCAAGCAGTGCGTCGAAGAAGGGCTTGTTTTGCTTTTCCCCCTCTTCCTTAGCTGCGGCTATATCGTCCTTTGAAACGATGTCATGCTCGACCAGAAGATCACTCTCCTTCTTTTCAATAGGTGTCATAATAATTGCATCAACCTGATTCAATTATTACTATACCACATCGGAATTTTCAACGCTAGTTCACAAAAAAACGGCAAAAAAACGGTGACAGGAAAAAAACGGTGACAGTCACCGTTTTCCCTCCTTACACTTATGCGCAACTCCAAGATCCTCTCGCAGATTGTTTAATGAGAGGCGGCAGCTTGCCCGTTCCGGAAGAAGCGCAGCGAGCTCTTGGAGTAACGAAAGGTCGTGCACCCGTTCGGTATCACTAATATCTTCTTTGATTAAGCGATCAGAATGTATTACTACAATATTCGACCTTAGTTTAAAATTGTGTCAACCTTTTTTGCCTCATTATAAAATGGCGGGCAGAAAACGTTACTTCAACGCAACAAGAGCGGCTGGAAAGTATATGGTTTTGTTCGTATTTTTTTCCAAATCAATTAATCTCGTGATTTTGCTTTGGATTCCCACCCCCTCTTTTTGTGCTCAACATATCGTTCAAAATTCTCGCGCGACGCAAATGGTTCAATCTTCTTATATTCACCGTTCTCATAGATCTCATTATGATAACCGATTGCAAGTGCTCCATTTTTCGGGAGCTTTTGAAAATACTCAAAAAGCTCACGCAAAATTGCAAGGGCTTCTTTTCTCATTCCGGCATCACCTAAAAAATCAGCGTATGCCATACCTATTTCAACATGATATTTCCAATACTCCACCATTCTGCTAATTATATATGCGCGTTCCATAGCATCAAGACTTTCGCCAGGCCGTCCATACCTTCGTAGCGCGTCTCCATAGCAAGAGTATGCGTGAATCTGTCGCATATTCTCCGATGATGCTGTTTGCGCAATCCTATCCTTGTATATTGCAAGAGCTTTATTGACATCTGAAAAATCATTTGCATGCGAACGAAATATTTGATATAGAACGTCCTGAACCGCCAACACTATACCCCAGTCCTTTTTTTGAACAGCTCCAGCGTGAATATCATCAAAAAATAGAACTGCCGAAGAAAAAAGTGATGGTATCTCATGATGTGCGTTTTTTTTCAACGCTTCCACTGAATCGCGGTAGATTTCATATGCCTCATTGACGGCATACAGTTTTTCATCATGTGGCATGACTTCGGAAAAAAAAGAACGTAAACTAGCGAAGATATACTCTGACGACACGAAAGGAAAAATATGGAGACGAAGAAACGATAAAATCCTTTCCGCGGGTTTCGTTACTGTCTGTTCTGTATCAACCCGAAATTCTTTACGCTCAGAAGGAGTTATATCTATTGGCGTTATCTCAAAAATTGTTTTACCATCCTTCCGATATATTCTATGAACACTATTCAGCGCGTGTCTAACATCACCACTAAGTTCATCAACTGACATTCCGCGTACCTGGGGAGAGTGTTGAGCTTCAGATTGAATAATCTCTTCAAGCGTTTTCGAAAAATATACCGCGGCATGGCGACATACAACTCCCTTCCCGCGAAGCTGATCTACTGGCGTGATGTCAATAATTTCCGATCGCTTCCTCGCGTCACTGTCGGACGGATAAACACTAGAATAATCATACCTAAGGTCTTGCTTTATGATATATTCCCCGAGCTTAATACTTTCTCGTGGGGAAATATTTTGTTCCGGTATGCGCAATCGCTGCTTTATCGAGGGAATGCGTTCAATGATTGATGCTCTAAATTGTTTCCTGTCTAGGATAGATCCGTTCACATGATGAATAAATACATCAGTCTCTTTCATTTTTCTTATTAGTGGATGATCGTCTACTGTTTCGTCAGCTTGTTCATGTCCGAAATTTTTCGGAGATTGGAATCGAATAATGATCGGCTCTCCGCCTTCGCGCTCTTGGTAGGTTAATTCAAATTGTTGTGATACTGGATGGCGAACGCTTTCCGCGCGAGCATCCTGCTGGATAAATTGAAGCGCTCCTACCGCACCAAGAGCTACCACAGCTTTTTCAAACTTTCTGGTTTTTTCGCTCATAGACGACTTACTGAATAAATTCGGTTCGCAGTAACAAGCGAGTCCCTCCGTTTTTTTCGTACCATCGAACCATAATGGTATGAAATCCTCCATCAAGAAAAATAGGGGATGATCGGTTTTCTGTCTCTCCGTGATCAGCCCAATTTTGAATAATCATGGTATCGTCAAACCAAACCTCAACACCATCATCTGCAACCGTGAAAAATGAATAAGTTCCCTTTTCAAACAAAAATTGTCCGCGCCAGACGCCAGATATGTCATCTGTTCTCTTGGTCGCACTGATAACCCCCGTCCCCCAGCTATTATCCATCAACACTCCTGTTTTTATGGGACCTGGCACGTTCCATTCAGGCTGTTGTAAAATGACCGACGCGTCAGTCATCGGTGCGTTTATCCCGGAAAAATAACACACATGGAAGATGCCGTATGGAAAGTCAGTCTTGCATTTCTTCTGGCCTATAATTGACGCAACACTAAACGCGCTATCGGTTCTTTTCTCTTTTGCCTTGTCAATGATTTCTTCACGCTGCTCAGAAGTTGTACTACCATAGATAGATTCCGCCTCTTCCTTTGTGACAACTCCTGTATTTGATTCAACATATTGTTTTTGTGTTTGGGGATTATAAAGATCAATCGGATGGGTTCCAGAACCATCCCTGCGCGCCTCATTCAGGCGACGCTGAAAATCACGAATGCCATCATTTGAATGCCCTTCAGAATGATAAAGATGGCCAGCATTGTCATTTATATCATCTGGAACAAATTTATTACACCCTTCAGGGGTTTTCGAGCAATCAACCCACTCACTGCCTGTTGACTCAGCATTGATTGGCTTTCCTTGTTGTTTAATCGAAGTCGGCGATTCTGTCGGAATTTCTATGGAACGCGATTTTAACTCTCTCGCGATTTCCATGCGCGATCGTACCCCGCCCTCCCTGCACCGTGAATCCATAAGGCCGCATTCGTATTTAACTTTAGGTCCGCGAACGCTTGAATACGTATACTGTGTATCTACCACGCCATCTTCACAACGCACTTCTCGTACTTTCGTCTGAACTGGATTATCTTTTACAAGATATTTTCGCTTCGGGTCCCATAACCATCGTCGTCCAAGATCAGGATGCTTTAATTTGTTTTCATTGGAGCTCCAAAAACCACAAGACTCTACTATGAACGCTTCATTTTGAAGATCTTTCGCATGTATTTGATCTAAATTAAATATATCAGTTATATTAACAGCTGATATATGACAATCCGGCAGCACGTCAAGACAATGTTTTGCTTTACCAAAACAGCGATATGCCGGATAAAATTCTGAAAGATCTGGGTAGGCCTCTTGAATTAAGAGCGGGTTTGGTTTTGGACTGCAAGGAGGAAGGGAGTCTACAAGGTGATCTGTGTACGTATCCTCGAAAGCAACCTCTGGATCATGAATATACGACATGTCTTGAATATTTTGTCCGTAATACGTGATTCCACTGCCTACATTGCTGATAATGCTTTGAATTTTTGTTTTTTGTCTTGTGTTGCGCTCCGAAGAATCCTCCCTTGCTTTCCTCTCTTTTGGTGGATTAGCCAATTCATCTATAACGCTTTGATATGAGCGAACTGAACTATACCACTCCCTTAGCCCATCATCAAGCGTGTCGGTCGCCCATCGAGGGCCCGGTCTCCATGGACCGTAATAATTTGGCCTCTTTGAAAATTCCGCTGTTACGACACCAGCTGAATTTTTTATAACAAAACGATATGATGTTTCTACGGCGGGATAAGGAATGATATGCATCAAATCAAACGGATCATTCAACAAATCAAAAATGACTTTCTTTTCCTGTCCCGACGAATCAAGTTCTGCAACATATTTAGCGGTCAATTGGTATCCGTCACCAAAGATAAAAAATTGAAGTTTTCCATCTGAAGTCTGTATTCCGTTGAATTGAAGTATTTTCGGAGCTGGCAATTCAAATTTTCCAACAGCAAATGGATAAACAGCCTCTAGGCCAATAGGACTTTTGTGACGAATTTTACAGGTGAGCGAACCGCGATAGCTTGCTTCGTCTCTGCCGCCCTCAAATTTTATATATCGTGCTTTATCATTGTAAATATATTCTGTCTTTGTAGATACCTTGTTACAAGCAAAATTGCTCAAATCGGTATACCTTGACGATTTTAAATAATTAAAGTTTCTTTTTCCAACCACGGATTGCCCTAAATATGTCTCAAATGAATACCCCGTATCTGAAAATGCTGGCGTTGTATAAATAATTTCTGGCGGGGAAGCGGTTGAAGGATCAAGCCATCGCTTGTACTGGTTATTGTATTTCAAAACAACTCCAGCTCGATAATAATCCTGAGCTGCTACTCGTCCGAATACAAAATACCTGCCCACATATCGTTGCATTGAATCCTCGCCTTCGAGAGTTAATTCGAAATTTTTCAAACGAGGTGGCCACTCGGTAATACAATTCCCATTTATGCAAAGAGCGCTCTTTCCGGTCTCTCTGTAACTTCCCTTCGGCCACCTTATAAATCGTTCTCCATTTTGGCTATAACGATTGATAGCGGAAGAATCTAAATAATTCTGAATCTTGTCAAACTCATGAAGTTGTTGCTGATCAAGACAATCACCGTTAATACAGATTGTTGCCTCTACACTATTTACTATAATCAGGAAAAAAATGGGAATGAAAATATAAATACGGATCTTCATAAGATCTCTTGCGCGATAAAATAAAATATGCGGTTATGTCCCAGAAACTCTGTGTATGATATGAATTAGTTCTCCGCTTCGTTAATGTGTAAAAACGGTGTAAAAACGGTGACAGTCACCGTTTCTCCTTCACCGTTTTCCCTCCTTACACAAGCCCCGCAAGAAAACGACTGGCGCTTATCACATGAATTGAATCTCTTATTCGATGAATCCCTGGCGTTGCGACAACCTGATATCCGAATGGAATCCGAGCGCGTTGCATATAATAGGAAAGATGTGGCGAGATAGTGGTGTCTGAATATTTTACCTCAACAGCAAACCATGGCTTCTGATTAATCGTTATCAAAAAATCAACTTCGCGTCCATCACGATCCCGCATATAGTGCACCATCGCTTTGTATCCTTGCGTGTCGCATAAAAAATGAACAAACTTAAGAAGATGTGACGCGATCATATTCTCAAAACGATTTCCAGCATCCTCCACCACCGACCAGTCCCATAAATAGAGTTTTGGTTCCTTGCGAAGCGAGGCGGCTGTTTTGATCGCGAATGGCGTAATACGAAAATGATAGTAAAATCTCTCAAACACATCCATCCAATGGCTCACGGTCTTATGCGCAACTCCAAGATCCTCTCGCAGATTGTTTAATGAGAGGCGGCAGCTTGCCCGTTCCGGAAGAAGCGCAGCGAGCTCTTGGAGTAACGAAAGGTCGTGCACCCGTTCGGTATCACGAATATCTTCTTTGATTAAGCGATCAAAGCGCTCGTTGTGAAAACGTCTCAACGCAGTATCGCTCTTTTGCAAAAATGGCTTTGGGAAACCTCCAAAGCGGAGCAGGTCGCGCGCCGCTTGGGCAATGGTACTCGTTTCAACGGGAAACATCAGCTCTGAAAATGGACTGCTGGAAAACCTCTGCCCAACAAGTTCCGCAAGTGAAAACGGATGAAGCCGAAGATGATGATAACGCCCCATCAACGAATCGCCGCCGCGACGATACATATCAAGACGCGCACTGCCTGTTGCGATGATGGCGAATCGAGTTTTTTGTTTATCGTATAGTCCCTTAAGATAATTTTTCCAGTTGCGGTATTTATGCAGTTCATCAAAGACAAGTAAGCGCGCATCAGCTTCAAAATCACGGGCGAGAATACGCTTCTGGTCGTCGCTGTCATCCCAGTTCAAATACTGATAAGCAGTGAAGTCTTTCTCTCCGAGAATGTGCGCGAGTGTCGTCTTGCCGACTTGTCGGGGACCTGCAAGAAACACCATGGTTGGCTCATGAAGATCCGCAAGGATGACGTCATGAATATAGCGGTCAATACGCATAAGTTGACAAAAAATGTATTACTACAATATTCTACCATGGTTAAAAATTGTGTCAACCTTTTTTGCCTCATGATAAAAGTGGCGGGCAGAAAACGTTACTTCGACGCGGTAAAAAGCGGCTGGAAAGTATATGGTTTAACTTGTCGTAGTGAATCCATTTTCCAAATGCGAAAATGCGGACTTGACACCAATTTTCTGACACCAATTTTCCCCAATTTTCCGTGACACTAAGCGAAGTTATTTCATTTCACGAAATACTCCTCATGAATTTTTTCGTCAAGATACACTTTTGCAAGTGACTGATATGGCACATCTTTTTTTCGTGCAATACCCTTCAGGGCAAAAAGCATGGATTCGGGCACGCGGATCGTAATGTTTTTCGTTGATGGCCTGAGGTTGGGAAATGTCATATCAGTGCCATGTGTTACGTCGAACACATCGCTCAATTCATGGCTATCCCAATACTCCCGCTCCTCATCCTCACTGCGGAACGATGGAAGCATTTTGATTTTTCTCCTTGTCCCTTCTTTCATAAAGGTGCGTCCTGATTATGATTGGTAATAGTTTTGCTCGACTGCTTCATAAATTTTTCGATCGTGCCGACCTTGTTCTCGTGCAGAAATGACCCGAATCATTTTTTTTCGTATAGTGAATATAATAGTGAGCCGTCTTCCTCTATCCGTTCTTCCGAGGGCCCCAAAACGTTTCTCAGTCTTGGAATATACCTGATCATCAAAAATTCTTAACGGCTTATTGAAAAAAACCTCCTCGCATTCATTCTTTCTGACGTGATGCTTTATCCAATTCTTTTCACTGTTCCCCGTATCCCAATCAAACCCCTCAATTGATATAGCGCTAAATCCAAGCTTCATAGTGATAATTGTATGTAACTATACAATACAGGTATACGGTATCGTTGTCAAGACATTTGATTTCAAAAACGGCCCATGGTCACGTTTTTGCCCAATCGAGCGTTCGCAAGATTGATAAGTGATACACGACATCTCCGACATCTGTTCTGTGTGGTCGAAGCATACGAAAATCATACCACACATAAAATGATTCCTATCCCCCTACCCATGCTCCTATCTATGCCTATAAGTAGGAGTTTTTGCAATAAACCATTCCTGACACCGTTTTTTGCACAGCTTTCCCGCATCCTTTTTCTCGTGCGTTATTACTCCATATGCTGCTGATTGCGCTCTTCCATAAGTTTTCGCTCCTTATTCTGTTTCGCAAATATCCGTAGAAAAAAATTCAGATCAACGACTGGAGATTTTCGAATGTCACCCCATGCAGATAAAAAATAATAATCATTTCCCATTTTATCAGTATATAGAGAAGCGCCTTCGGGAATTACTGGTTTTTTTCCAGATCTTTTTCCGAGAGATACGACGGTACCCGAGCTCACCACGCCCGGCCCGCCATAAGTAATATGCTTCTTATTGTTGCTATGACCGTAACCGAGAAAATGGCATATTTCATGCTCTGCTGTATAAATCAACTCCTTGAAGTATGCGTGCCGCGTAATATCATATATTAATTCACGAGTTTTTTCATGAAGATTCTTACCTGATAACATTTTTTCAATTTTATCATTATAAGATTCCAGTGGAATATAAACACCTCCATTACTGCCAGGCTCAATAAATTCTATTGGGTATACAGTTCCCAATGGAAAAAACGAGATTGGCACACCTACTGTATACAGAGTATGACCAACAGCCCTTCCGTCTCTAATGCTTGAGGATTCTTGAGGATTGTCACTAAAAAAAACAATAAGGTTAGAATCTTTCGGCTGACTAACTCGGTGCGCGGGCATATCGGTCAGGATCGTTGTTGACTCTTTAATTTCTGATGCAACAACTTCCATCTCCTCTCGCGTGATGCCCAACTTGTGCAATCGCGCATCATCAGGAATATTGAAATAGATAAAAGCGCCGTTAGTAAATATCTCTACATTAATAAGCGGATATCGTTGTGACAACGGCTTTTCACCCGGACCAACCTTCCATCTTACATCGTACAAGATCGGGATTTGGGACTTCGCCCGCTCTTTGCGTGACAAAATATCCCCATCATATCCTTCTTCTCTCATTAAGGAATCGGGCACAGCATCAATTGCTTTTGCAAGCGGAGATGTTTTTTCTAATTCACGGACTTCTTTAAGCTGTTCTGCGGTAAGCGGCTGCAACGATTCGCGTGCGTGCGGCTCTGCAGCGCGAGCTTCAGGAGGCAGAGACATACCGCATACAAACGCAAGGGGGAGGATAAATTTTTCATACCGCTCTGCCGGTAGCAACTCTTTATGTGCGCGTTCGTTTAACATAATAAAAACCTTTCTGTCTATCTGCAGTCATCTTCAGAGGTAATTGCCTCGCACCGTGCATTAGTTATTTCCTGTTCGCAAAGAGGCAATTTAAAATTTTTAATGCTATCAATAGCTATAAAGGCAGCGCATCCAGGAACTAGCTTTGCTTTTTCGTACAGTCCGGTAAATACACTACGATCAATGCTTTCTTTCTTCTGGGACACATCCCAATTATTGTCTCGCCCCAGTTTTATAAGGTCGTCAGCTTTGCCTGCCTTATCTAGTATTTCCGCGCAATTATATGCGGCATCCCGTCGTACACAAAATACACCACCGGTCGAAACGTAGACGGTTGTCATCAAAACATTTGCAATCGCTCTCTTTCTATTTAAAGGATTCTTGCCAATTTCAGATGTGGTAAGATACTCGGGATGTTTAGGACATCCACAACCAACTCCTGTTTTCTTACACGTAATGTCACACGCTGCTTTTCCTATAAGACCCACATAAGTGGTACTTTCTTCCACTTTTCTACATTGACCTTCGTTCTTATTTATGCATTTAAAATAGTCTTTAGTCGGCTCATCAAATTTCTTTTCCTTACATGTCAAATTACATGCATACAGTCCAGCGTCTCCCTCATACTCTGTTTTCTCTTCCTGTTTATCACATGTAAGCGTGCTTGGATCGTTGCATTTATAATAATACTTCACTTCTGTCGTAACCGGTGGTATGCCACACGACGCTAGACAGGCTGCCTTGTTTGGATACGCTCCACCACCTCCACCTTCAAGTCCGCAAATTTCAACTTTTCTCTCAGCTTTCTGACAAGAACCACTTATACAGGCGTACGCATCTGTATCTTGACGTTCTTTGGGAACGGTATTTTTACACTCAGGGAAAATTGTTGTCGCCATAGGTTCGATAAACTTCTTGGCGCTATCAAGCGCTCCTGTAACAGGCACAAACGGAAGGAGCCCGGAGATAACATCCTCAAGCACGGTTTTTCCTATTTCTTTACCTGTGTCTTGTCCCGCGCAAATCCCAATCGTACATCCGGAGTTTTCGACAGGACATGCTGACGTCATACTTTCACCAATCTTACCCACACCACCAAGAAGCGGAATTTTTCCAATCAACTGCAATAATCCCCCAACTCCTGAATACAGCGCTTGCACTCCAATGTTGATCCATCCACCCATTTTTGAACCAACACAATCACCCATCAACTTATTAAATACCCCTTCGGCGGCGCCAGCGATAAAATTTGGAATAAACTCTCTCAAGAAGCCGCCAATGAATTCATTGATGCTTTCTGCCGCACCCTTCACGGTATTCTTTTGAATCACAAAATTGTCAACAATCTCCATAATAACCCCAAAAATTGCGACCACCGGTTCCTTCAAGAAATTAAGGAACATTCCCACTAAATCACCAAGACCTGGGATAACCTTTGTTACAAGACCTCCAACTGTTCTCCAAATATTGTTGAATGATAACGCTCTACAAATATCTCCGACAATGGGAATGTCGGGACAATCAGAATCAGTAATAATTTCATAGAGTGATCTATTCAGAAGCCTATTTCGAAGTCCCAGACCATTAATAACAACATCGATGATGTTCACTTCCTTTGGATCACCAAGCTTTTCTGTGTTTGATGTGATGGTATTGCCCTCGTTGTCTTGGGCGAACAGGGTAAACACCGTATCTCTTGTATCGATGCCATTAATCGTCACAGAGCCGTTCGTATCTTTGCTCCATGTTCCGTCTTCCCACTTATCACCCTGAGGATATGACTTCTTCCTGCCCCACGAATACTGCATCTCTATCCTAATAAATTCCGCGCCTGTTGTTTTCCATTCTAAGTCCGCGGAATCTTTCTTCCCAGTGGATTTCTTAACGCTAAACTTAGGAATAGCCAATTCCTCTTTTTTTACTTTTACATCAATCTTTTGCGAAGCGGCCCAAACGTATTGTATGTTATCTTCATTATATTTTAATCTATCGGAATCTGTTACTGCGCGGTCGTTGACCGCAGTAAGAAAAAATGAATAGGTATTCCATGAACATGTTTGTTTATTATTTTCTGTTTTACAGTCTCCAGGTTTAAGTTGAGATGTATAACTTCCTGTCCCCCCCTGAACAACGTTGGCGATATCGTAAACTCTATGATTTATGTCTTGTGTATGTTTCACCACCGTAACCACAATTCCATTTACATCATCCATTCCGGTGACATTCCAGTTTACATTGGCAAATGTTTCTTTCTCTTTTGTTTCAATCTCAAGTGTTGTATTGGCTGGTGCGCTTCTTTTCGAACGTAAAGGAGTACGACCATCGGTAAAAAACGCCTCACTACTTTCCATGCCGCTTGGCAGTTTTTCTTTCGGGAGACATTTTGTGTAATTGTCTGCGCTGCATTCCCCTAACGGATTGGATGTTTTTCCTTCGACGGAAACCTTAAATGATTGAATCCTTATCGGTGGCATGTCCACGTCCCCTGTTGAAAAATAGTATGTCACAGGAAAGTCAAAAAGATGAGGGGTCATTTGCAGTCTACATTCTGCGCCACTAAGACTTAACTGCGTCGGGACCGCGACTGCCTGAATACGTCTAGCTTCTGCACTCTTCTTTATATCACTAATCTTATTTCTGGGATTTCCGTGCATCGTGAGCGTATAATCCGTATATCTGCCTTTATTGTCCCAACCAATTTCGATGTTATCGAAATGGCCGTTAATATTGCAATTCGTAGGCGTATACCTTAAGTCTACTATGGCACCGTAGCCAAAGTTCAACGCATTTCTATTCCAGATCTCCTGTTCATTTTTTACCTTATATGCTTGTTTTGCCGTTGGTAGCAATTGACCATCATACGTGGATATAAAATCAAAGGAATTTACTGGCGGATCGACCCCTGGTTCATATACTTTGTATGGATAGTATTCCCCCTTCTCTCTCGCGATATTTGCGACTCTATTTTGTTCTAACAATTCTCCAGAATCTTTCTGCAATTCTCCGAAGGCTTTAAAGTAGCTCTTCCTTGCTGATTGCACTCTACGATCTTTTCTTTTATCTTCTTCCGCTAACTGTGACCATGGTTTATTCCAATCTTTATATTTTTCATAACAAGAATAGACATCCCATGGAACTACATCTCCAACAATACATATTTTTCCGTTTTTAGAACAAGGGCATTCAGCAGGTGTTTGATTGCCATAACGTGCCGCGACGATCTTCCCAAAATTATCTGTTTCTAAATCTATCCGTTCCTTTCCATAGTCATATCGATAATAAATACGCCATTTGTTTATCAGTTTTGGCGTTTCAATTTCTTCGGTCTTTACTCTTTCATACTCGTTTCGTGCCACTGACTCTTGTTTTACCGAATATTCATAATTACGAAAAGCGTTCGTATCATTATGGAAAATTTCTTCAAGATGAATAACGGGAATTTTTTTGACACGATAATAAAATTTTTTATTTGCACCGGGTACGTTTGATGAACTCGCAATTTCAAAATAACAATCGTTTGGATCTTCTGTCTCCTCCCATGTGCGGTGACTCCATCCGGACACATCTACAGGATAGTAGTCGCGTTTGTCTGACAAAAAATTGCACTTCCGGAAACCGTTTTTTTCCTCTTTAAAAAAGGGAGCGCCGTGGTAAGTATAATAACCATCTCCTTGTCCCCATTGATCATCAAGTATTGGTGGTGTCGCTGGAGCGCAGGGACATTTGCGTCCTTTCAGGTCTTTAAAATTATAGCTGAGATCGGGGCGAACATCATACTGGTATATCTTATCTTCACCTGTATATGGGTTTTTAAAAGGAAGAATACTGTAATAGGCGGGAAAATACCAGTACTTCTTCGTCTGGCCTCGGACGCGCAGGGTCATCGGAAAATTTTCCAAGGAGCTATCTGCCCCACGATTGACAATCTCGAGTCGCGGCATTGCAGTTTCCAAGCCGGCGCGGGAAATGCACGTTTGATTTGTAGTTCCCCCGCCCCATTTACTGTTATTGCAGTAACGATCTTTAGTTGCGTCCCCAAGGTTTGAGGTTGGCCAATGCCTTTGTGTGTCCCCCCAATAATCACTTTTTGGCGGCTCTAGCTTTTTGAGATACGTGTTCTTTACCGGTCGTGTCCCGACCGTACCAATGAATTTAAGGTTGGGGTAACATTGCTCTTGTGGAGTTTTGCTATTAAAACAAAACGATGCCGCGGACGCAGCCGTGCCGATAACAAAAAAAGATAGGATGACAATACCAATAAAAAACAACGCCAGGAAACCAAACGTGGTCTTTGGCGTTATTCGTAATATGGTGAAACGAGGGATTCCTCGCTTTGAGCGGAATGACATAAAATTACCACCTCAATCTGCGTTCAATAAAAACTATTCCTGACACCGTTAATACAATCACCGTTAATACAGATTGTTGCCTCTACACTATTTACTATAATCAGGAAAAAAATGGGAATGAAAATATAAATACGGATCTTCATAAGATCTCTTGCGCGATAAAATAAAATATGCGGTTATGTCCCAAAAACTCTGTGTATAATATGAATTAGTTCTCCGCTTCGTTAATGTGTAAAAACGGTGGCTGTCCCAGTTTCTCCTTTAGATATTCTTTATATACATCTTCCTCGGCAAAAACTTCCACAAAACCTTTACCGGGCATCTGACGCTTGAAAGGAATGGTTATCTTTCCGTCCTTTTTTGCTTTTTTATAGATTTTAAACATTTCATCATATATTTTCCTGGCAGTTATCGCATCTCCCTGCGCGAGAACAGAATCAGCGTATCGTTCCCCTCTCTCCATCCTCCTTTCGGCTCGTTCATCGTCGCAGAAAAATGCTTTTTTTAAATATAATAGTTTTTGTTCAATATTTCCCAATACCTCATATGCGTCGGCAAGTATAGTAAAACCGAATGCTTGCTCTGATACTGGTCTTTTTTCAAGATATTTTTTGTATGCGCTCAATGTTTTTTCAACATTTTCACTTTCATTGAGTTTATTGAAAAATCCAAATACCTTTTCAAACACTCTGCTGTCGTTTATGTTTTCAAGCATCCCAACGTAAATAGCCCGCGCCTCATCTTGATTGCCGCTTTTTAGATATGCATCCGCCAAAGCATAATTAAATATATCGCTCCATAACAATGCGCGTTTGTAAACAGATACCTTGCCTTCTGCATCAGGCGTATTATCTGCCACAACAGAATAGATGGATATCATTATTGTCCGAATAAACTGCACATGCTGAAGCGCTGTGTCGTCTTTTGAATACTGTTCGTACCATTTGTTAAAATACTTATCCGCCTCCTCAAATACTTGTCTCGCTTTGCCATTTTCTTTCCGTTGATACAGTTCTTTAACTTGCGATAAAAAAGTAAAGGCAAGCTCTGTCACGTACTGCAGCTTTTCTTTTTCGTTTTCCGCCAAGAGCACTGAATCTCGAACAACAGCAATTCTATCTTCAGGGTTTACTGCATAATATAATTGATTAAGATAGATGGTTCTAAAATTTTTTACATCGCCTTGTCTTTTTTCGATTTCGCCCAGATCGGAAAATGTCCCGTGTGGCTTGATTGTCGTATCAATAAATCCCATATTGATAAAATGCGCCCCGTTATTTTGAGTCAAATGGTAAACAACGTTCCATGCATGATTTACATCGGCCATACCTACTTCATCAACAATAATGTTCTGCAGATATTTTGATTGAGTGATTTCAATGATAGTTTCTGCCACCGTTTCAAAAGCGGCGGCGTAATGACGGCAAACACCGCGTTTTACGCCCATCAGTAATTCATCCAACGGAGTATGATTAATGCTATCTAAAAGACGCTCATCAGACGTTGGAAGCATATTATTTTTAGTTATCAATGCCGTTATCTGTATAAGATCTTGCGGCTTAATATCTCCATGTATGTTAAGCGCTCGCACATAGCGGTCAAGCTCATTTTCAATAAAATTACGAAATGCAATCGGATCTTTTATTGAGTAATTTACCCCTCCTTCTGTAATGTCTATTTTTCTTAATCGATCAAAAAACGGAAGGCGTATGCGCTCTCCGTTTTCATGTTCGCCGATCGCTGCAATTGGAACTGGCAAAAAATGAACAGGCCGCTCAGATTCATTTTCTTGATAAATAAGTTCGTATGAACCTTGTTGTTTATCAAACTGATATTCTATTTTAGCTGATACTTCTTGCGCTTGAGAAAAAAAAACAATAAGTGAGGCTATGTACGCGCGCAGTCTCTGACGCACATACCCTGTATTATATTCTCCACGATTTGCATATTTTTCACGCGCGTCCTCTTGTTCTCGTGTCATATACAACGGCAAACAATGCTTTACTGGAAAAGAAAGGGATTTTTATCTGAATAATATATCGTTTGGGCTTCGACTTTTTCAGTACTATTCGCATCCGTTACGCGGTAATAAACCCGTACGTATATGTTCTCTTTTAGTTCACCAATGTTCCCATCGCTTTTGAGGAATTGTTTAGAAATATCTTTTACATTTTGATACTTCATTGCAATAAGCTCTGTGCGAGGGGAAATGCCAACTTCAATAATATCTTGCGTTTCTGCGTCTGGTCCAACGATCTTTCTTACCCATAAAATACTGCCATTTAATTCTTTTATTTTTCCATAAAAATCTTCCACTTGATATCCTTGAACTTTCGCGATCTCTGATCCGTCTATAATTCTTTCTTGCATATCCGAAACGATCCGCTTCGTATCATTAGCATTATAATAATACCCGCCAATAAATCCGATACAAAAAATTCCAAGTAAAACGAGTATTCTAAATAATTTTTTTATAAAACCGCTAGCTGATAGAATCATACATGAATAAATAAATATATTATTGTACTATCACCATGAAGTCCTTGGCCTATATGCATTTGCCGCTGCAAAATCTTGGCATGCTGTATCAGCTCCGCACGCACTCATAATCCAATCAGACGTATTATATGACAAAGGTTCCTTATTAAGAGCAACTGCGTTGAAATTTAAACCTCTCACTGAATGTACTCCTACATCTCGCGCCTCCTTTTCTCCAATACGTTTCATTAATTCGTTTGCATCTTGGTGCACGCCACCCTGCCCAAGAATAAGGCTTCCCTGAGGACTAAAACCTTCTTTTTTAACAATATCACAGGTTGGGCACCGCAAATTTAACATTGAAGCTGGAAGGTTTGATGACTGTACGCTAGCGTTACTGGCATTACTTCCAAATAATTGTGCCAATAAAAGTGTAGTAAAGAATTGTTGTATTACCGATATTCCTGCTTTACTATGATATCTTCCTTGTGTAAGATAGGTAATCTTACGTTCATGCTCACCGACACACGTAGCTATCCGTGCTTTTAATCCAGCCAACGTGCACCTGAAAGTTATACCGTTTGGAGCTTTATCCCATTCTGCTTGTAAGTCAACTCCATCGCAATCGGGTCCATAGTCTACACACATACCATCATTTTCATTTGAACACCAGAACGTGGGTGTTAAATAACGAGGACCGAACAAACCGCTGGTTTCAGTATCTGATATATCATATGTTTTTCCGCCAAGACATGGTGGTGGTCCGAATATTTTTTCAAATTCTTCTTGTGAACTAATACGAGTGCCGCTAGCATTGATTTTATCGCCGCGTATGACAGAGTCACGTGCCTTAACGTACTCTTTTGAATCCATAAAATCAAAGCGGCCAATATCCTTTGCATTAGGGGGAACATAATTTGTAACACCATACGAACGCTTAGTGTCCGTTACGTAATACTCCTCCAGATACTTAACTGCATAGTCAATTGTGCCGTCAGGAAGTACATATTTTATCCCCTGCGGAGGTAGTGCTCGAAACCATTTACCATAACTATTTCTTGGCACATTAATAATAACGTCTTTTACTGTTTTACCGCCAGGATTAGAGGCTGTCAAACGATACCTCGTATGAGCTTGGGCCGATAAGCCGAATTCGCCTCCTCCTGTAAGTTTTGCAATATCATTTTTCCAGCTCGTTGAAACTAACCAATTTTGGCGTAGCGCCTTGTTCATCCAATGTCCTGCATCTAAATTTCCAGCATTATCAACTTGTTGTGCTAAACCCTCCAGTGTTAATGGTTCGATAGATATTGATGTTGCCCCAAAAATATTCCATGCTACTGTAAATCGTTTCCCTCTTGGCACAAATGCAATATCCGGCAAACCGTTGATCGTAAAATAATTTATTACGGGCGGCGGCGGAAGTGTTTGTGTTAGACAAAAGCCAAATTCAGATGGAAATCCTTGTGGTCCGGTTACGCGGAAATCACATTTTTTGGGATCTTTCGAATAATAATTTCTGAATTTGGCGCTATACATTTGAGAATCTTTATCCAATCTTTCTACACTCGTAGAAGAATTTCTCCAGCCGCATGGCACATCTTTTGATCGGATAAAACTTACGCGACGTTCCTCGCACTTTTTTTCGGACTCTCCCGCCTTCTCCACACCCCATGATATGTTCGTTACTTCCCCTTGCGTAAAAAAAACTGCTTCAAGCCATGCGCTGTATCCGTCTGTCTGCTTCTGAATGTTCGCTAATTCTATAGTTGTCAGCCATGGAGAAACACATTTATATTTCGTACAATATCCTACACTATCAATCGACTTCCTATATGAACTAATCGGCCAAACAGGGGTGCAGTTTTTTCCCTTATTAGCGCAGTATTTGTTTTCTGTATCAAAAACATTATATGGTGCAACATATTTTTTTTGACTTGGCGGCGGAATGGGTCTGCAGTCATTCGAAATGCAATAGGATGCCGCATTTGCATCGTGAGTTCCAAATGCAAACAGTCCAAAAATAACCGCAACCAAAAAAACAGCCCCTGATTTTACCTTTATATTCATACGCCAAATTCATATACTCATTACCATCGGGGTTTGTATTCCATCATCCGGATGCGGCGTTCAAGGGATTTGAGAAGCCCTTGAAGCTCTTTGATAACACTGCTTGTGTTCTTTTCACCAAGATTGAGAAAAACCAAAATTTTCCCATCGCCCTCGCCGTCATAACTCTCAAGCGCAACGCCTATTGTCATGCCGGGTTCGGTTGCCTTCATGGCAACGCCCGGTTTGCTGGACGTGGTAAGATAATCACCGGGCTTGATCGTACCGTTTTCAAGAGACACTTTTACCGGAATGCGGCCGGCAAGCGCAACAGGGGGCTTTTCGCCTTTTTCAAATCTATTCGGTTTTGCCCCAAGCTTTAACTCACTGCCCTCAAAAAGAAGCGCGGGCGAACCGGACACAACGCCGACAATCGTGTCTTGGTAGGAATGGGATGATTTTTTGAGTTTACGTTCGTTTGTCGCTGATACCACTAACAAATCTCCGACCTCAACGGTTTCTTCTGATTCAAAAAGCTCTGCAACATCGAGCCCGACACGATCGGTTTCAAACGCCAATTTTTCATGTTTTGACAAATCAGCGAATTTCTTTTTTTCTCCGAGATACCCAACGTTGATATCCCCACCCTGAACATCAAGTTTTGTTTTTGGTTCATCCGTTCCAATCCCGACGTAACCGTTCTGCAAAATTCTCATTTTTTCTGAAAATGCTCCACTATTATCGCGGACAAAGAATGCAAGCGGCTTACTAAAAAATCCAGAAATCCAATTAAAATTGTCATTTCCGCCGACATATAATCCTCCTCGAAGGACAGTGCGTTTACCATAAACATCAAGACCTTCTTTCGGATCTGCCGTCCCAATCCCGACTTTGCCATCCACGGTGATGCGCATATGCTCATAACCATTGGCATAAAATGCAAGAGGATGTTGTGACGTTACAGCAATTTCACCAAGTTCGTATTGCTCATTAAGGCCCGTCCGCATTGTCATATTTCTGCTTGTATAATAGGTACGTGGGTTTGCGTTATAGGCGGTATCTACAACACTAGTCCAGCGCGATTCAATGTGATCGTTTGCTTTGATCGAACCTGCGACCTCCAATTTTTCTGTTAGGGGGGTCATCCCAATGCCGACGTTGCCAGTTCCACGCTGCACGGTAAATGCATAGGGATTAGGAACGCCGCTTGCATCATAGATATAAAATTGATTTTTGTCTGTCCCGTTGCCAACATTGTTCGTGCCCACCTCCCAACTACTACTGCCCGTAAGATATCGAATGTCGGCTTCACCCCCTCCAGAATTCTGAATCCTCATCATGTCACCAGATGAGTTCAGTATATGGAAAGGACTTGATGGGTCTGTCCCAATCCCGACGTTGCCGTTGTTTTTTATGGTCATGACTGCGTCTGACAAGCCTGCAACAGCAGAAGTTTCATCAGTGTTCTGTAAGAAATAAAAGTCGCCCCTATTCCATGTCCCTCCGCTAGGTGGATAAGCATAGACCAAACCGCCTTTCCCGCGGTTAGAGTCAGCGCTACTACTTACTCCAAACAGTATGCCGGTTGCAACTCCATTACCGTCATCTTGGGCACCAACATTTTCCAATTTCAGACCATAAATCAAACTGTTCGTACCATCGCCGGCTTTTACTTCCAATTTTTGGTTCGGAACTGTCGTCCCGATGCCGACGTTGCCAGTATCACCCCTTACATAAAGTCTATTGTAGCTATTAGTATAAATACCAACGCCACGTCTACCGTTTGACCAAATTCCGCGATTAGTAACGTCGCTTCCAAAATAGATCGTGTCGTCACCTCGCGCAATTTCGAGCCAATTCCATGCATCGGCTGCCGTTTCTATCCTTTCAGTTCCCATGACATGGAGTTTTCGTTCGGAATGCGGGCTCGTAGTGCCGATCCCGACGTTGCCGCCGTCATCGGCGATGATAGTAGTGCCGCGAATATAATTTTTGCCGTCAGGATAATTAAAATGGGTGACATGAGTATTCGCATTCACAATCGCAAGCCCACCCCACTTATCCCGTCCCTCGATGTGGAGCTTTGCCCAAGGATCACTCGTCCCAATCCCGACGTTGCCGTTGACTTTCAAATCTCCTATCGCGGCTAGAGTTGTCGTGCTTCCTTTCTTATACACCACTATATTATTCACTCCCCATGACTCATCCCCAGCATGACTGTCAAGCGTTGCGCCAAAGTGTAATGTAGCATTTCCAGTCTCTGTTTGATTTACTTCCACTGCTACATGAGCTTTATCCTCATTCCAATTGTTATGTTGCTGGCCACAGATTTGTGTTCCCTCTGATGAATAATACTTCCTGCTCCATTTACGATCATCATTCCACATAAAAATCGCCAGTTCACCATCCCAGCTATCAATTTTATAAAAATCAAACTCAACAATATAATCTCCGGCAGGCAAATTTGGTATTGTTTTTCTTACATAGTCTCTTCCTCCAAGAATTTCAAATCCTCCAAGCATCTCCCATGTCCCACATGTTGAAGTTTGAGTGTTTGACCATCCACTAAATGTCGGATATGTATCCGCAAGGTACGTATTTCTAGGAGCCAGCAGTCCTGTCGAAACACTGCCAGCAACCTCAAGTTTTACTCTCGGACTCGTTGTCCCAATCCCGACTTTGCCATTCGTGTCGATCGTAAGATCCTGCTTAAATTCACCTCCCGCATCATATCTCGCACCGAAACTCAAACTAGTCCAGTTCGATATAAGATTAATCCCCCTTGTCCCTCCAAGTATTCTGAAATATTGACCGTTTCTACCCTGGTTGTGGAGATCATAGATTGAGAAGAGCGATTTGTCTGCCGGATTTCCCTCAAGAACATTTTGAATATGCAATTTTGATTCTGGCGTTGTCGTCCCAATCCCGACTTTGCCATCGCTTGTTATTATCATCTTTTCTGAGCCTCCAGGACGAAATGCAATAACGCCCGGGGTCTCAAAATTCAAATATGAACTATCACTGTAAAGAAAAGTGGGTGATCCTCCTGATTTTCCGAGTACTACACTGGAACCATTAGTCCCACGTATATCTATTCCAGTAAAACCTCCTCCAGCGACAACGGGCGCGGTAGTCCCGATGCCGACGTTGCCATTGCTCGATAAAATGGTAAGCCTATCATTTGTCCAGCTATTGACATTTTTTGTATCAAAACTTGTATACACGCCATTACCTGTATCATGTACGCGCCATCTCCCTCCGTATAGATTATTCTTTTCTCCACCACCGGTTGTTAGTGCAATGGCTTGATTATTTCCACTAATTTCAAGCTTATTTTCTGGTTCTGGCGTCCCAATGCCAAGTCTCCCTGAAGTATCAAGGACCATTCTCCTGTCCTTATTGGTGTAAAAGCTTAATTCCCCGTTGTCGGAGTATAATATCGCATCAGTTCCAGAGTTAGCGGGACCTAAACGAATGTCACCTCCAGCGCCAGTACGAATATCACCATTTACTTCCAGTTTATAACCAGGGCTTGACGTCCCGATGCCGACTTTGACGTTGGCGTCGTTATCGGCGATGATAGTAGTGCCGCGAATATAATTTTTGTCGTCAGGATAATTAAAATGGGTGTACCAATTATTTTTATTTTTTATCGTAAGCCCACCCCAAGTACTCTGTCCCTCAATATGAAGCTTTGCCAGTGGTTTCGCTATCCCGATGCCTACGTTGCCGATGCTGCCAACTTCAACGTTATCTTCGCGTTTGATGACTTTGCCTAAAATATTCAAAGCGGTAACATTATCATTGACGCCAATTGCTAAATCGCCAGTCCCACTAGATACACCCATATAAACATTTCCATTTGAGGCTGCATTTAACCTGCCAATATTTGTTCCATTGTAATTAGCAAAGATTTCAGCATTGCCATTGCCGACGGTGCGCTTAACCTCTAACGCGGCGCCTGGCTCTGTCGTCCCAATCCCGACGTTGCCGGCTTCATTAATACGCATTTTTTCGGTAGCGTGTCCAGCGATAGCTCCCGTGGTAAACGAAATATACCCTTGAGCGCCAACTTCAAGTATTGCACCACCACCTTGAGCAAATATCGCACCGTTTCCATTCGGATCCGATCCCAAACGCAAACGTGAATCATTAAATGTAATGCCTGAATAACGATCGTTCGTTTTCGCAATTTGAAGCAGTCCGACACTGCTTGCGGTTGGTATGGTCCCAATGCCTACTCTGCCGCCACCGGGAACAATGACAACATCACTGTTGTCGGGGTTTATGGTCAGTTTCATTCCAGCTCGAGCGACATAATCGTACGCCGATATTTTTGGCGTCGGACCACCTTGGAGCACCAATGCCTTGCGATTGTTAGCGCCCACGCCCGTAGATGCAATGCCACTTGCGACACTGAGGAGAAACGCATCGTGCGTAACTCCAACGTCGCCAATTTCAAGTATGCCTTTAGCGGCTTGTGTCGCCCCGCCAATCTTGACGGTGCCGGAAAACGCGGAGGCGTCTGATGCGGCTCGTGTTGACGTCTGCTTATTCAATACATCAAGAAGGTGATCTGCTGGAAGGGCTTTGGGGGCGCCGGAAACAGGTGCGGGAAGGGTTGGAGCCGCACTTATGGCATACGCGCCATTTGGCACAATCAAAAAAGCCGTCCCGACAAGGACGACAAACAGCGCGCTCAACAGATACGCGCTCTTCCCTCGTGATGAGGAATATGGTTCATGTAGCATACTCATGGGGAGAAATATATCTCTTGCTGTTAGTATACCACGACATGAAAGGAAATAGGAGGGGATAACGTAGAACAAGGATTTACATGCCTGAAGAAATATGCTATACTACCCTTATGAAGAACATACCTAAAAATTGGCGTCCCTTTTTTTGGTTTTGTGATCCTGAAAAAATTGACCTCACTCAGGATCGTTATATCGTCATCCATACGCTCCTCGCCTATGGATCGATTGCAGATATACGCCAACTCGAGGCTGTGTATGGAAAACGGTCAATGAGAGCCTCATTTCTGAAACCCTACCGTGGGTTCTATTCAGCGCCCGCATTTAGTTTTGCGAAATTTTTTCTCAATGCTCCATCAGCACAAGAATCACTCTATGTCAAAACAATTGGCCCTGCATCTCGAATTGCTCGATGAAGCGCAGAAAAAAATATTTTCTTCACTTTTTCAGATTGCCCCACATCGCTACCTCGTCGGGGGTACTGCCCTTTCGCTTCAAATGGGGCATCGCTATTCATATGATTTCGACATATTCAGCACGCTCCAAAATACGCCACGGCTGTTCCATAGAGTATCAAAACTTTTTCCAATTGGAACGCTCTTTATCCGCAATGAAGATGAGTATACCTTTCTCACAAAAACCGGCGTTAAAATGACTTTTTTTTGTTATCCGTATGATATGACCCCGTATGCCATCAGAATGCGACCGATCACCCTCCTCTCAATTGGCGGCGTAGCTATTGCAAAAGCATTCGCAATTGGGCAACGAAATCGTTGGAGGGATTACCTTGATCTTTACGCCATACTTTCCCGCACCGATGTCACCTTGCCATGGATGATCACACATGCAAAAAAAACCTACGGGAATGAGTTCAGTGAAAAGCTGTTCTTTGGTCAGCTCCTCTATACAAAAGATATTCGCCCGGAGGATAAGAAGGCAACACAGCTGGTTGATGAAAACATTACAATTTCAAAACTTCATGCCTTTTTCAAAAAGCAGATCAAGGAATACATCGGCTAACACTCACGGCACAGCGTTGGCGTACATGCGGGCAAAATCAATGATCTGCGCATCGCTGACCTTCTCGCTCTGATCGGCGCGGCGGATAACGAGCAGCCCATCGCGCTTGCCGTCGTAGAACCAGATCCATTGGCGATCGATCGCGTACACAATACGATCCGTACCCTGATGCGCGAGGGTGCGCAGCGCGGGCTCAGCCGCGGGAATTGTGCGGACCACAAATGTTGATGGATCCGCGGCTGTTAACGTGCGAAATGTCGTAGGGTCGCGGGGTAGCGCATAATATATCGCATTTCGATCTCTGCCAAATGGAATACCCTCGATGGTAAACACCATATGAAATGATGCTGCATCGGCGCCGCTCACCTGACGCAGCGCTTCACCGGCAAACACATGGTTAGCATCCTTGGCAACAAGCATCTCGCCATCGGCGTACAGCAGCCGAAAGGACTCTGCGTCGGCGTCCGCGATCTGCGCAAGCGCGCCGTCATCCGATGATATGGTGTAGACGCCATTGCGATCTTTGAGAAGGATGCCATTTTTTGTTTTTGCAAGGAATTGAAAGCTTGCGGTATCAAGCGAAGAAAGCACAAACAGATTCGGCGACGGATTCGCTGACGGACGGTAATAGAGTTTGACGCCATCAGAATACAATGTATCCTCGCTTTGCGGCAGAACAAAAAATGAATCCGCAGTCACGCCCTCAAGTGGTATGGGTGACTTGACAAGCGGCGACTCTATATAAACATGCCCATCTTTTGCGATAATGCCTTGGGCAATGCGCTGTACACCGCCCTGTTCCCGGCTTTCCGCCCTGCGGATGCGGCCGCTCGCCGGATCTATATAAAAGTCTCCTTCAGCATCTGTGAGTGAGGCAACCTTACCGGCGCTTTGTGTCCGATTGATGCGAACAGTCAGCGGATCGCTCACTGGAACACGGTAGACATCCGCCTCTCTGTCGGTTGCATACAATCCGTGCGTATCGCCAAACACTGGCGAGCCGCCTTGTGTTTGCCACGTCTGAAGGGTTGTGCGGTCAGCGCCGCCAAGCCGCGTGAGTTTCCTATTATGAAAAACATAGACCGCCGTGGAATCGCTCAGTACCATTCCGGAAAATATCGGGCTCTTTGTATTGGAGAACAGTGATAGTGATTGCGCATCTACATTGCTATACCGCGTTTCGGTTGCGATTATGCCAATTTCTAAGGTCGCTATCTGCCCGCCCCGCTCTATCAAGAACACCGGACCGCGATCTTCTTTCGCCAGCGGCGCATAAAGACCATAAAAGCTCTCCGCGCCATCTGCGCGATATAGCGTGCCGTACCCATCAAGAAGATCGACGAGGCGGAATGAATCGGCGCTTCCCGAGGGTCCGAGAATAAACCAGCTTCCATAGCGCGGATAGACAAGCACAGGCGTATGATCAATGGATGCAAAGATGTATGTTCCAGCAACCGCTTTGTTTGCGCGCGAATCTGCCGCAAACTTCTCTATGCGCTCAATTGTAGTGTTTGCAACCGCGAAGGACGTGCGTCCTGGAATAATCGTAGTTCGCTCAGATATAAGTGGCTCGATTGCCAAGGGAAACCGATCTTCCTCAAGCGTCTCAATTGGAATGCGCGCGATATCATCCTCGGCAATGCCGAGCGAAAAATCGCGCATCAACGCGAGCGTATCAAATGGTGAATGAAGCGGATGGCGTACGCCGGTTATAGGATGGACGTACCACGCATCATAGGGCGCGCGGTCTGCGCGGATAAGAATTGCGCCAAGATATTTTTTTGTTGTTGCGCCGATGTGATCGCCTGCGACTTTTGAAAAAACGCTTCCCCTTTGAGGAATGCGATCAAGCGCCGCGGATGTTATGGGCATACCAACCGCGCGCAAGCGAAGGAGCGCCTCGCGTGGCTTGCCCAGATACAGTCGTTTCCCGCTCTCCGGCACAATATACCACCCCTCTCCGCGCGCCTCTGCCTGAATGAGCAGTAAACCGCGCAGTGTCGATGGCGACGTCGATATGCCGGATACCGCAAATACGCCGAGTGAAAAAACTCCGAGAATAAGACCTCCGATGACCCACTCTATGATATGTATGCGCAAAAAACAAAACCGAGCCATAGTGAACCCACATTATTGAGCGGACGAGGAGGCCTGCGGAACCGCTGAGAGATTATCGTTTGTGATGCCCAGTCCTCTTTTTCGCATGATGTCAAAGGCGTCTGCGGGCCGCCCGAGAAAATAGCCGGTCATAGTGACGGGATCAATGTAGTACGCCTCGCCTTTTTGCTCAACGCGGAGCACGATGGCGCCGGCAAGCCGTTGCCCGAGCGCGATGTCTTTTACTTTCAGTTCCTTTTCAGCGCTTGGCATAATCCCAAAGAGACGCTTGAGGTCGTTGTTGCTTATGCCAATGCCCTGCTTTCGCATAACAACAAAGGCGTCTGCGGGCCGCCCCAAAAACGTGCGATCTCCGGTCTTTGGATTAACATACCACGCCTCGCCTGCCGATTGCACTTGGAGAAGAATTCGCCCCTTGAGATGGGTAAGTTTCTTTGGAAGCGATTGCTGTACTGGCTTCGGCTGTTCTCTGCGCGGTTGCGCCTTTACATCGTATCCAAGCGGCAGCTTTTCCCAACCATCGGGAATATCGCATGGCGTTGGAAATTCTTTTATCTCGCCTGTAGCCGTGTTGCGCGCCGGCGCGATTACTTGAATGCACGCCATCAGTTCTTCCTTCTCTTTTTTTATTTCATCTTCTGGATACATAACGGCAGATGCATCGCGCGGCGCGTCGCACCATGATGCGCGATATTCCTTGGTTTGCGCAACACCCTGCTTGATATACGTCTCGCGTATCACACAAACGTCCTTTTCTCTGGGATCCTTCACATCAATGATAACTTGCTGGTAGGGCAGGAGTTTATTTCTCACCGTATATGTACCGGGCAGTCGAAAAAGATAGCTATACACCGGCTCGCTGTCACTTGATGCCGCTTCACTCATGCCAAAGTTGGCAAGTTTCCCGTCGGCGCTCTCGACAAGAAGCTGCCTGCTGCTTTTATTAAAAAAATACAGTGTCGTACCCGCGAGCGTTTTCACTGTTTCTGGCTTAATCAATTCTGCGGCGGTGATAGTGTCGCTGTATGGTCGATATGAAATTTTTTCAAACCCCTTTTCGTTATACTTGATATCGCGATTGCTATACGTTACTGAAATTACCGTCACACCGGCAACTATTTGACTCCCAAGTATTCCTGGGTTCGATAGCGGAGGAATGTCTCGCAGATCTTCCGCGCGATCTGGAAGATTGATAGAGAAGTCATCGTTATACGTATTCGGCTCCCCCGCCGCAAATACCAGAATTGGAAAAAGCGCAATGATGCCAATAATGATTTTTTTCATATCAAGAATAATTAATAGTTATCGCCAAAATGGCGCGATTCTGGGGGAGAAGGATTCGAACCCTCATAAACTGAGTCAAAGTCAGTTGTCCTGCCATTAGACGATCCCCCATCATAAAAAAACGCGCATTCATCGCACATACCCATAACAGAATAATTCGTCTTGCGATATCTTTGCGGTCTCACGAATATACACATCAAAACGGAAAAAATCAAGAGATATGCCGCAGCGCACTATATGCATCATGGCACACGCTAAATAATTATCATTACACCTTCAAGTACCGGCCGATGGCTATGAATGAGGCAAGCGTGTTGAGCAGAACAATGGCCGCAAACTGGGATCCGAAAATAATCCCGAAGTTGTCGCTGAAATACGCAAGCATGTCAAAAGGCGAATTTTCAAAAAGATGATTAAGGTATGGCTGAAATGTGCTAATGAGAGGAAAGACAATAAGAATAGTGAGTAGCACCGACGCAATGCTGTACCAGATGCCCTCTAAAAAAAGCGGGGCGCGGATAAAGCGATTTGTCGCGCCGACCAGCTTCATGATGCCAACCTCGCGCCTGCGCGTAAAGATCGTCATGCGGATTGTATTGACGACAATGAGCGCCGCAATCAGCGCAAAAAAAATCGTAACTCCGGCGCCGATGCGTCGCGCGTTTATTTTAAGCTCCTGCAAACGCTCGATAAACTTTGTTCGATCGACAAACGTCTGCCGTTCAATAATGCCCTGATAGCGCGGATCATTGATAAACGCAAGAATCGAATCGTAGCGCTGGATCTCTTTTGCGCGGATGATAACGCTTGAGGGAAGCGGATTATTTTCCAGTTCCTGCAGGGATTCCTGGATGTGCTGATCGCCCTTGAACGTAGTGCGAAATTTTTCGAGCGCTTCTTCCTTGGTGCGAACCTCGGTCGAGGCGACATCGGGCATCGCCGAAAGCGAAGCCAGAAACGCCTTGACGTTATTCTCTTGAGCTGTCTGCTGAAAGTGTACGGTGATGTTGACCTTCTCCTCGATCGTAAGAAGCGAATAATCAAAGAGCGCGTTGAGCGCGACAAAAAAATTAACGGAGAGAAGCGTAAGGGTGAGGATAGAAATCGTCACGAACGAGAGCCATGCATTCCGCCAAAAGTTCTGGAACGAAAATCGGATGATGCGATTGAATGAGGTAATCATACCCCGCACTTAAGAACGATTCATCCTTTGGTTGCGTCGTGCGCCCAAGGAGAATATCGTTTGATAAATAATAATTGTGTTGTGTGTCATACCTATATGGCTGAATTGAGAGCAACAATCGTCCTTAAGTGCGGGGTCATATGAAATACTTGCCGTGGAGCTTATCTGAAATAATGCGACCTTCCTGCATCGATATCACACGGCGCTTCATCGTATTCACGACATCTTTGTTGTGAGTGACAAACAAAAGCGTTGTTCCCAGATCATTGATCCGCATGAGAACATCGATGATCGTTTGCGCAGTGAGGGTATCAAGGTCGCCGGTCGGCTCATCGGCAATAAGCAGCTTGGGCCGATGAATGAGCGCGCGTGCGATCGCGACGCGCTGCTGTTCCCCTCCGGAGAGCTGCCGCGGATACCGATGCGCCTTTTCCTCAAGGCCGACAATCTTGAGTACTTGCGGCACGATCGTGCGCACATTCTTTGACGGTTCGCCACATACCTCGAGGGCAAAAGAAACGTTTTCCTCAACGGTCTTCTGTTCAAGCAATTTAAAATCCTGATAGACAACCCCAATCTGGCGGCGCAGCAGAGGAACATCCCGCCGCGCAATCCGCGTTATATCCCATCCCCCGACAGAAATGGTCCCGCTTGTCGCGCGCTCCTCCGCGGTCAACAGGCGTACGAGCGTTGACTTCCCTGCCCCGCTCATGCCGACAAGAAACACAAATTCCCCTTGCTCGATCGTCAGTGAAACATCGGCAAGCGCGATGGTATCTGGATGATATTGTTTTGTTACTCCTTCAAGGACGATCATACCGTGTTATATTCTTTCGATTCGCACGGGGATAAGGCCGGCACGCAGATTGCCGATTTTTTCAAACGCGGCGCTGACAAGATCAATTATACGTTCATTCTTTTTATTCGTCCATGTGGATGTTATTGTCACCGTTGTCGACGCGTTTGTATCGAGATTTGTGACGCGTAATTTTGTCCCAATCGGATAGATGTTCGTGGCGGCGCCGGTAGGATACCGCTTGTGGCGGTACCAACTTGCGATTCCCTCATATGCATCGCGTTGATCAATAAAAACGCCGATCACGCCTCGCTGGCTGTCGAGTGTTGCCGAGACAGTACTTGTTGTCCTGTCCATCGTTGTCTCGACAGGACGCCACTGGCGCGTTCCCGCAACCCAATTGTATACGCGAGGACGATACAGTGTCGGTTCATGCTCGTAGGAAAAATTAATCACCGAGTTCGTGGTCAGCGCAAAGGCGCAGATCGACGACAATGCTTTGAGATTCTCAGGGATCGGGGTAAATTCCTGTACAATGTTCCACGGAATGGTATCGGTGATCAGCCCCTTTTTAGATCCCGCCAGAGAAATCCCATTCTCGCACGCAGTTGGATCTTCATGAATACCCACGAATGCATGCGCGACGTTGGGCGATCCAATGCTCGCCAAGACACCCGCCACCAGCATTATTGCAAAGATTGTTCGCATAGAGTAATCTATGAACATTGCAACAGTATATCACACTTTTTGCGGGATTCGTATAATGGCAGTACGTTTGCTTCCCAAGCAAGCAGCACGGGTTCGATTCCCGTATCCCGCTCCAATCATAATGAAAGCGACAGCTGGCAGCTGTCGCGCGGGAATCGAACGGGTTGCGAGTGCGCGCAGCAACCCCGGACCGCGAGTCGGAGCGAGCGGCGATTCCCGTATCCCGCTCCAATCACCTATGCCGCTTATTTATTCGCTCGTTGGAACGAGCGCATCAGGGAAGACAACACTTTTTGATAGTATTCGCGCGGAGGCAGTACCGGACTGCTCCTTTGTTGCTGAATCAGCGCGCACATACTATCAAACATACGACATCCCCTTGGAGCAGCGTTCATCATTTGAAAACCAATCAACGCTCCAGCGTCATTTTATTGCGGATCTTGCTGATGCCGTATCAAGCGGTGCGCGGACCGTCATTAGTGACAGCTCGCTCATAAGCTGTATCGTGTACGCTATGTTGGGGCAGGATACAGAAGCTGTCCGTCGGCTGACCGATGGCTCAATCGAGCATCTGAGAGATGTGACACTTTTTCTCCTTCTCAATCCCGATGATATTGATTATCAATTTGATGATACGGATGCCGTTCGAACAGAATCCGCTGCTATGCGCATTCAGGTTCACGCCCATCTCCTGACGGTTCTTACCGCACTCAATCTCCCCTTCAGAGAAATTAGCGGCACCATCGATGAAAGAATCGCAGCGGTAAAAAAAATACTCACCCAATGAAAGTGAAAAAACCAACGAAAAATGTTTTCTTCATAGGCCTGTTGAGCTTCTTTGGCGGAATCAGCCAGGATATTTTTGCTCCTATACTTCCACTGTATCTTGCCAATGTCATAGGACTTGATAAAGCATTCATTGGCATTTCGGAGGGACTTGTTACCAGTGGAGCCAGCCTTTTTAAAATCGTATCGGGATTCTGGGTTGATAAGTTCGGAAAGAAAAAACCTTTTATTTTCCTTGGCTACTTTCTTTCGATGATAGCGCGACCACTTCTGGCCGTTATCTCAAGTGCGGGGGGTATTCTTTTTTTACGCTTCCTCGACGGTATCGGTAAGGGATTGAAGGATTCGCCAAAAGATGCGCTGATTGCCGATTCGTCTGACGCTTCTACGCGGGGGAAAAGTTTTGGCATTGCGCGCATGCTGGATACATTCGGATCAGTAGCGGGGCCGCTCGTCCTTTTTTTGCTTCTGTACATTTTGAAAGACCATCCGCTCCAGTATCAGATCATTCTCGTCGCCTGCGCATTCCCGCTTCTTATTACGCTGACCCTCCTCCAAACAAAGGTGAAAGAAACATCCGTGAAAATGGTGTCAGGAATAGTTTCTGCAAAAACTATTCCTGACACCATTTTCACAGCTCGCGCCATCCCAAAAAAATTTTATATCTTCCTCGCAATCGTGCTGCTTTTTGGCATCGGTAATTCATCCGACGCGTTTCTCATTCTTCGCGCGCAGGATGTTGGCGTCACCATTCTTGCCATTCCGCTTGTGTTTGCGCTGTTTAATGCGGTCTATGCAAGCGCGTCGGTTCCCCTTGGCAGTCTATCTGACAGGATTGGACGCGAAAAAGTCATTCTGCTTGGGTGGTGTGCGTATGCCATTGCGTATCTCGGATTTGGACTTGCGAACGCAAGCTATCAGATATGGCTCCTCTTTGCGTTCTACGGACTCTACTATGCAACAACTTATGGTGTTGCCAAGGCGTTTGTCGCCGATATGGTCCCTGCCACTCATCGCGGTCGGGCATATGGCATCTATAACACCGCTATTGGACTTGTGAGCCTGCCAGCGAGTTTTATTGCTGGTCTGCTGTGGGATCGAGTGAGTCCTTCTGCTCCTTTTCTATTTGGCGCTGTACTAGCCGCTTTGGCAACGCTGTGCTTTATAGTTTTTATCATGACTCAGCGACGCACGTCCGCCTCGTAATGTATATGTTCAGTGCTCTTGCTTCTCTACCGCAACATCGATCACTTTCGCCTTCGACGAACCGACGGCACATCTAGATGTTCAAACCGAGGAGCGTGTCGTGCAATTCCTTTAGCATCGCCTAAAGGGCAAAACCGCAATTATTGTCTCGCATCGCCCCACGGTACAGCGCCTCTGCTCACGATTCTACGAATTCAAGGGACACGAAATGAAGGAGGTGCGTCGGGTGGTAAAAGCAACCATTCCCAAAGCGGTATGAACTGTATCACGGTGCCGTTTTTCTTTACTTCGCGCTTTTCATCCCACGTAATCAGGGTCAACTTTTTCACCTTTAACTCCTCGCCTGCTTCACAGAGCGCTTTTGCTTCTCTCTGCTCAACGTCTGAATTTATTGTTTCGTAACTAACCTGTACCAGTTCAGACACTTCTATTCCCCTTTTTACCACAAAATCAACCTCGCGATCGTTACGAGTTTTATAATAGAATAACTCTCTGTTGGGTTTTACTCCGCGTTTGACGAATTCGGTAAAGACAAGATTTTCCATTAACTTGCCCTTGTCGGGAGAATGCTGAATTGCTTTGGCGCTGACAAAGCCATTGTCAACCACATAAATCTTCTTTGGAGACTTAAGTCGCTCTCCGGCTTTCACGGAATAGCTGGAAAGGGAAAATAACACATATGCTTCGGTAAGGTAGCTAAGATATCGCTCAAGAGTAACATCGCTTTTGAATTTCAATACATGAGCCATTCTGCGCGCACTATACCGACCAGAGACATTGTTTATTACATACGATCCAAGCTGATCTATCTGTTCGGAAAAACGAACCCTATGACGTTTAACAACATCCTTAAAAAGAATTGCCTCGAACAGTATATCAAGATAGCCAAATGGACGCTGATTTTTCAAAACAACTTCAGGAAAACCGCCGTTGACCAAATATTCCTCCATCAGTTTCAATAACTCGCTGTGTTTTTGGGGCAGAGTAGCAAATTCAGAATCAACGATCAAATTTCTCGCTTTCAAAAATTCGCTGAAATTAAAGGGCAATATTTCTATGGGGAAATGTCTTCCGGTGAGATGCGTAGCCAGCTCCATCGACAGTAAGTTTGCGTTCGAGCCAGTCAAAACGACATTATACCCTTGACGATGCAGACGATTAGCGAACATCTCCCAACCCGGCAAGTTTTGTATTTCATCGAACAAAACGTATTTCGTATCCCCATAACGAGCGTGTAGTTCGTCCATGAATTCGTACAGATCAAGTTTTTCACCTACCAAAGCCGGATCGTCAAAATTAAAATAAGCAAACTCTTTATCCTTCAAGAGCATGAGTGAAAATACCGATTTGCCTGCACGGCGCGGACCCAGTACTACCTTTATCAATGGTGAAGACAACCATTTTTTCCCGTGCTCCGCCTTTGCCCGTTCTATGTACGGCAGGTTTAAGAGGGCGTGTTTTTCGCCCTGTTGTTTTGATACTATTGTTTTTAATAGGCCTTTTTGCATATTACTTTATTCATATTAAGCAAAAAACCTTATTTTTGCTTAATACAAGTAGTATAGTATGCTTGATTAACAAAGTCAACCATCCTCCAGTGACTTTGACTACTGCTCTAGTAAATCGCCTCCTGATAACACTGTTCGCAAAGAACCGTGTCTTCGTTCCGCATGCTTGTCTGAATCGCGATACCGCAGTTCAATCTCCGCATCACTGACGATAAACCGTTTACCCGTTACTTCGCATTCTTGTTCGTGAGGCATATATTTTTTCCCTAGGGATATCCCTGGGGAAAATCATGCAATTCTTTTTTTTTCGTAATGGCTCCTTACTTTTTCTATGACATCGCTCCAATCCCCGCACGGGACAGCGAAGGTATGAGTCATGTCATCTCCGCTGTATCGATAGAGAAAAATAGTTCCGGGATAATCTGGTGAAAGATTGAGGCAAATGCTGGGATTATCATCAATGATGCCAAACACACGTGGGTAGAGGTCTTCGAGTGCACGCGCTTTCCATGATGACGCCGACTTCCCGAAAGGCACATCGTCGGGACGCATAACTAATTCAAGCTTGGGAAAATCATGGCGCGATAGCCAACGCTCGGTACTCTCCCGCATACATTCCGGTCGAGCAGTGAGATACGTGACAATCGGGATAACATTATCAATGCGCTCAATCGCGGGCAACGCATCCTCAATAAGAGGTAAGTTCTCATGATGACGCTCATCAACACAAATCTCTCGCACGCGCGCGATGATATCATCGCGCTGAATATAAGGCGCATTATGCAACAAGCGATACTTCTCATAGAATTCGTGCTTGGTAAGATTTTCCGGATTGCCAAACTCTTCATGAATAACATCAACCCACTCACGGCAGGTCCAGACGATGGTGTCGTCAATATCCAGCGCGAGACCTGAAATTTGATTGTTTTCGTTTGTCATTTTTATAGTCTGGATCCCGCCCTTCGGCGGGATGACAGCGCTAATCTTTGGCATGATTTGCTTGCGCAGCAATGCGGGTTGAAGCGTTGCCCAACCGTCCGTTTTTTTCTTTAAGCGTAGCGCCGATAAAATCCTTAAACAACGGATGCGGAGTCAACGGATGCGACTGGAATTCTGGATGAAATTGGGTGCCGACAAACCATGGATGATTGATAAGTTCAACAATCTCGACAAGATTATCTTTTTCATTGATTCCGGAAATGCGCATGCCTGCGCGTTCAAGCGCCTCTCGATAGTGATTATTAAATTCATAGCGGTGACGATGGCGTTCTGAAATTTTCCCTTGCTTGTATGCGCGATAGGCCAATGATTTTTTTTGCACTGTACAAGGATATGATCCAAGGCGCATGGTTGCGCCCATCTGTTTTTCTAAGATATTTTTTTGCTGTTTTGGATTGACGCAGATCACCGGATCGCTCGTGTTCGGATCAATTTCAACACTATTCGCATTGGCAATTTTTGCGACGTTTTTTGCAAACTCGATTGTGGCAAGCTGCATGCCATAACACAATCCTAAATACGGGATACCGTTCTCCCTCACATACTGAATGGCGCGCAAGACACCTTCGATTCCGCGCGACCCGAATCCTCCTGGCACAATAATACCGTCATAGCGCGAGAGCTCGCGCACTTTTTTGGGATCCTTCTCATACTCTGCCGAATCGATCCACGTCAGGTGCGGCTTTGCGTCATGCGCCCACGCGGCGTGCTTTGCCGCCTCAATAACCGAAATATAGGAATCGGCCAATGTAAAATCTCCTGTCCCAAAATATTTGCCGACAACGCCGATATTCACTGTTTTCTTGCAGCGCTTTACTTTGCGTGAAAAATTTCGCCAAATACGCAAATCATTTTTTCGTGGGCGCAATCCGAGCGATCGAAGAAGCATTTCATCAAGTTTTTGTTCGTGAAAGAGGAGCGGGACATCATAAATTGACTCCTGATTCGGAGCCGCCAATACCGTTCCTGGTCGCAGGTTGCAAACCATCGCCAAGATTTCACGCCGCCGCTGATCAAGCACTCGCTCGGCACGCGCAACAATAAAATCTGCCATAATGCCTGCCGCATTCAACGTACGCACCGCATACTGCGTCGGCTTGGTTTTCATTTCCCCAATATGGCTCGGCAGGGGCAAGTAGCTTACGAGCACGAACGCAATATCGTCAGGATTGTGAACCTTCATAATGCGCGCCGCTTCCAAAAAAAGGAGAACCTGATATTCGCCGACGGTTCCTCCGAACTCAACGATAGTAATCTCTGCCTTATTTTTTTTCTGTGCACATTCGATTCTCCGAATAATCTCTTGGGGGACATCGGGGACAACCTCAACGTCCTCCCCATGATACTCAAGGTTCCGCTCTTTTCGTATGACCTCCTGATAGACTTGCCCAGTCGTGATATAGTTGAGCTCTGTCATGGTCCTTCCCGTAAAACGCTCATAATTTCCCAAATCCTGATCCGCCTCAATGCCGTCTGCGCCAATAAATACCTCCCCGTGCTCTGTCGGGCGAATAGTGCCGGCGTCGATATTCACATACATATCGCACTTTACGTTTGTAATACGATATCCGCGTGATTGCAAAATTGTTCCAATCGATGATGCAGTAATGCCCTTGCCGACTGAGGACATGACACCGCCGATAACAAAAATGAATTTGGGATGTTTCATTTAAGAATGGGTTATGGTATAGGGGTTAGGGTGATAACAATCTTGCATAATTAAAAAAAAACAGTACACTTGTGGACAGATTGGCTAAAAACCGGGCACATCCCTTTCCTTGAACAGCGTCGAGAGCGCCCGAGCGTCCGTGTCGGCAATAATCTCACCGTCTATATCGAGTGTCGGCGTCAAGGTTTGTCCTGACTTCTTCACGAGTTCATCAAAATTCGCCTGATTATTGCGGCACTCTCGCTCCTGGAAGACAACCCCCTTTTGCTGAAAAAGAGAGCGCACCTCGTCGCACCAAGGACAGCCTGCTTTTGTGTACAGAATAATGTTCATATAGGTAAACCCGTTAATAATAGCGTATCTGCTTCAGTATAGGAAAAGGTTATAATTTTGCAAATGCCCCTTTAGTTCAGTGGCAGAACAGTGGTATCGTAAACCACGAGCGCCAGTTCGATTCTGGCAGGGGGCTCCAGAAAAAATAGCAATGAAAAAAAATGAATTCGCGCTACCCTTGACGGCAAACCCACACATCATGATGCGCGGGTTCGGCTAAGGGCTAATACCCAAAAAAATATCGCCACCACAAGCGAACGTTGGGAACCTCGCCTGATGCTGGTAAGGTTTTTGCAACGGCTTTTTGCCCATCATCAAGTATGACCTGATCTTGCTTGTTTTCGTCAGTAATGATGACCGCCACCTCCCCCTTTTTTTGATATCCAAGCTTGGTCCGCGCCTCCGCTTCGGCAAAATAGTCGGTGCCGAGAAACGTATGGAGCTTTGATAGCTGTTCCTGCTCATCCTTAAGGCGTGTACGCTCCAGTTGCAGCGCCTCAATATCACCATCCGTTTCGCTGCTTTTTTTTACAATCACGATCAGCTGAAAAAAAAGAAATGCCGCAAGCAAGACGCTTGCGACAAGCGCAACTCTGGATCGCAGCCATTGTTGGATTTTTTTTGTATGTTCTCCGTGCGGCATAATCGTTACCGCCAATTCGCGGGATCGCTTGTTTTCTGTGCGTGAAATGTTGGTCGACCATGCGTCTGGTGAGTGGGGACAGCCATCGATGTATCGCTCTTCCCCTGCTCAGATTTTTTTACTTCGGATACCGCAGCGGAAATTTGATTTAATGCTTCCTGCGGGTTGGGGATATCCTTAATGTGCATATTATCACCGGTAAACATGACAACGAGAATGACTGTGCCATAGCGCCCCAGCGCCTGCCGCACGCCCTTCATCTCATAGGATACTTTAAAAATCTGATCGAGCTTCATCTCAGAAACCTGTGTTTTAAAAAATCCGGAACGCTCAACGAGAAGAAGGCGCACGTTCGTGAGCACGGTCATCGAACCGAGCCATGATATAATGGAGCGAATCGATAAAAGAAGACACGCGAGAAATAGAACACTAAAAAGAATCACTCCCTTCCATCCAAGCGTAAAGAGAGGAAACAGAAAGAGAAACAAGACAATCAAAATCACCGCGTAGGGCACGAGACGCATGAACAGGGTCATCCCGTGGCGATGATATACCCCCCGCATCTCCTCCCCCGCCTCCAGCGTGAGCGATTGAATAAAACCAGCCATACAACCATGCTGTGAATTACATGTAGAGAGTATAGCAGAAACCAAGCCAACAAAAAAGGATTTCAGGAAAGGCGATCGACGACAACAATCTTCTTCCCCTCAAGAATGCTAAACAGAAAACGGTCAATGATGCTCTTGCGATACAGGAACTCCTCCGTGGTCATCGTGGTGTAGTTGATCTCGCGCTCAATATCCTTTTCGAATCGATGAATCAGTTTTGCCAGACGAGAGCGCAGTACCGACCCAACGATAAGCAGATCGATCGGCGTATCATCACGATCTACAAAAAACCCCGTAAGCACGGCGCAATCAATCGTGCCCAGATTTTCAAGTTCTTGCTCGAGTATATTCTGGAGCAGGCGTGGGCTTTTGGAAAAGAGCGCCTTCAGTTCGTCGTAGAGAATAAAGTCGGCATCCGCTTGAAAATACTTCTTTGGCTGTTTGTCAACGCGCTTGAGCCGCGCAGCATCACTATCCGCATTCGGTGCGACACCCTCTGCCTCGCGAATGACGCCGCTTTCAAGAAGATTTTGCAACTCTCTGCGCACGGAATTAATCTGAGTATCGATGAGGCGCGTAAGTTCTCGGATAAAAAAAGATCTCTCGGAATGCATGAGAAAGAGGCGAAGAAGTTTTGTTCGAGTCCGTGAACCAAAGAGTTGTTCAAGCATAGGAGCGGCTGATTTCATTTATCCCCGCGTATGCGGTTGCGGTTTTTTATCTATTGTGTATACTAATTTTATTATAATTACCTGCAATTTTCACCCTGCGCTCCTAGATCTATGTACTTCGCAAAGCTCTCAATTCCAGGAAAACAAAACACAGAACTCTCATATGTGTTCGCCGACGAGTTGCCCGAACAGGAAAATGATTCGCATATGCTGTTTGGAATGTTCGACGTCGCCTCAACGAACGAGGTTTACCATACCATAATCAAAGAGACTGTCAAACACTTCCTTGACTTCTATCATTCAGCATCTCCGGCCAAGGATTTTCGCTCCGACGAGCTGCCGGACTCGACAGAATTCATGTTTGAAAATTCGATTCAATATACCTACGAAAAGGTAACAGACGCGCTTCACCTTTTGCAAGAGAGGGCGAGTGGCAAATACGCAGTAGACACAAAAAAGATACACTGCATTCTCGGCGCACTTGTCCATGACGTGCTCTACCTCTCCATTACCGGAACAGCGATACAACCGCTGCTCATCTATCCGGTAAGCCACCGCAACGGCCCCGTGCAATACGTGCTTATGAATATTGTCGAGAACAGCGGCGAGCAATCAATGGATCCGCATGCGCGCCTGTTTTCTCAGTTGCTGAGCGGGTCTGTCGCGATTCAGGGATCTAGCATCATGATATGCAATCAGTCGTTCCTCGATTATATTTCAACGCAGCAGATCAAGCAAACGATTTCAAATTCAAGGATCGATACGGTCATTCCGTATTTTGAACATCTCCTCTCAAAGGTTCACGCGCGGCATGACTTTTCCTCATTGCTTATTACGCGAGACACCACGGGATCTGGCAGGCTCGCCACCCATCGGCAAGCGCCATCTGCGCCATCCGCATCCATGACCGGCCTAAACAGCACTGCCTCATCAACGCAGTCAATATTAACACCGTCGATGCGACCGCACGTCACGCATACTCTCCGGCGTATCGGAACATTGCTCATCGCGGTGTCGCGCATGACGGTTGGCACAGCGCGCACATTCATTGGTTTTCTTACTGCGCGAGAGCAGAAGCAGCAATATTGCCGCGCTTACAGCGCGTGTCGTGAAGCGCTAAAAAACTGGTCGCGCCGCATCCCATCCGTCCTCCCCATTGTGCGCGCGAGGGTGTACACAGTAGCAACATCATTTCGCCGCGGAGACATAAAAACGTTTGCGCTACTGCAATGGCGTCACGCTTCGCAGAGGTGTGTACGCATATGCCGTAACGGACGCGACTGGTTTTTTTCGCTTAACACGGTTTCTCGCGCACTTTTTATTTTGAGCAGTATCTTTATACTCCTTTTCCTTGCTAGCCTCCTGAGCATTCAGTTCAATAAATCATCGAGAGGGCGAGAAGCGCGATTAAAAGAAATACTCGTCGCCGTTGAACAGAAACAGCTCGCTGCCGACGCGAGCATCATTTATGACGACAAAGAACGGGCGCGCGCCCTGCTCCGTGAATCAGAGAGCCTGCTTGCGCTTGTTGACGAGAAGCTCAAAGGAAGAAAGGAGTTTGTCGCGTCTCAACAGTCAATTGAAAAGTTACGCATGAAGATCGACAACGTTATGACCATCGAACAACCGACAGCGCTTGCTTCGATCCCCGGCGACGTCGGTGCGGATGCAGGCAAGAACCCTCGGATGATGGCGACGGATGATCAGATAATCGTCGTGAGTAATGATACTGTCTATCTCTACAATCGAGAGGCGCAGCAGCTTGTCGAACTTCCAATTCACGAAAAAATCACAAGCATCTCTTGCGCCGCGAAAGTATCGGCGCATGAATTTATGTTTTGTAATGCTGACGCAACGCGCGTTTCCATACTCACTCTTCCCGATCAAACCGTCCGCTCACATACATTGTCGCGCGGATCGAACGATGCCCCTCAAAAAATAATCCTATACAACAATAGATTGTATGCGTTCTCGGACGCAAACGGTATGCTTGTGCGTTACGCGAAAAACGGTGATGCCTACGCAACGGGAACGCGGTGGATTAAAAACGCCAACGCACAACTGGTTAATGCGCGCGACATTGCGATCGATGGCCGCGTCTATATCATCACGCAGCAAGGAGCGCTCAAGGTATATCGCGCGGGAAATGAAGCGACTGGCGCGATTCCGCCCGAGACGCGGGATGCGCTTGCGGGTGCATCGCGCCTGATCACGAGCGACGATCTTTCCTATCTCTATGCTCTTGACAGAGAACGAAAAAGGATAGTGATTGTTAACAAGGAGTCGTTTGCGCTTGTCGGACAACTATCATCGCCAGCGTTCAAACGCGTAATTGACTTTGATGTTTCCAAAAAAAGAAAAACGATCCTGATGCTTGATGGCGGCTCTCTTCTTTCCTTCCCCTACGAGGTTAAGTAAATGAACGCGACGACATACCGAAATCAAAAGACCCTGCTGATGCGGGGTCTTTTGATTTCGCGAAGCGTATGTTACTTCAATGTGACCTTTGCGCCGGCCTCTTCAAGTTTCTTCTTCATTGTCTCCGCATCATTCTTGCCTGCGCCTTCCTTCACAACCTTTGGTGCGGCATCAACTAGATCCTTTGCTTCCTTCAATCCAAGCTGAGTGATCTCGCGGACTACCTTAATAACGGCAATCTTGTTGCCGCCAGCTTCTGTAATCTCAACATCGAACGATGACTTTTCCTCAACGGGAGCTCCAGCGCCCGGTGCGGCTGCTGCCACTGCCATGACTGGCGCAGAGGCGGATACGCCGAACTTTTCCTCAAGAACTTTTACAAGCTCAGCGAGGTCGAGAGCGCTCAGATTTTCGATTTTTGAGACAAGGTCCTTAAACTTTTCTGGAACGGCCACTTCATTTTTTTCATCTGACATACAAATAGGGTTTAGGGTTTAGGGTTTAGGGTTTGTGCGTATGCATTAAGTACTTGAGCGAATGCGCGAAGCGGTCCCTGGAGAACACCAACACAATTACGCAACGGTGCCGCCAGTGATCCAACAACCCGGGCGCGCAGTTCATCACGGGAGGGCAAAAGCGCAAGCGCTGCAATGGCTGATGATGTCAATGACTGTACGCCACTTGCCTCATCCTTGATGAAACCGGCAAGAATAGTCAGTTTCTCGTGGGTCTTGCCAAACGCACTCAGTACACGCGCTGGCGCAACTTGATCAGTATATCCGAAAACCGCTGCAACCTCTCCATCCATACCTCTGAAGTCAAACTTAGTTTCCATGGTGGAAAATGCGCGGGAGAGAAGTGTTTTTTTTGCGACAAAACACTCGTTACCCTCGGTTCGAAGCGTTTTTCGAAGCTCCTCCAACTCATACACCTTGAGGCCCTTTACGCTTGCGAATACTACGGAAACGCTCCTTCCTAGAGCATCCGCTAGCTTCTCAAGTATATCCTGTTTGCTTTGTTTTGATCGTGCCATACAAAAATATAAAACTGTGGCTTCCCACAGTATTACAGACAAAATTGATCGAGTACGACCTTTTCCTTATGATAAGGATATTCCCTCGATAGGCGGGCCGATTGGCATCGGACCATTACACCGCACCCGGGCGGAACCAATTGTCTGTGGGATATATGTCAATCTAGCAGATGTAAAAAAAAGGTCAAGGGATACACCGCGGCACGCTTGCGTGTCGGCGCCACTGCCTGCACCCGCACTCGCTCATGGGTTTTTTTAACAATAAACCGGCTGGGGGTTCGATATGAAAGACGGCCGGTGTTTTTTGTTCGCGAATAGTTTTTCATTTTTTAAGATATTTCAACTTATTCTTCACGTGTTCTTCAAACGTCTTGCTGTAGATGACCTCCCCGTCTGGTGTTGTCAAAAAAAACCAAAAGGGATTTTTGATAGGTGAAAGCGCGGCCTGAAGAGAAGACAGTCCGGGATTTCCTATCGGTCCGGAGGGGAGTCCCTTATTCCGATAGGTATTATATGGCGATACGATTTCTAGATCTGTCAACCGCGCGCGCGCGTCCTTTTTCCCGGTGATATAGTTAATCGTTGAATCTGCCTGAAGCGGCATTCCCTTCTCAAGGCGGCGGTAAAAAATATCTGCGACCATGCGTCTGTCCCTGTCGCCTTGCACCTCTCGTTCCAATAAGCTTGCAAGCGTTACGATTGCGTGAACATCCCGCTTTTGTGCAAGCGTTTCTGCGACCATGTCTGCAGTATATTTTTCAGCAAAATTTTCAAGCATCCTCTCTATCATGTCACGACCCGCGCTCTTTTTAAACAAGCGATAGGTGTCGGGAAAAAGATATCCTTCAAGTGACTGTGTCCTGCTCTGCGGCGGAAGAAAGGGAAAGAGGCCGGTATAATCCTCTTGTGCGGCAGCAAGAAAGTCCCTGGAGGATAGCGCACCGACATCTTCCAGCGTCCGCGCAATATCTGCTACGGTCCATCCTTCGATTACCGTAATCGTGAACTCGCTGTTTGGCGCCCCGCTCATAAAAAGCAAGGCGGTCTGCGCGAGCGTAGGCGAACCGGAGAGTGTGTAGTCCCCGGCTTTCATTGTCTCGCCGGCGTATCGCAGAGAAACAAGAAGGCGAAACGCATGCGCGCTACGAATAATTCCCTCATCTTTAAGGCGATCTGCGATTGACGAAATGGTTTCTCCCTTTGCTACGCTTACGCTGTGCTCAGCCGTCAGCACCACGGGCTGAAAAAGAATGTACGATAGCCAAAGCGCTGCCACAACGAGCAGAAAAAGCACGCCGACTCCGATGGCAACAAGCGCACCGCCAAACGTTGCGGCGCGTTGTGGTTTTATAAACTCCTCCATGGGACACGTACCTTTCTCCGGTTCACGGTGTTAATGGCTGCGCTGATCATCACGGCAGAGAGCGCGCCAACGCCGATACCAGCGAAGATATCGCCGGGATAGTGAACGCCGACAAACACGCGCGAAAGTCCTATCAGGAATGCAATGAGCACAAGCGGAATAAGCCAAGCCCGAGAAACCAATCCAACCGCGACGGCGAGCGCAAAGGAAACGGCGGTATGGTCGGATGGGAAGGACTTGTCATCGCGGTCAACCGTGATCAGCGATGACTGCTCAAAAGCAACGAACGGTCGTTGACGAAAGTGCAATGCGCCAATGCCCGCATTAATGGCGTAGGCAAGGATTGCAGAGAACAACATGCAGGCAAGAACTCGCCGATTCCCGGCCGCGCCGACAAGACACAGCAGAAACAAGAAAAAAATCGCATACGCCGCGAAAAAAATGGCGATGCCGTCCAAAACAAACCATTGACGAGCAAAACCAAAAATGAAAAGAAAGAGTTCACTATCCATTGTATAGATGTTAAAACGGAATGAGCCTTCCGATATCCCGAACCGTAACGGCAAGCAATAAAAGAATAAGCGCAAAAAAACCAATGACATGAATCGCATTCTCAAAGATAGGCCGCAACGCGCGTCCTCGTACTTTTTCCACTAGTGCAAAGAGCACTCTTCCGCCATCGAGTGCGGGGATCGGCAGGACATTGATTACCGCGAGACTCACCGAAAGTTGAGCCATCAGATTGATAAGATAAGAAAATCCGAGCTTCGCTGCGGTCGCGGTATAGGCTGCGATGCCAACAGGTCCGACAAAACCATCAAACGCCAATCGCGTAAGCGCATTCAATAGCATGGCGGCAATACCGACGATCAGAGCGCCTGTAGTTTTGATTGCCAGAATAAAGGCTTGGTGAATGGGATACGACACGACTGCTGTCTTTGCGAGGCCGATTCCAATGCGCCCCGGCTCGCCCACTCCGGTAGAATCTGGAGTAACAGCAATGGTCATCGCCTCATCCCCTCGTGCAAGTTCGACCGTCATCGGCACGCCCCGATGTTCTGCAATTGCGCGCTGGACATCTGCAATTTTTTGATACCGTTCTCCGTTAATGCGAGTGATGATATCACCGAGCCGAATACCGCTTTTCTCGGCGGGCGAGTCGGGCAATACGTTTACGATCTGAATATACTGCACCCCGACGCTCCCAGCCCGCTCCTCATCGGTATCGACAACCTGTGGCATGCCAAACGTAAAGCCGATGGTCAAAAGGACAACGGCAAGAAGGGCGTTCATCGCAACGCCCGCGACAAGAATGATAATTCGCTGCCAAATAGGTTTTGCGGCGAAGCTATCGGAATCGTGTGCAGCCTCTCCCTGCTCTCCTTTGAGCTTTACAAATCCGCCCAGCGGCAACCAGTTGAGCGAATAGGCAACAGGTCCGCGCTTCCATGCTTTTATGCGTGGAGGGAATCCAAGCCCGAACTCCTCAACATGAACGCCAAAAAATCGCGCGGCAAAAAAATGACCGCACTCGTGCGCAAGCACGAGGAAGCTGAGAATGACTAAAAAGAGAATAATGGTTGATATGATGTCCATCGGCGCTTCAATTATATGCTCATGACCTCTTGCTCTTTCTCTCCTGCCAGCGCATCTGCCCGCGCCGTATATGTTTTCGTCATTTCGTCAAGATCTTTTTGGAGGACAAACCGATCATCCTCTGTAATTTCTTTATTCTTTTCACCCTTCTGTATCTCTTCACGTATCTTGTCGCGCACCAATCGAAGCGAGACTTTTGCGTGCTCTTGCTTCTGGCCGACCACTTTTGCAAGTGCGATGCGATTCTCTTCTGTCAGTTGCGGAAGGACGATACGGATACTTGTACCTTCATTCACCGGATGCGCTCCGAGTGTGCTTGCGGCAAGCGCCTTTTCAATTTCTTTTATGATCGACGTATCCCAAGGGGTGACAAGAATCGTCCGCGCATCTGGTATGCTGATTGATGCAAGACCCTTTAATGGCGTCATTGCGCCATAACAATCAACGGAAATATTTTCAACAACGCTGATGTGGGCTCTTCCGGTGCGAATACCATTTAATTCTTCTTGAAGATGAGTAATCGCTTTCTCAAATTCCTCCTTGTAGAATTTTAGATCCTGCATAGTGATGCCATGATTAGTTTTATGCTTTAGTATACGGAACTCGTCACAGTATTGCAAGAGTATAACTAATAAAACGTTTCAGACCCATAATACCAAAAGGGCTCCAAATCGCGCCGATCTTTCCTAAATCCAAGATAATGTACTGCGGCGTTTGTCGGATCCACCGCAAGCGCCGCCGGTATCGTGCCGGACGGAAGCGATTGAGCAAACCAGTGCTCCCCGCGATCAACGGTATGATAAAACGTATTGCGTGTCACATAAAAAAATTCACGATCATTTCGTATGTTGGCGCCGGCAAGCAGAATCGGCGCGCTTCCCTGAGGGGTAAGGAGCGGTATGCGTAGCCACTCCGCGCCGCCGTTCGTCGATAGGAACAACCCTTGCCCGGATGCATAAAAATAGCTGTCCGGATTGCCAAGAATTTCAAAGGCGCGGTATGATCTCGCATCAGGAAAAGAAGCAAGGTTTGCGGAGATGTCCTGCCAGGTCACACCACGGTCGGCGCTGCGAATCATGTATCCGCCCTCATCGGCAAGATAGAGGATGGAGGGAAGAAAGGGATCAATGATAAATTTTGTAAAGCGACGACCGGGTTCCCGATAGAGCGTCCGCCACGTTAATCCCCCGTCAGCGCTAACGAACAGGTCACCCGCAGTTGTTGAAATGTAAACAACAGACGGATTCGAATAGTCCAGCGCGATACTGCGAATAGCGACGCCGTCCCGCGTTTCCCGAAAGACCATCTCCCACGAATCGGCACAGTTTGTCGTTCGCATAACCGCCGCAGGGGTAGAAAAATAGAGCTGGCAGCGCGATGTTGGGTCAATTGCGATATCTGAAACAATCTGCCCCGAGATGAGCTGAAGCCACTCCTCGCCGCCGTTTTCGCTTGCAAAAAGTCCGCCTCGCGCCGTGCCCATAAAAATACGCTGTGGCCTACGCGCATCGACAACAATGCGCGTAACGTCAACTTCGTTCAGTGTAGCTGTTGTACCGTCCCGAAGCCGCAGCACCTCTTTCTGTCGCCACGAACGTCCGGCAGTAACTGACTTGAAAAGCCCGGTGTCCTCGCTTTCAGAAAATTGCAGCGCGCATGACTGCCCGATAAAGAGCAGCGTGATCACAGCGGCGACAAGTCGAATGGGGGTGGCAGTATTCATAAAAACGCAAGCGCCAGCCTATCGTTTGCCGATCGCGCAGATGCAAGCGATCGATATCGATATAATTCGCGAAGGTGATCTGCGCATGATACTGCGTTCGCCCAGTCCTTCTTGCTCGACTGGTTATCATTGAGCATGTGATGGATATATCGTTCTATCTCATCACCGTGCGGCGCCGTACCTTCCGTTGCTTGCGTTACTGCCATTCTGTTCCATAGCGGCAACGAAAACATTTTTCGCCATTGGTGATATCGCCAGAGATCACTACCACCTAAAGCGACGCGCTGAGTTGGAAGCCTAATAATCTGGCATCGTGAAGCAATGGTGGGCAGCAATGCCTGTTCGTGCTGGACCGCGAAGATGAAGAGTGTCTGCGCTGGCGGCTCCTCAGTGCATTTTAGCAATGCATTTCCCGCTTCTTGAGTAAGACGATCCGCGTTCGTACACAGAATCACCCTCCTTCCCCCCTCAAATGTTGTCCGGGAAATTTGTGAGAGAACATCGCGAACATCTGAAACTGAAATCAACGCACCCTCCTCCGTTGCGCCCGCAAGCGAGATGATTCCGCATGGCGCGAGGACATCGCAAAGCCATCGGCTCATTGCCTCTCGGTCAGACTCCGAGGATCCAACAAAGACAGTGGCAGACGCCATACCGCCCCCCTTTACGGCGGCGGTCAGATAATCGCATATGCGTGAATATGGTTCATTCATGATTATAAGTATACCAGAAAACCGAGATGGCATCAATGAGTGTTCGCGGCCTGTTCGAATACTTCAAGCGTTTCTCGCGCCGCGCGATCCCAGGAGAAATTTTTGGCGTTTTCCCGTCCTCTCATCACAAGAGTATGACGTAATTCGCTATCCTGGAGTACTGCTGAGACGCCAGCTGCGACAGATTCAGGATCATTGGGATCAATGCCATAAGCTCCCCGGCCCGCAACTTCCGGAAGGCTTGTTGTATTTGAACAAATGACCGGCACGCCACGCGATTGCGCTTCCAGAATCACCATGCCAAACCCCTCATAGAGGCTTGGGAAAACAAACGCAACCGCCGCCTGAAGCAATGCGTTCTTTTCCATTTCTGAAATCCAGCCAAGATGGCGGATACATTCACCGTACGCTCCTGTTCCTCCTTGGCGAATGATATCCGCGCCGTCAAAGCCAAGGGGCCCAACCAGCGCCAGATCGCCATCGAATACCTTGCGTTTTTTAAGAAGTCGAAACGCCTCGATGAGTGTGCCGACATTTTTTCTGCTATCAATGCGACTCACGAACAAGAGATACGGACGCGTCAGCTGATGGGTGCGCCGAATCTCTTGCACCGCTTCTTCGGTGAATGGCACAGCATGAGCATGGGCCTCATGAACCACGACAATTTTTTCCGGAGGCGCGTCATAGAGGCGGACCAGCTCACGTTTTGTAAATTCGGATACCGCTATGACTTTCGTGGCATGATTGACTGCAAAGCGGGTCGACCAGTCAAGATAGGACAGCTCACGAGCGCTTCGATACGAGCGCTCCTGAAGAAATCCAACATCATGGATTGTAGTCACGCTGCGCCGCGGAAGGATAAATGGCAATGCGCTTGAAGGAACAAAGAGAATGTCGGGGGCGTGTCTGAGCATCTCCATTGATAAGCCCCCTTGCGTCCAGAGCAGTGGGAATGGCCACGCAACCACTCTCTCCTCCCATGCAGGCGGCATTGAGAATGGAAGCGGATCACGGGTGTAAAGACGGAACGAATGAGCGCTCGGTAACTTCCGCATCGCGCGAAGCAGATGATACGCATACCACTCCACGCCGGTTTTTTCCTTTTTTGATGTTCGCGATGCGTCTATGCCAATGAGCATGATTACTTTGTGGCTAAAATACTTCTCTTATAAGCGTCAAGATTCTCAAGCACAATGCCGGTTCCCTTTGCCACACACAACAACGATTCATCGGCGATATAGGAGGGGATCTGCGTTGCGCGCGTAACAAGCTGGTCGATATTGCGAAGCAAGGAACTGCCGCCAGACATGATAATGCCGCGATCAATAATGTCTGCCGCAAGCTCCGGCGGCGTTTGCTGAAGCACCGACTTCAACGCCGATATGACAGTGTCAAGTTCGTTCGAAATCGCATCCGTAATATCGTCGGAACTTACTGTTATTGTTTTTGGAAGTCCTGTAATGGTGTCGCGGCCGCGCACCTCCATCGTAAGCTTGTCTTCAAGAAAAAGCGCGGAACCAACCGTAATTTTTATTTCCTCAGCGGTTCGCTCCCCAATCGCAAGGTTGTAGCGTTTGCGAATATGTTCGCCGATTGCCGCATCGAACTTGTTACCGCCAACCCTCACAGACGTTGATGTCACGACACCCCCCAATGAAATAACCGCAATCTCTGCCGTTCCGCCGCCAATATCAATAATCATGTGGCCAGAAGCATTTCCGATTGGGATGTTGGCGCCAATTGCCGCCGCAACAGGCTCCTTGATGATATAGGCGGCCTTCGCGCCGGCGGCAAGCGTCGCATCAATAACAGCGCGGCGCTCCGTTGACGTGATGCCCGCCGGAACCGCCACCATAACCTCCGGACGAAAGATGCGAAAGCCCCCAAGCGCCTTGTTGATAAAATACCGAAGCATTGCCTCGGTTGTCCGATAGTCAGCGATCACGCCATCCTTGAGAGGTCTGTAGGCAACAATCGTATCTGGCGTTCTTCCCAACATTTCTTTTGCCTCTTTGCCAACCGCAAGCACGCGCTTATCAATAACAGAGATGGCAACGACAGATGGTTCATTTATGATGATTCCTTTTTTTGGAACGTGGACAAGCACATTCGTTGTTCCAAGGTCTATACCGAGTTTTGGTGTCAACATAATTATTCTTTTTTCAGCGTGATAATGATCTCCTGATCGGTACGATAATCATGAAACATGGAGAGTCGCGTATCCGCGCGCCGGACATTGAAAAACCCTAACGGTTGGTATGATTCAATCGGCTTGAGAAACGAAAAATCGCCGTCAAATCGTTGATTGGAGATGCCTGGTTGCTTTTGGATGAGAAGGGAATATGATCCTTCCTGAACCTGCTTATAGAGCCGATCGGGCAGACGATACTCTATCGTGACAACCTTTGTGCGGCGCGGCTCAACCGATGCATAACCGGCGAACTCGAGTTTATCATACTTTTTAGTAACCTCAAGTGTCCCAAGACTTGCCGGATCGTCACTCCCCTGAATGCCTGTCGCCTTTACAAGCGTGCTTCCGTCTGGAACATACACGCGAATCCAGTCACGATAGGTTGTCGTCACGTCGGTAAAGACTGCTCGGTTCGTATACGTCAAATCGAGCCTGCCAACAAGAAAACCATCGGGATCCTCCCGCATCGAATAATTGATCCGCTTGTCCATAACGCTCTCCGTTTTCAATGTCGCAAATGTCGTATCCGCAACCATCAGGAAGTCCCCCTTTGTGGGGCGCATCTCTCCGGTCCAGTTGCGTTCGCGGGCAAATGCCTGCATCCGCGGATCGTGGCTATAGATCAGGACGTGTTTTTCGTTCAGTCGCGTTTCAAGCGTTGTATAGAGCTCAAGCCAGCGCGTGAGGGGAAGCTCAAGGAGCTTCTCGCCAATAAGCGCAACAAGCTGACCAAAAATCTCCTTTCGCTTTCCCTCCTCAATCCCTCGTTTGTAGTGTCCCTCCCGCACTTCGAACTCAAGGCTCGAAAGGAGCGTGTCTGCCGCATAGTCACGGCCTTCAACGCGTATCGGGCCGGTATATCGGAGAAGCGAGCGCACCAATTCCGGTGTTGCCGCAATCACACCATCAATCTTCTCCCTGCCACCCTCAAGCGCGTAGAAAATCTCCGCTTGCCGAGCGCTCTGAGAAAAGTCCGGCGCCCAATTCGAATCTCGCAAGAACCATTGCCCCAAAGGGCGCGGGAAGTGGCGGCTCATCGGATCGGGTGGCGCAAGAGAAAGTTTCCCCGACGATCGATCGTCGAGATTGTAAACATTATCGGTTTTTAAGAGCGTAATTTCGCCATTGTGCAGCTTCAGTATTCCGTAGTGGGAAATAAATCCTCCTGTCGCGCGCACCTCCGATGTATCCTGAAGAAGAATAAGATAGGTTTTCTCATCGGGATAACCCAAAAATGAAGGGAGCACCTCGGCAAGCGGAAGCCATTTTTCTATGAGCGACTGGATAATGGCCCCGCCAATCTTCGTCTCGCGTAGTGCGGCAACCAAATCCTTGGAAAGTACCGACAAATCAAGCGCGTCGAGTTCAAGGCCGGCAAGGCGAAGTTGCGCTTGAACGCCATGGATAGTGGGCACGGCCTTTACGAGCGCTTCAAGAATCGCCGCTTTATCAGAACGCGAAAGCGTCCGCATATAGAGCTCGAACGGTTTATCGCCTTTTGTAAAAATAACTCCCCCTATCTGCTCAACTACGGCAAGCAATCGCTGCCCTCCCGTAAAATAACTAACGAGAACGCGCAACCCTTTTTGCGACTCGCTGATACGCTTGCCAATAACCGGAACCCATGTCAAGAATGAGAAACGATCAACGCGCGTAATCAGCGAGCGGATCGATTGCTCTCCCTTTGGAAATTCCGAAAGCGCGCCGCGAAAATCAAGGTTCCCAACGCTCTTCTCAATGCTCTCGAATGATGCGCGCACGCGTGACGACTCGTTCTTTGCGCTGAGAAGCTGGGATGCAACAAAAATCGATGCCCCTGTGCCGATCACGACAATAACGACAATTGCCGCAATGAAAACAGGAATGATGCGGTGAAGCAGCGGCGTATGCGCGCGATAAATCTGCGGAGCAAAAAATTGTTCCTCTGACGGCCCCTGTTCCAGGATACCGCCTTGTTGATCTTGGTCGTCGCTCTCCGCTTCTTGGATCGCTTGCTCGAGCTCATCCTCTTCCTCAGTATCGCTCGTGGGAACGCCACCCTCCTCAATGGTAGATTTTTTTTTCTTTCTTTTTCTGCTCATGATGCCTCCCTATTTACCTTATATCCCCCGCGCCACTGTTTCAAAAAATATCTCCACGCGCTTATAATGTGGGTTCGGGTTGTTTTATGAAGAAGAGCCCGTATTCCCATTGTATGCGCGGAATCGCGGAGATGCAAGTGAAGAAGGCCAATATGCGGAAGGTAGCGCACACGCCAGCCGGAGATATGAAAACGCCGACACCAATCCGTATCTTCAAAATACAGAAAAAAACGTTCATCGAATGCTCCAACGTGTTCAATCGCTTCCCTGCGCACAAACAAAAAAGCGCCAAGCACCCAGTCCACATCTTGCGGCTTGCTCATGTCTGCATCGCGCATCAGGAAGGAATCAAGATTTCGTTGCGCGAATTGAAAACGCCCGACAAAAAGACGGCGATAGAATGGCGTGAGGAGGGTATGAAAACGGTAATATGATTGTTGAACTGATCCGTCCGGGTTGTAGAGCTTCGGCGCCGCAATACCGACATCGGGGCGCTCGTCCATATATCGCATGAACCCATCCAACGCTCCGGGCAGAGGGGTGATATCGTAGTTAACAATCGCTATGTACCGCCCTGTCGCGCGCGCAATGCCGGCATTGTTCCCTCGCGCAAAACCAACATTAGCCTTCATTGGAATATACACGACATCGGGATACCGCATGCGAAGCGTCTCCGCAAGCGCGGTGTCGCGACTATTATCAACCACGATTATTTCAAGCGTCGCAGCGGTGCTGTGATTTTTAAAATTCTTAACGCACTCGCGCGTCAAGCCAGCATTATTGAAATTCAAAATAATCAGGGAGATGTCAGGCATTGAACTTTTAACTTTATGCTTTTAACTTTATGCTTTTAACTTTTGCCCTTTCCATTATGAAGGCTCTTTTTTGAAGCATCTTTTCTCGTAGCTTCAGGACATCGAAAAGCGCTGCAAGCGTGCTCGGTTCGCGCATGAGGAGATACAAAAGCTTTGCGCTTTCAAAAAAGAGAATCCGGAATCCATTACGGAGCCAGAAGGAACGAGGGAGATCTTTTAATAAAACAAACCAGTGGTTTCGATATGACAGACGATTAATAAATGGCGAGGGTCTTTTTAAAATGTTTTCATCGGTGCTGCGCATATGGTACGCGCGTGATGTGGGAATTGCATAGGAGCGCCATCCGCGAAGGGTCAAGCGCAAAGCCACATCGACATCTTCCTTGTACATGAAAAAATCCTCGTCAAAGTATTCGATACGGCACTCGCAGTCGGCGGATTGCTGCGTTGCCAGCTCCGGTGCTCGACGACGTATTTCCATATACGCCTTACTCCGCTCATCGCTGCCGCCTTGCACTCCATCCGACTGCGAGTGCCTCATCCGCTGACATGTACAAATCTTCAACGAAATATCCTCAAGCGCTGCGCGACGATAGACGGCCGCAGTTGCGGGAACACCGATGCGTTGTGTTATTTTCTTAAACGCCTCAATGGATTTACCTGCGTCTGCATTAGCGGCGCGGCCCGTGCGAAAAAGAACGATCCCCGAGGAATCTATGGTATCAGAATGAACCGGCTCGGTCAATGAATGTACTTTCACCAGAAGCCCGGAAACTGCTGCCGCCCCATGATGCGCATCAAGAAAAGAAACACATTCCTCAAAATAGGACGGATCAAGAATAAGATCCGCGTTGAGAATACACAGATACGGAGACGTCGTATCGCGAATCGTTGCATTGTGCGCTCGAGAAAATCCTTCGTTTGTCGGCGATTGGATACAGTGTGCGGAAGGGTACGCACGCCGCACACCATCAGCACTGCCGTCAGATGAATGATTGTCGCGACATATGAGTTCGAAATCGCGAAATGTCTGATTGGCAACGCTCTCCAAACAGCGCGCAAGGGTGTTTTTACTGTTATACGTAACAAGACTGACAACCAGCTTTGGCATAGCTATTGACCTTTGCGTGGTGCGTTAACAAGAAAAAATGTATGATTTTTGATACGATCCGAAGTCGTGGAGTCCCACCATCCCACAGTCGTACTGTTGGTACGATGAGGACATGGTGGGGCGAACGGCAAGGAGCGTGCAAAAATCATAGGCTTTTTCGTTAAGGTACTGCGTGAAGGTCAATGATCCTTTCGCGCTTTTTCAGTGACATTAAAGCTGCCCAAGTACTTCCCGATCATCAGCCGTGTTTGCGCGTCAATCGCTGGCAGGGCGCTGAACAAAATAATGGTAACCGGGAGCAGCACCCACTGGGCAACCATGTACAAAAATTTATACGGATCGTGCCGTTCGGGGCGCGGAGGAAGCAAAAAAAATGAAAGAAGTCCAAGGACGAACATACCAATCATGCTAAAATACATGAGCCACGCAAGAATATACGGCGCGTTCTGCGCGATAACGGTTTCTTTCACAACGTCATCAGCGAGAAGAAGCGGAAGGTATCCCAAGATCAGAATGATAATGGGAGCGGTTGCCCATGTATACATTCCCTCAGTTTGCAGCCATAACCGATAGATTTTACTGCGCAGCGGAATTGCCCTATCATGAAGAAAGGCGTGACAGAGATAGGGAAAGTGTTCAACCCCCCACGCCCAACGGCGCTGCTGTTTGTAGAGATTGACGAGACTCCGCGGAAGGGTCGGCGCCAGAACCGTATCCATGGAAACGGGGATGTAAAGCGGCACAACCGAGTAGCGGCCGTGATAGTGAAGATAGCACTGAAGAAAAATCCGCGAATCTTCATTGATCATGTCATTTTCCCAAAAACCTACATCGACCAGCGCTTTAAAGCTCATGCTGTGTGATGAAAATGTAAACAGACGATCGGGCCGCGCCAATTCAGTCAAGAGCCAAAACGTCGCACTCAATGCGGCAAGGCGCATCGGCGCGGGTGAATCCCACATCGTGTTGTTATAGAGCACCACCGGCTGATAGCTTGAACGCGTCGGGTCTGCCTGACTCAAGTACGTATGAGCAAGACAGGAGAAGTATTCGGGGTGAACAACGGTATCAATGTCAAACGTTGATACGATCACCCGCTCATAGGGAATGTCGAGCCGATCAATCAGCCCCTTCGCCTCGCCGGCCGCATAGTGAAGATTCGACCCCTTCGAGATAATCTCACCCGGGATATTGTCGGAATGTACGGTGATGAGCAGCCGATAAAACGCATCCCCGTATCGCTTGGCGATCTCCTTTGCAATGGATTGAAAGTGTTCTTCACATCGCCCTTCGCCCGCAAGAACGACAATAAACTTATCCTTCGGATACTGCGAAGAGATCAGCGCGCGAAACGTTTCCTCGACAATTGCGAACGGCTCTGATGACATCGGCAAAAAAATGAGGTGGTACACGCTCCCCCACTCTTTTTTCTCACTCTTCAATCGCTCAAACCAGCGGATCCGAATTGATCTGCGATAGCGATTCCAGCTATAGATCACAAAAATTAGAAAATACACGACACGAAAAAGCCAATACAAATCAAAGAGAATGATGCCATAAATCGCCCACAGCGGTTTTGCAATCGATATGGCGATCGCAACAAAAAAAGTAAACCAGACGAGCGCGCCTGGTATCATTTCGTAGAGTCGGGTTTCTTTTCTCCCGTATTGCATGCTTCGGCCGTTAATTCTCCCTGTTTTTCTTTGATATCACACGCACCACGCCTATCGACCCATTCGGAATATAGACATGGTTTCCATCGGCGTCCTTGAGTACTGTTGAGCGCAGCGATAGACGTTCGACAACACCGGAGATATCATTGAGCGTCACCTGTGTTCCTGGGCTGTACTGCGATTCAAAGAGGATAAACACGCCCGCAACAACATCTTTGAGGAGTGTCTGAAGACTGAACGTGATAATAAGACCAAGAATTCCGGCGCCTGTCAAGAGGGGAGTAATATCGATTGATAGCTCCTTTAGAATCATCGAACCTGCGACAAAAAAAATGCCGACACCTCCCGCAAATCGAATGAGCGTCGACAGCGTCCCAATCCGAGGGTCATCACCGCGAAATACGCGCAATGTATTGTTTGCAAACCGAACCCATCGATGAGAAAGGATCAGGATTGTCCAATGGGCAATGATCGCAAAACCGATAATTGCTCCAATGGAAATCAGCCGATTGAGAAAAAAAGTAATGTCAATCATTGTTTGTAGGTTCAATCGCTCCAGCGAACCTTAAATGAGCCGGATGAACGCGTATCGCTCTGTGAAAATGCGACGTGATTCTGATCAAGGGTAACACTCGGGCGAATCGTATGGCGCTTGGGATCTCCGACCTCGCCATAGACCGCGCCTGTGAGCACATACTGCTTTGGTCCGCCTTTTTGGATTGAAAAAACCTCAAAATCGCTGTACACCATCCCTGTCTGCGCCACACGCTCAATAAGCTCGCCAAGCCATGCTGCGAACAAGCGCTGCATATCCTCTGCCTGAACAACAATCTCCTGGCGCTCATCCCCGCGAATCTTGCTGCCATCAGCGATCACATCAAACAAACCGTGAGCCGCATCAACAAACACATCCCGCGATGCAGGACCCTCACAGGTGATGGCGCTGGACTGTCCTTCGTCGGTGCGTGAAAATGCCATACCTACTTTTTCTTTTTTGCACCTCCCGTAGTCTTTGCCGGCTTTGAGGTTTTTAGCTCCTGGCGCACATCGCTCCATCCCTTCTTCAGCACTGCGGCAACATCGCCAAGCACATCAACGATTTCTTCTTTTTTTCGCGCGGCTTGGGCAAGTGAATGAAGAAAGAGCTCTTCATATTGCGCTTGTGAGAGATTCTGTATTTTTTTTGCTTTTTTTTGCAAATCTGTCGATGCGGTATCAAGCAATTTTTTTAAGTCAGCGCGTGTTTTTCTTCCTGACTTTGGAGCGAGGAGAAGCGCTGCGGCGGATGCTACGAGCGCGCCAAGCGCCGCTCCTTTAAGTGTTCCTTTCATAGGGTTTAGGGTTTAGGGTTTAGGGTTTCGTCAATGTATAAACCGGTTTATACATTGATAGCATACCATACCTACAATAATACGCCAGAAGCCGTTTGTTACACATATCCCCAATCGGTGCGTATGGAGCGTTTCCCGTCTTTTCCGTCGAGATAGCGCGTGGCGCTGAGTGCGGCTTTTGCTCCCTCCCCTGCTGATATGACAATTTGCTGAAATGGGACTGTCGTACAATCCCCGGCGGCAAATATGTCCTCCGCGCTCGTGTGGCACGAATCATCAATACGCACTCGGCCATCTTCTGTGCATGACACAGCGCCGCAAACCCATCCAGAGCGCATTTCAAATCCAACAGCTACGATAACCGCACCGACAGAGATCACCTGCTCTGCTCCATAACTGTCCATAACACGCGCTGACTCCACGCGCGTGCCACCCTCAATTGCGGCAACCGTTGTGTCGAGTCGCACAGAAATATTTTGCGCGGCATGTAGGCGATCCTGAAGTATGCGTTCCCCAGATAGCTGATCACGGCGATGAACAAGTGTCACCTGTGATGCCGACAGCGCTGCGCGTACCGCGGCATCAAGCGCTGAATTCCCACCGCCAACAACGAGAACGTGACAACCCCGAAATGGTTCCGGATCAAAAGCGCCTGCATACTGCACGCCGTGACCGAAAAATTCTTGCTCGCCTGCAGCGCCAAGCCGACGCGGCGATTTACCGGTTGCGACAATCAATGCGCGGCATCGATACTGCCCTTGTACTCCCTCAAGCATGATTGTCCCATTGCGTGTAATACCATTGATTCGATCGCTGATAAAACTGCAGCCGAATCCTACGGCTTCACGAAAAAATGCGCGCGCCAGATCGGGACCTTCAACCTTCCCGCAACCGGGGTAGTTTTCGATCTCGGCCGTAGATGCGGTCTGACCGCCATAATCTGTCGAGATAATGCCAACGGTATAGCCGCGGCGCGCCGCAAAGATACCCGCAGACAAACCGGCAGCGCCGGCGCCGACAATGCATATATCATAACAAGAATCCCCATCAACGATGTGGTGGGGATTCAAAACGCACTTGATTTTATAAGTACTATGTGACATATGCAGCTGGATGTAGTGCGAGGCGCGACCGAGAAGCGGAGTAAGGCGTACTCTGGTGGTACGGTGTCGAGCACCGGAGGTCGCAACGAAGCAATACGCCAGATGCGTATGTCGTTGTACTATTCCTCATAGGGATTATAGCTTGCCTCTCCCTCTTCTTCCTCTTCCTCATCATCCGCAGTTGCACTGTCATTAAGGTCATCAAACGACGTATCGTCGTCAGTGTCCTCATCGTGCGCGGGAATCATTGGAAGACCGCACATTGGACATGGTCCCTGAATGTCTGATTCCTCACCGCATTCGATGCATACGTATTGCTTATCCATACTGATCTGTCGACGTTCACCTCGAACGTCTCATTATTATTGATACTATAAAATGATAGTATCTAAAAAAAACTCGTCAAGTGGAACCTATGATTCGCCCCGCGCAATCTCAACAAACAGCGCCGTTGCCGCGCCTCGGGATCCGGCAGCAAGGAACATATCCGGCGCCGTTGTCATGCTTGACGCAATATCAACATGCGCCCAACGAGGAAACTTTTTGGCAAATTGCGCCAAGAACAAAGCGCCGTTTGTTGCGCCGGCATTGCGTGTCTTATTTGCGTTTGAAAGATCGGCAACCTTACTCTTGAGCTCTTCCTCATATTCTTCCCACAATGGCAACGGCCAGAGATAATCGCCTGACTGTTCTCCATAGGTTCGCAGGCGAGACACCAGTGACTCATCATAGGAGAATAATCCCGAAGCATAGCGGGCGAGCGCAACCATGCACGCACCGGTAAGCGTCGCGCAATCAACAACAAGAGAGGGATCATAACGCTCGGCATACGTGAGTGCGTCTGCGAGCACGACGCGCCCTTCCGCATCGGTATTACACACTTCAATCGTTTTCCCCGACATGGATCGAAGAATATCCCCCGGACGATAACTTGATCCCGATGGCATATTCTCAACCGCCGGAATAATACCGACAACATTCACCCGGAGCTTGAGCCGAGCAATTGCCCCCAGCGCCGCAAGAACTGCGGCGCCGCCACTCATATCCATGTGCATCTCATCAAGGGCGCCCGTTGGCTTTAAATTGATGCCGCCGGTATCAAATGTAATCCCCTTGCCGACAAACACGATTGGCTTTTTCGATTTGGCGCCGCCGCGATACTCCATGACGATGAGTTGCGCCTCCTCGTCGCTTCCTTGTGAAACTCCAAGCAGCGCTCCCATCTTAAGTTTCTTCATCTCAGGCTCGCCAAGCACAGTAACGGTAAATCCAAACCGTTTCCCATCCTCCTGCGCGGCCGCGGCTAGGCGCTTGGGTGTCATGTCGCCGCCGGGAATATTCGCAAGCTCCCGAGAACGGTTAACCTGCTCACCAACGATCCCTCCCCGCTCCAATGCCTTTTGCACTGAGCGCGAGGCGCTGGAAACTTTTGTGTATACAAAAATCTCATCTATACTCGGCCAGCCCTCTTTTGGCGTCTCGCGATAGTGGTTAAATTCGTACTGCGCAAGCTCCGCCTCCCGCGCAAAACGCTCCGCAGTATGCTCAAGAGAAAGACCGGGAATTTTAACATCGTCCAGCAGAACAGAGCATGTCTTTTCCTTTGCGCCTTTTACATACTGCACAAGTTTGCGAGTTGCCAGATACATCTTTCTGTGCGTCCATTTCTTCCTGTCCCCCAAGCCCAGGAGAATGGCATGCGCCGCAGGCCGCGAAGGTAGTGAAACAGCATCCATCTCAAGCCACCCTGCCTTAAAATCCTTGAGAATGGCTGACACATAGCGCGCATCCTGCTCATCTAACGTGCGCAAAAAAGGATGACTCATCTTCTGCTCTGCAAAAACCGCAATGACCGGCGTCTGTGGTTTTTCTTTGTATGGTGATCTGTAAGAATACTTCACATTATTCCAATGGCTTTAATTGTATCCTTGTTGATTTAAAAAAGAAATATCCAACGATCAAAAACGTGAGTACGGGCGCCATCCACGGCTCGATATGGGCGCCAAAACTTTCGGCAAGCATAACGCACCCGAGCACAAGAATAGAGTACATCGCTCCGTTTTTCAAGTAGGCATATTTTTTTATCCTGTGGATATTGCCAATCGTGATCTGTCGGACGACAATCGCGCCAAGTCCATTGCCAAAAAGAATGAGCGGAACGGAAAGAGTAAAGGCAAATGCGCCCAACACGCCATCAACCGAGAATGTCGCGTCAAGCGCCTCAAGATACATAATCTTGCTGATATCGGAAAGATGAGCCTTCATGAGATTTTTTTCGGCCGCCTCGGCGTTTTGCTTAAAGCCGTTGGTAATAAAAAAAGCCGTGGACCCAACCACCGCCGCAAAGGCCATCAAGGGGTCTGTCTGAAGCGCAAACCAGACAACGCTGGCAAGAACAACGGAGGCCGACGCAAAGAACCACACACCGTTTTCATGAATGAAGCGTTCTCCGGGAAAGGCATAATTTTTTTCCTCCATAAAGAGCCAGTGGAGAAAAATAAGTATCAAAAAAACACCGCCGCCGATAAGAAGCATCGGCGCCGAATGCTCGATCGCCGCAATGACTGCCGGATCGCTTGAAAACGTCGCGGTGAACGCACCCCACAGACCAAGTGATGGCACCGTCAACCAGACAATCACGAGCGGCAACAAACCGCGCACAAGGAACACGGCAAAAAAAATGCCCCACGTCAGAAACCACCGCCGCGCTCGCTCCTTCATTGTTGAGAGTACCTCCGCATTGATAATGGCATTATCAATGCTGCTGATTGTCTCAAACAAACACAACCCCGCGACAATAAGAATGATTGATACGATGTCCATGCACGCTTATGTTCTTATCATTCAGCAGTAAGTACGCGAATAAATGGCATATCGCGCCCCCTATTATATTCCTCAGCAAGAGCCCGCAGAATATGCAGTGGGCTAAATGCTGGATCATGAATAATATGCTGCGCGCGTTCAATAATTTCTGCGTGAACTTTCACGGCATCTGCCCGATCTTTGGTATAAATGATAAGATCATACGCAAATGGTTCAAGGCCGAACGTCGTTTTGTAGGCTGTAATATCCGTCGGCTTCATGAGTGGTTTTCGCTCAAGGTCAATTCCTCGCGTATGAAGATAAATACCATCACTCCGCCCAGAAATAATTTCATCTATATAAACACGGCGATCCCCCCTACGACGTGGCGATAGATAGCCCCGCGGACAATAATCCGGCAATTCAACCTGCTGCTCGTCATGGTTGCGAAGCGCCGCGATACGCATCCGCTTTCGTCTCTCTCGATCGTAACTGCTTCGTTCAATCGACTCTTCTGATAGTGTGTCATCTTCCGGACGATCGCTTGCGCGCAATTCCTGAACGATACTCAGAAGGGGCATGCCAGGTATTGGTGTACGTGGAATGATGCCTTTCCATATGAATTCGGTGACAGAAGATGCTTCATTATGCTGTGTGTTATTGTATTGTTCGTAAAGTTCTTGAATAGCAGTTTGCGGATTTTTTGGTTCTGACTTTTTCGAACACAGCTTAACAAGTGTTTCATGCAATCCTTTGAGGAGCTGACGATTATGCGTACGGACAAACATTCCATAGGTATTGCCTGCGGTTCCTGCGGTAAGATAATATCCCGCGATATCGTTTTCTGTTCTAAGCGGCGTTCTGCCGCGATCGTCAAACATATCGCTCACCGCATACGTATGGATGACAAAGGCTGGCTTTCGAATCCAGTCGCCTGACTTTTTATAGTCGGGAATACGATATGCCCGACGCGCTGTTACAAATGCATCAATATACCGAGACGGTATTACAGAATCATCTTCGCCCTGAATATCAATAAAAAAAGAGTGCTGGTGGCCTGTATACTCTTTCGCCGAGATGATTTTGGCAACGTTCTCAAGTGCATGCTGATACTGTTGTGGATCGGTGATAACAATCTTCTCACGTTCGGGATGCTGTGGGCGCTGGCCGCTCTGTTCAGGATTGTGATCGCGGTCGTTATCGTGCGGCTGCGGCAGTTCAAACGGTCCGAACTCAGCTTTCATGTGATTCTTCATAATGACTTCTTATTCAGTGAGAGGATAGCGCTTCTCGTGCGGACTCTCATAGGGCGGGTCTGGAAGAACCATATATTCACGTTCGCTTATGAGCCGATCTCCGTCACTCGCAAGATCATTTACATGACGATCCGAAAACATATCTGCAACCCGCTCTGCGTCAAGTGTCGCAAGCTTCTCGCTCATTCGCACAATTTCTCGATGCAACCTTCTCACTACATTATGATCTCGAGAATTAACAAAGAATGACACTGGATCGGGAAGGCTAATCTGTATAACGTACCCTCCTATATCATTCGCTGATTCCATCATGGGTTCACTCACCTTATTACGCGCAACATATTTTTCATCGCGCATCTGATCTACGAAGCGCATCTCATCTACTACTTCACGATGCACTGCATAGCTATGTACATAAATTGCTGAATCATAATCATGTCCTCCGCCTGGATCAATAGTCGGTCTGGCGGAAATGATCGCATCAACGTAATATCGCTTATCCTTCATTCTAATAGGTCTCTTCACGCTGCGCGTTACTGCGTGCTCATGTATGTCCAGCGAAACACTGTCCGCCCTCGCGCGCATATCTCGAATGAGCGCAAAATATTGATTCTCATTCTTCGTTTCACCGGTTTTCCTCCCGGTTTTAATATCACCGCCCATTGGTGCTTGCTCAAATGACTCCTGTCCGTCCCCTGCTGATTCTGGTCCTGGTTGTTTTTTTGGCATACTTATTTCCTCCAATCTTTTATGACAATATGTCGTCCGACGCGGGAGACAACAAGCTTCTGGTGTTCTTTCCATCCAAATGCACGAACGATATCACTCGGAATGGTCATGCTATAGCTCTTGCCTCCTGCGACTTTTGATAATTTTCGCACTGATACGCCTGTAATACATTTTTTCGATGTCATAGTTCATGAGAGAGTTCATGAGGGAGTTCATGAGCTAATCAAAAATTCTTTTAATGCCCCAAATCGCGCGGGTAGTAAAACTGCTTGCTTCTCTCGCATCATATATTCTGCCAGACGCTTTGGTATGTCAACCGGCGAGCCGATAGTGTCCTCTACAACGTCTTTGAATTTTGCCGGATGAGCGGTCTCAAGAATAATGCCATACGTTTCCGGATATTGTTTCTGATATTCCTTGAGCGCGCAATATCCAACGGCGCCATGAGGGTCAAGAATATATCCCGTATCGTTATACACATCCCGCATCGCCGCTCGTGTCTGATCGTCGGTGAAGGAATGGGCCGAGAGATCATGCCTCATCGCATCTGCAGAGTGACCATAGAGCTCCTGCATCCGCACAAAATTGCTTGGATTGCCTACATCCATGGCATTGGATATCGTAGCACGAGAAGGCTTCGGCGTGAAGATCCCTGTTTTAAGGTACTCCGGAATAACGTTATTTTCATTGCATGCGGCAATAAAGCGGCCAATTGGCAGACCCATTTGTTTTGCAATAAGCCCGGCCGTGAGATTGCCAACGTTGCCACTCGGGACAGAGACGATAATGGGGTCTGGCTCAGTTGGGGTCTGGCTCAGTTTTTGCGAATGCAAAATCTGTGCCTGACCCCGTTTCCCCATTTGTTCAACTGCCCACCAGTAATAAAACGTCTGCGGAAAAAGCCGCGCGATGTTAATTGAATTTGCCGATCCCATGCGCATTTTCTTTTTTAAATCCGGATCAACAAATGCCTGCTTTGCCAGCGCCTGACAATCATCAAAACTCCCCTGAACTTCAAGCGCGGTGATGTTCCCGCCCATTGTCGTCAGCTGCTTCTCCTGAAGATCGCTGACCCGGCCGGATGGATAGAGAATAAAGACGCGAATGCCAGGAACATTAAGAAAACCGTGCGCAGCCGCGCTTCCCGTATCTCCGGATGTTGCGACAAGGATAGTCAGCTCCCGATCATCATGACGCACGTAATAGCCCATGAGCCGAGCCATAAATCGTGCGGCAAAATCCTTGAATGCCAGTGTCGGCCCATGGAATAGCTCAAGAGCGTGTGTCGATGCATCGACACGCTTTAACGGAACAGGAAAATCAAAACTTTCTCTGCATATCTCATCCAGAGTACTGTCGGGAAGATCTCCGGCAAAAAGCACACGGCCAACCTCGTATGCAATTTCTTGAAATGATAGCGAGGGAAGACGAACAAAAAAATCTGACGGCATCTGTGAAATCCGCTCAGGCATATACAATCCCCCGTCCTGCGCAAGACCGTTCAATACCGCCTCGCGCAATGACACGCTCGGCGCTTTTTTGTTTGTGCTGTAATAGTTCATTGTGAAATAATACGCGGGCCTTCCTTATTGATTTGCGATACAAACACGTCGCTGTCAAGTGAATAGCGATCTGTCCATGCATCATGCATCGCTTGCCCTATGCGCTTCGCTTTTTCTTGCGAATCACTCAACGCAAAAACTGACGGACCGCTCCCCGATATGCTTGAACCAAGCGCGCCTAACCGCAACGCTGTTTTTTTCACTTCAGTAAACCCGGGAATCAGCTGTGAGCGTGCCGGCTCGGCGACATGATCAACCAACGAACGGCCAATCAATTCGAGATCGTTTGCAAACAGCCCTGCGATAAGTCCTGCCGTATTGCCCCATTGCGCTATGCCCGTTGGTATCGAAATTTCCTTTGGCATAATGCGCCGCGCATCCTCAGTGCGAACCTCTATGTGCGGATGAACAACGGTGCACCAAAGATTCTCCGGTGTGGGAATCCGGATAACATCAAGTGGGTCATAACTGCGAATCAAAATAAATCCGCCGAGAAGTGACGGCGCAACATTATCCGCATGCGCGGCGCCGCACGCGACACGCTCGCCTTCCATCGTAAAAGGTAAAAGCTCCCGCCGAGACAATGGCGCGCCAAGCAATTCATTTGCCGCAACAACTCCTGCAACCGCGCTTGCCGCGCTCGATCCCAGACCGCTTCCAAGCGGCATTTTTTTGTGAACCGACAATTCAATGCCTTGATTGCTTCCAAGATGCTCGAGGAGTCCTTTCGCTGCAACGGCAGCGGTATTCTTATCCGCATCTTTTGACAACAGGCCATTGTCACCTGTAATCTCAATGACACGAACGCCGCGCGTATCTGATAATGTCGCAACAACCTCATCTCCGGGCTGCTCAACGGCAAAACCAAAGACATCAAATCCGGGACCTACATTGGCAACGGTTGCCGGGGCAAACACTTTTATTTTATGCATACCAATTTCTTTCCTATAGTTATAGAAGAATTACGAATCAAGAATTAAGAATTAAGGAGCTTAAATCTGTTGCTTTTTATGCTTAATTCGTAATTCGTAATTCTTCGTGGTAGAAAGCTATCGATACGGTCAACGAATAAATTTTTCAGCAACGAGGAGCTCTGCATTAAGGATTCCCCCGCCGGCAGCGCCACGAATCGTATTGTGCGACAAGGCGATAAATTTATAATCAAACACGGGGCATGGCCGAAGACGGCCCACGGTCACCGCCATTCCTTTTTCATTATTCCTGTCTTTTCGCGGTTGTGGGTGGTTCTCTTCTTCACGATAGATAATAGGTTGGCGCGGCGCAGATGGCAAGTCCAGCTCCTGCGGCTTTGCGCGAAACGACGACCAAATTTCTTTTATTTCTTCCGGCGTTGGCTTCTTGCCCGCAAATCCAATATTCACACACGCCGTATGTCCATCAATCACCGGCACGCGGGTGCATTGCGCTGATATAGTAATATCCGTGCGAGGAACGCAGTGGCCATCGTCTATTGAGCCAAAAATTTTCATTGGTTCCTGTTCTGTTTTTTCTTCCTCTCCGTTGATAAACGGAACAACGTTATCAATGATATCAAGACTCGCGACACCAGGATATCCCGCGCCCGAAATCGCCTGGAGTGTCGTGACCATAACGCGATCAATCGAATATCCCGCACGCATCAGTGCATGGAGCGGCGTGACATAACTCTGCAAACTACAGTTAGGTTTTGTCACGATGAATCCACTTTTCCACCCATAGTGCTTTTGCTGAGCTGGAATAATCGAAAGATGCTCAGCGTTGACTTCGGGAATAAGCATCGGGACATTGGAAGTCCAACGATGTGCCGATGCGTTGGACACAACCGGCAGTCCGGCGGCGGCATACGCCCTCTCTAACTCCTGAATCTGCTCTTTGGTATCCATTTCAAGGCAGGAAAATACGAAACGGCATCGATCAGCTGCAGCGACAACATCTGTCGCCTCATACACTGTCAGGGATGCGGCCACAACAGGAATCGGCGTATCCATGACCCATCTTCCGGCAACCGCATCCGCATACGAAATCCCCGCTGATCGAGGCGATGCCGCAACAAACGCAACCTCAAACAATGGATGGTTTTCAAGCAGTTGAATATACCGCTGTCCAACCATGCCTGTCGCACCCAGAATACCAACGGGAATCTTCTTTTTTCGATTAGCCATACACAAAAATGGTTCCCAAATGAAATGACTAAACCCTAAACCCTATACCCTGTTTTAAGAATATCCGCAAAAACGCCCCCGGCAGTCACCTGTGCGCCGGCGCCTGGACCTTTAATCACAAGCGGAGTATCACAGTAACGAGCTGTTGTGAATGCAACGATATTATCACTTCCCGACAGAGAATAAAAGGCGTGTGTTTGATTTACTTCCTCGAGTGAAATACGCGCTCCGCTTTGATCAATTGTTGCAATGTAGCGCAACACGCTTCCGCGACTTTTTGCCGATTGCTTCTTTTCTTCCCATTCCGCGTTCATTGATTCCAGTGCTGAAAAAAAATCATCAACCGATCCGGCGCTCATGCACGTGTCGGAAAGGAGCGGAGCGCGTGCGATGTCCTCTACTGAAATCTTCTGCCCAATCTCTCGTGCCAGAATCACGGCTTTTCGTGCAACATCCAATCCTGAAAGGTCGTCACGCGGATCGGGCTCTGTGTAGCCTTTTTCTTTTGCCTCACGGACGATATCAGAAAATGGACTGCGAGAATCCGAATATGTGTTGAAGATATAGCTCAAGGTACCCGAAAGAATCGCCTCAATTTTTTCAACACGATCACCTGTCACAAGCAGATCTTTGAGGGCGCTGATCACCGGCAGCGCCGCGCCCACATTGGTCTCGTACAAAAATGATGTTCTTGTCTCATGAAGCGTCTTCCATAATGTTTCGTACGCATCGAGCGAACCGGACTGCGCCTTTTTGTTTGCCGCAACAATCGCCGCTCCGGTACGCGCAATACTGCAATATGCATCGGCAACATCCTGACTGGCGGTGCAATCAACAAAAACACTGCGTGGCATCCTCCACGATCCGCTTGCTGAGATATATGCGGCGAGATCAAGCGAGATGCCGTCCTGCGCAAGACGCTCCTGCCACCGATCGAGCGCAATGCCGTTTGCGTCAAGAAGCATGCGCTCTGCGTTTGCAATCCCGCACACGCTTAACTCGACTCCCTCCGCCTTCAACCGTGATTGATTCTCACGAATCTGTGTGAGAAGTGTAGATCCGATGAGTCCGGTTCCAACAAGAAAAACATTCATACAAAAAACTCATCATGAATCGCACGGATGGCTTCCTCCTTGTCACTTTCCGATACAACGAACGAGATATTCAACTCCGATGACCCTTGAGCAATTGCCCGTACATTGATCTTTCTGCTCCCCACCGCAGAGAACACGCGCCCGACAGTCCCAGGCGTCTCCCGCATTCGAGCCCCGACAACCGCAATAATAGCGGATTCATTCTCCGCGCAAATGGGGTCAATGCGCTTCTGAATAATTTCCAACTCAAATTCGCTCGCAAGCGTTGCCAGCGCGTGGTCTTTTTCGTGTGCTGCGATTGCGATGCAGATGGAATATTCGCTTGATGCCTGAGAGATGAGGATGACGTTGATGGTCGCGTCTGCAAGCGCGCCAAACACGCGGCGCGCCATTCCCTTTGTTCCAATCAACCCCACGCCTTTTATTTGGAGAAGCACGATTGGGGCAACCGATGTAATTGCGGTAACTGGAGAATGATCACTGCTTGGTTCGTCACCGATGTTCGTTCCAAGAGCGTCCGGATTAAACGTGTTCTTGATCACCAGCGGGATATGATGTTCGCGCGCCGGTATGATCGTTGGATAATAGATCACCTTTGCCCCAAAATATGAGAGCTCCATTGTTTCTTCATAGGTTGTCTTTCTGATGCGTCGTGCCTGCGGTACGATACGAGGGTCTGCGGTCATGACACCATCAACATCGGTCCAAATTTCAATAGCCGATGCGTCGAGCGCCGCGCCAAGGATTGATGCGGTATAGTCAGAGCCTCCACGGCCGAGTGTTGTCGTGTGTCCATCAATGGTAGAGGCAATAAATCCGGTGACAACGGTCACGGAGCGCCTTTCATGGAAATACCTACGCACGAGCGACACAGTTTCAGCAAAGAGAACCTGCGCGTGCCCGTACTGCGAATCGGTTTTGATGCATTCTCGCGCATCGAGTAGAGTAGCGGGAAGACCACCTCCCTTGAGTGCCGCCGCTATAACCGTCGCCGAAAGCCGCTCGCCAAAACTCATAACCAAATCTCTCGCGCGCGGTGTGAGTTCGCCAAGCAGCGAAAGTCCGCGAAGAATATCAGCAAGTTCATTACATGACGCCTTTACCTCTGCGACAAGCGATGATTGATCGGCAAACGAAATCAGCTCGCTAACCGCTTCAACATGGCGACGCTCAAGTTCCTGCAGCGAAGCCTGATAATCTCCTCCAAGCGCGGAGGCTTCACACACATCAATCAATTTATCGGTTACCTTGGTAAATGCAGACACCACCACAACGCACGATTCATCGGCCGCAGCAGCACGGACGATCTCAATAACTTTTCGTATCGATTCGGGTGTCCCGACCGACGTTCCGCCGAATTTTAAAATTTTCATTTTATTGACCTTCGCCAATTGGAAATGGTGTTCCCCCACCCGCTATGTCTTTTGATACCCGAGCCGGAATCCGTATGCAGAAAGAAAGCCGGAGACAAGAACTGCAACCCAAGAAAGCCACATCGGAACAGACCATCCCGCTATAGCCGCCTCCCACCCATAGATAACACGCAACAGATGAAAGACAAAGATGATCAGAAAAAGCGTGGCACTTATTCGCATATAGAGAGATGCATTCATAGAAAAAACATTATGACTTAACCTACATCCTATTTGGTACGGTAATATTAAGCAAAGCAAGCCCGCGCCGGATCACCCGCGCAACCGCGCGCGACAGTACTGCGCGAGATGTTTTCAGCTCATGCTGTTCTGTCTGCACAATCGATACTTCGTTGTAGAACGTATTAAATGCGCTCGCAAGCTCCTCAAGGTAGGTGCAGAGATGGTGGGGGGCGTTAGCTTCCTGCGCCTTCAGAAGTATGGAGGGAAACATCATAAGCTTGCGCGCGAGGGCAAATTCGGTCTGCCCCTCAAAACGATAGGTATCAACAGTACCCACTTCCCCCAGTTTGCGTAAAATGGAATGAATGCGCACAACCGTATACTGAAGATAGACAGCGCTCCCGCCCTCAAGATCAAGCATTCTCTTCCAATCAAATGAAATATTCTTAACCCGCGACTGTTTGAGGTCGTTATAGAGTATTGCGCCGACACCGATGGCATGCGCAATGGCATCAAGCTCATCAGAGGAACCATCCGTGCCTTTTCTTGCCACGATCTCCTTAGATTTTTCAATCGATTGGCCAAGGAGATCCTCAAGCTCAATAAGCGTTCCCCGTCGTGTCGACATCTTTTTTCCATCCGTAAGCACCATGCCAAAGCCAATATGTTCAACCGCGAGACCCGCTGGCAAAAAACCCGCGCGCCGGCAAAATGAAAAGAGCTGCCTGAAGTTCAACTCCTGCTCATTGCCGACAACATACAAGATTGCCGCGGGATTAAATGTTTCGATCCGAAAACGCAGGCAAGCGATATCGCGAGACATATACAGCGACGCGCCATCTTTTTTTCTCAACAAGAACGAAGGAAGTCCTTCTGCCTCATCAACAACAACCGCACCAGTCTCATGATCGATACGGCACAGCGCGCGGGCGAGGCACTCATTAACAATACGGTGTGCATCGTCAATAAAATAACTTTCTCCGATGGTCAGGTCAAACGTGACGCCGAGACGCTGATAGGTACTTCCAAAATCACGCAAACTCAAATCGCGAAACCTCTTCCATATGTTTGCAAGCTCTGCATTTTTTTCTTCGAGCTGAAGAAAATAGTTCCGCGCCTTGTCTTGTATCTCGGGATGATCAGCAACCTCCTCGTGAAAACGCACATACAGATTCTTTAATTCGCGAATCGGTTCACGTTCTATTGCCGCCTCATCACCCCATGTTTTGTACGCATAGATAAGCGCGCCGAATTGGGTTCCCCAATCTCCGATATGATTGTCCCTGATCGTACTATATCCTGAATTCTCATAGAGGTTTGCAAGAGCGGCGCCGATGATTGTCGAACGCAAATGACCGACACCGATTGGCTTTGCTATATTTGGCGCCGAGTAATCAATAACGACCACCGCTCCGGCGTGTCGATCGTTTTCACCGAACCGATCGCCAAGCGCCTCACTGCAGGCTAGGGCTTGATGATAAAACGTATCCTTATGAAGAACAAGATTGACAAACCCTCCGAATGCAGAGGCCTCATGGATCATGTTTCCTTTCCCCTCATTGATGCATGAACTGAAAGAGAGAGCGACCGCTGCGGGATTCTTCCCATGGCGTTTCGCCATATCAAAAACCTCAAAACACAGATCACCGGAAATATGCGCGGGCGCATGCCCTAGCTCCACAAAATCCGAATCCTCGATCCCAAGCTTTCCTTTAATCATAGCCTCCAGTTCCACCTCGAGTTTCTCGATGGGATATTGGCCAAACGGAATATACGATCGATTTTTTTTCTCGTCGTGTATCTTTTTCTTTACCGCATCAATGGATGCGGCGACTTCCCTGCCATAGTGTTGAAATGCATCTGTCTGTTTTTCCATTGTCTAGTAATGTTAATCGCCGACCACCTGTTCGATTGCGGCGCGCACTTCTTTCCTTCCATGGGGAAACGTCAGCTCCGAAAGCGAGACATTAAAGCCTCTTAACAATTCGTTACGCGCAGCGCCGAGACAGTGGTGGTGCCGCGCCCCCACTTCTTCGCTCTTTTCTATAGTGAGCATTGCCCCGCTCAGAATAATCCTTGAAACTCCGAGTGATGTCAGCCGCTCAATGATAAGCGGCCAGTTCATGGCGTCCTGGACCAGCATTGATTGCTCATCATCCTTCGCAACGACTCGAGGCGTAGCGCGATCCTCAAATGTTGGAACAACATAGATGCGCGCATCTGCCGTACATCCAGAAAGCATATCTTCAATCTTTTCGGCTAATGCTCCGACAGCGGGTTCCTCCTCAAAAAAAATAACCGGTGGACCTTGTTCGGCCGACAACTTCACGATCCGCGGAATTGCTTCATAGATGCGAGCTAATTTCTGAAGAGCGCCTTCTGTGATCACGTCCTGACCCTCAAAGGAAACCTCCTCGCCCATTGCGCGCGCTTCACTGTCCCGCTCCAGCATTTTTTCATAGTAATAAGGGTGTACAAATATACGGATTGTGCCCCGTGAAGCCTGGATTCGAGAAGTGAGTATAGCAGACTCTTTCTCAGAAAGTGAAATAAGATCGACTACATGCGATTCTTTAGCTTCTTGCTCGCTTGGCTCAATCTGTGGCGGGGTATCTTTGCTATTCACAATGCATTCGTGTTCGTATGCGTTAAATTGCGGACGGGTATGACATTAAAACCATCATACAGCGTCAAAATGAGTATGTCTATATCTTGCACTGGTCCATAGGATAATGTGGTCATGAAATAATGGGAAATAATGGAAATAATGGGGTCAGGAGCCATTAATTTAATGGCTCCTGACCCCATTATTTTGACTTACGGTGCCTTCCTTTCCAACGGCGAGCTTTTTTCTGGAACTCATGAGCCATGCGTGTCAAAGAAACTTTTTGATAGTGTGCAGACAGTGCTTACAAGCAAGGCCTGCCCAAAGAAACGGGGCGAGAAGCTTTTTCCCCTTCGTGGACTTTTTTCGTGCGGAGAGTGTGGCTGTTCAATTACTGCCGAGTCTAAGAAAGGACACGCATATTACCGATGCACGAAGAAAAAGGATGGCACAAAATGTTCTCAACGATATATTCGCGAAGAGCTTCTCACCGAACAGATAAACGAGATGATCAAAAAAGTTTCTCTGCCAAAAGATTGGACGGACGAGATGCTCGAACAACTAGAAAAAGATCAATCGGACACCGCCCAATCTGATGCCCTATTCGCTCAAAAAACCAAGAATGAGATTAAGGTGTATGACGACAAGCTGGACACTCTGCTCGATGCCCATTTGGAGCAAGCTATCTCCCGTGAAGAATACACGGCAAAGAAGAACAAAGTGCTTTCTCAAAAAATGGATCTTGAGCAGAAATTGAAAGATTTTGAGCGAAAGGGCAACGCGTGGCTCGAACTTTCAAGAAAGTTCATTTTAGCTGCTCACCAAGCGGAAAATGTCGCTTTGGAAGAAAATCTTTTCGCAAAAAAAGATTTTCTTAAAAAACACGGCTCGAACCGCCTCCTCGCGGAGCGGAAAGTGGCGGTGGATTTCAATGCCCCTTGGAATTTTGTTTATGAATTCAATTCAAAATTGGATTCTGGGCGGGATTTAATTTCAAACTCAAATACTCCTGAAGGGAGCGAAAATGCATTTTGTAGTAATTTCCTGCGGGACGTGGATTCGAACCACGATTACTTGGTTCAGAGCCAAGCGTGCTGCCGTTGCACCATCCCGCATCTATAATATCAAATTTTAATCAGTATAGTCCCGAAACTTAAAAAAATCAACCGCGCTCATAACCTCATCCTTTCTCGATAATTGAATCTTGTGCAGGCTTCTATGTGGATGGAACCCAAATCTCTCCAAGCTGGTGAATACTATATCTAACAAACTATCATTGTGGTTCACGAAAATAAACTTATACGTAGATGTCGGCTTGTGAACACAGAACGATCCCTCCGCTTCATACAACCCCCTGATATAACAGCGCAACACTGAAGCATCATTACTAATCCATGTCGGTATTCTCACATGTAATTTTGCCCTACTTCCACATGGTATGCCGATTCTTTTGCTGATATTTTTTTCATATACTGACAATCTAACACACTCACTACCGGTAACTTTTTTTACGGCGATTTTTTTCTTAAACAATCTTGTCAAAATTTTTTCGTATCTCTGGATAAAACCGTGATTGTTGGCGTTTGAAAAAATGTAGAGCCGTTCTGTCCGTGGAAATCTCTCTATATGACCATCCCCAAGTAAAACCCCAATGAGCTCTGCTACTTCGGCAGTTTTTGGAAAAGAGGGATATACCGACTTAATCCTTCCGCTGTTTTTCATATGATCGCGCCAGGCCTTAAAATTATCGAGGCGCTTGCGCTTCATTGTTCTTGAAATCTTCAAGACGGATTTGTTCGTTTCTTTGGTTTGTCCTTTATTCCATGCTTTCATTCATAGAGCATAGCATGAAATCTAAATTTTATCTACCATTAGACGATCCCGCATCATTGATGTGCGTCAGTATACAAGCAACTTTTGACAATTGCAACTTCAATGGGAAGCTGAGGAATGGAGAAATAGCGCACATCACGCTGCGCAACGCTGAAATGCCCAATTATCGCAAGCAAGCGTTCGCTCGTGATGCGTGCCGCCTGCCCCGTCCGCTCGCGAAGCTCTGATTCGCTCATCCCAACCAGCTCGGGCGTCCCTGATTGGATAAGCAGCAACGTACGGAAATATTCGAGCGTATCGGCCGTAAACACGGAGAGATCGCAATCGCGCTCAATACAATCGTTGATAATGCGAAGCGCGGATGCTCCGTCAACGGCGAGCAGCGCGGCGATGAGATCCTTCACTGCGGCGAGGTTTCCAATAGGCAATATCACACAAGCCGCATCACGGTCGATTTTCTTGTCGCCAAGCACAAGCACTTGCCCAAGAAGTGATTCCGCGTCACGCAAGCATCCGTCCGAAAGGCGAACAATCGTATCAACAACGTCATCCGTTACATTTTTTTTCTCAAGACCGATGAGTCTTTTCAGACGTGCTCGCATGACATCGGGAGCGATCCTTTTAAAGTCGAATCGCTGACAGCGCGACGCGATTGTTGCTGGAACCTTGTGTAATTCCGTCGTTGCAAGAATAAAAAGCACCTGCGCGGGAGGTTCTTCAAGAATCTTGAGAAGCGCGTTGAATGCAGATGTTGAGAGCATGTGCACCTCATCGATGATAAATACCTTTTTTGCAAGTCCTGCACGCCCAACGCGCGCGGCGGCGATAATGGTATCGCGCACGTTGTCAACCCCCGTATGGGATGCGGCGTCGATTTCAATGACATCGAGCGCGCGGTTTTCAAGGATTGCCATACAGGCGTCACACCTGTTGCACGGTTCGCTTTGATCACTCGCTCTCGCCGCGCAATTGACCGCCCGCGTTAAAATGCGCGCCGTTGTTGTTTTGCCAACCGCGCGCGGCCCGGAAAAGAGATAGGCGTGCACCAGCTCGTTCCGCACGATCGCGCGCTGAAGCGTCTGTTTTATATGTTCCTGTCCCGCGATATCCGCAAAAAGAAGAGGGCGATATTTTCGATAGAGACTCATATTGGATCATCCTAACAAAATGCCGTAATATTGCAAAAGTAAAATGGGGTCAGGCACAGATTTTGCCGGTGCAAAAACTGAGCCAGACCCCTCGCTACCCAAGCTGAGAGCGCTCGAGGATCTCGGCCTCAACCAACGCGCGGTCGCGTCCGTATTTAAGGCGCGCAAGCTGCCGAATTGCCTCGGCAATATTCACATCTCCCTCCAATGGAGGAAAAGTACGCATACTAAAAGGGCGCGCCGCTGTATTGTCGATAAGAAGGCGAAGGTTGGCGGTGTACTTCTCCGTATTGATGACGTCATACTCATTGAACACCGGCGCAAGCTGTTTTGCCATCAATTCCGCGTCATCGACACCGACACGATATGCGCAAATGGTCCCAACGTTGCCAAACACGGCATCGCGAACCTTGGTGTCACCCTGTTTGGGCACCAATTGTCCAATATACTGGTGGCCGAGCACAAGATTAAGCCGATATTTTCGGGCTTCTGAAAGAATCGTTGCAATGCTATCGGTGATAAAATTTTGAAACTCATCAATGTAGAGAAAAAAATCGTGACGCTTTTCTGAGGGCATATCGGCGCGCGCAAGCGCCGCCATCTGCAGCTTGGAGACCACCACGAGCCCCAAGAGATTGCTGTTTATCTCTCCGACTTGTCCCTTTGAGAGATTGACCAGAAGAATTTTTTTACGATCCATCACCTCGCGGAAATCAAAACCGGAATGCTCCTGCCCAATAATATTGCGCATCATGACGTTCTCGATAAACCGTCCAATTTTTGATACAAGGTAAGGCAACATCTCCCCTTTTGTCTGTCCGGCGGTCTGAGGAAGCTCCTTTTCCCAAAACGCCCGCACAATAGGATCGGTCACCGTTTGCAATTTGTAGGTCTGGTAGTCGCGATCGGTAAGAATGCGAGGAATCTCGACGATTGTTCCCGGATGGACTGGATCGGACATAAGGGTCAGCATGGCGTTCCTCATGTAGTGCTCAAACATCGGCCCGATCATGGAGGGATCTGTCACCAATTTATAGAAAATCGCAATCATCTCCTGAATGGCAAAATCAGTCTCAGCTGGCGTGTCGGCCTGAAGCATATTGAGGCCAACTGGCCGATCGGTATCCGATGGATCAAACAACACGACATCGTCGGCGCGTTCCGGTGGAATATTCTCCAAGATATGTTTGACGGCCTCGCCGTGAGGATCGATGAATCCGCACCCCTCGCCGTTCTGAATATCCTGAATAATCATGTTTTCCATGATCGTCGTCTTGCCAACACCTGTCGTACCGACCACGTACATGTGACGGCGGCGATCCTCCCGCTTCATGCGAATAAGGGTGCGCTTGCCCCGATAGATGCTTTCACCAAGAATAATTCCCTCTTGTGGGATATCAACGGGGGGAGGCGCTGTGCGCGCGTGCAGCCATTGTATATTTGGCGTTTCGGTTGTGCTCAACGGAAAGTGATACAGGCTGGCAAGTTCCTCGGTTGAAAAAATAAATTTCCGCCGATGATCAAACCTGCGATAGATAAAACTTTTTATCAACGATCCTTTGAAATAAAAATACTTTTTCTTTCGCAGTGTAATACCGGACTCGGGCGCGAGATATTGGGAAAACGCATTGGCAATACTATGCAAATGCATCTTGGCAACGCGCTCATCATCTGCCGATGTCACTACGCGCATACTCGTCTCAAAGCCGCCCTTTGATGCTTTTTCCTCGATCGATTTGATAAGCTCCTGCTCCATCGGTGAGTGTCGCGGATAGGGATCCTCCGTTCCTTTCATGGGCGGCGACTTTTTGTCAGGTGAGAAAACCGCATCAGACGTACCTTTGATCAATGTGTGCGCCAGCCCGTCAACGAAACCAGCGAGCGGTCCCTGCATGGCCGCTTTTAATGATTTTCCCTTTTGGACTTTGCGCGCGATCTCAACGCCGCGCCGCCCCCATCCTCTTCGCGCGGTGCGGATCACGAGCTGAATCGCCGCGCCCTGCGTTGATTCCACCTTGCTCATGGCGTTGGTCAGAGCGTTGAGCGGATCGGAGTCCATGGTCTTGTACGTGCGGATACGAAACATGGACGCCTTGGTTGCGACAATCGGCGCGCCGATGATAACTCCGCGCGGACGAAACAGATTATAATCCTCAACCTCTTCCACCTTCGCCGATGGATATTGGGCGTGCAGCTGCTGCTCAAAAAACTGCTGCATGTGCGCGGGAACAACGATAAAAAATTTTACCAATCCTTCAATCGCGGCAATCTCAAGGGAAATATGATCCTCGCGGCCGATAAAAAAAGCAAAAAATCGTAACTTTGGCTTGAGGTGTCCCAGTCCCGAATAAAAGCTCTCCATGACGGCTATCAGCTCTTTGTAATCTTTTTTTGATGACTTATCTTCTTCCTCCTTCTTTGCAGACTCTTTCGGAACGAGAATCTGCAAAACCTTCTTGTTTAAAGAGAGTGGTATTTCAAACCACTTGTGGAGCGCATAGCGAAGCGCGAGGATACCGACCCATCCAAGCGCACCAATGATAATCAGAACAAGGAACAAACCAAAAAAAGGATTCTCTGCAAGCAAATCTGAAAATGATTGAGTGATGTCCTCCATGGATGTAGGAATAACTATTTTTTCTTCAGCGCCAGTATCCGCTCAGCCTTAATTTTTGACTCTTGCTCGATAAAAAAAACATTGGCGCCGCGCAGGAGCCGCAGCCACCGTCTGATCAGCCGGATAACTTCGAGGAGGGCCACGGCCGCCTTGCGAAGCAATTGCTCGATACTGCGCGCCGTGCGTTCACCTTCTACCCTAAATTGCTTCCGCTGTTGAGCGCTCAGCTCTTTGTAAAGCGGCAAGAGATTTTCTTCAAGAATATTTTCGATATGCTGCAGGAGCGGCGATTTCTCGAGTGAGGCGGGCAGCGCCGCTGTCTGAGCGGGAGACGCAACAGGAACGGCAGTGGTGCGTTGTTCCGCGGCAGAAGGACGTTCCGCGGGCGGCGCCTGCTGACGCCGCTCCCATTTTTCAAGGTGTGTTTCGACGCCTCGCTTTGGAACCACGGCTTCTTGCGGTTTTTTTTGTGTCGGCCCGTCTGACATACTGATTATACTTGGGGAGGATGAGAGGCCCCTCTCCGCATCAACGCCATCACGACAATGGGCGCAAGCATCCACACCGAGCGCGGAAGATCATCGGTAAAAAACGACTTTACAAACTGAGTGGAAAAAACATCCGCGGGAATCAACGAAAGCAGCGCACTCAACAGAAGTCCGATTTGCAAAAAGCTTAAAACAATGCCATGAAGCCACGATTGCGCCATGTCCGACCGCAGCGACATATGCGAGGAGAAAAGGACAAAAAGAATGATAAACAGAAAGAGAAAGATGCCAATACGATAGGGAATCCCTTCGGCGACAGGCAGCGCGGCCATATAGTCGCGCAGCAGCGGTGTTGCGGAAAGAATGGCAATCGTCGAATACGTCGCGAGAAGCACAACGGAGAGCCGCTCACGGCTTGCGAAGAATGAATAGATCAGTGTTCCAACGATAAAAAAAAGCACGAGAAACGTGTCCCATGTTGGATTGGAAATATTCACTAGGCTCGGGTCGATTGAGATATTGATCAGCGGATCCATATGATACACACAGTATATCACATGAGAATAAATACAACAGATGGCAGTGGCGCTAGATGCCCTCTTTCTTGAGTTGTTCCAAAAGATCTCGCTGTTTTTTGGAAAGTGTTTTTGGCGGAACAACGTCAACGCTGACGATCAAGTTCCCTCGCCCGCTTCGATTCAAGTATGGCACACCAAGATGCGCAAGGCGGAACTTCGTCCCCGATATGGTGCCTGGCGGCACTTTCATGTCGACCTTACCGTCCAATGTCTCAACCGCGACTGTTGCGCCAAGAACGCTTTCAGAGATGCGAATAGGAACTCTTTTATAAAGATCGGCGCCATCACGCTCGAAAGCGGCATCGGGACGGACGCGAAGCGTAATATAGAGGTCACCCGGAAGAGCGCCGGATGGGCCGGCATCACCCTGCCCTTGCAAACGAATTGTTTCGCCATGATCAATGCCCGCAGGAACATGAACAGAGACGGCCTCCTCTTTTCTTACAGCGCCGACCCCCTTGCATTCTTTACATGGTTTCTCCGCGGTTTTGCCTGATGCGTGGCACGCGGAACATGGCGCTGCCGCCTGCATGCTCCCCAAGAATGTTTGTTTGAGTGTAACAACCTGTCCAGCCCCCTTGCATGTCGCGCACGACACAATACGCGTTCCCGGCTCTGCGCCGTTGCCTGCGCACCGCGCACATACAACCTGATGCGTTATGCGTATATCCTTCTTCACGCCGAATGCCGCCTCACGGAATTCAATGGTGAGTTCTATCTGAAGATGTGAACCGTGACTGGCGCGTCCCGCGCGACGGCGTCCGCCAAAGCCAAACATCTCGCCAACCATGTCGCCGAGGTCGTTGAGGTCAAACTCAGCGCCACCCGAAAAGCCAAAGCCAGATTGGCGCGCAAAATCCTCCCAGGAATGCCCGCCATGGTTTGCATACTTGTCGTAATCTGCGCCGAATTGATCGTATTTTTTTCTCTTCTCGGGATCGGAGAGCACTTGATACGCCTCATTTGCTTCCTTAAACTTCTTCTCATCGCCGCCCTCTTTGTCTGGATGGTGTTGATGGGCAAGTTTACGAAACGCCTTCTTAATATCGTCACTGCTCGCGCCTTTTGCAACGCCTAGCGTTGAATAGTAGTCTTTTTTCATTTTTAATCTTTCTTCTCAAAGTCGGCGTCAATCGGTCCCTGCTCATCTGCCTTCGTACCGGATGCCTCTCCGCTTGCGTCCTGATTTTCTGCTGGTTGCCCCGCTTGTTCTGTTGCGCCCGGCTGTTGATAGAGCGCGCTGCCAATCTTTGAGACGATCTGATTCACATCCTCAAGCGCTGCTTTTATGCTTTGCGTATCGTCTGAGTCTTTTACTTTTTTTAGCGCCTCAATCTTTCCCTCAATTTCTGTCTTTACATCAGCTGGAATCTTCTCGGCATATTCCTTAAGCGTCTTCTCGGTCTGATAAATCACGCTCTCCGCATTGTTCTTCACGTCGATTGTCTCGCGCTTTTTATGATCATCTTCTGCGTGCAATTCAGCGTCTTTGCGCATGCGCTCCACCTCATCCTTCGATAGTGATGTTGATGCGGTGATGGTAATTTTTTGCTCTTTTCCCGATGCCTTGTCTTTTGCGGAAACATTAAGAATGCCGTTCGCGTCGATGTCAAATGACACTTCAACCTGAGGAACGCCGCGCGGCGCGGGAGGAATACCGTCGAGTATGAATCGTCCAAGCGACTTGTTGTCGCCTGCCATCTCCCGCTCTCCCTGCAATACATGAACCTCCACGGAGGTTTGATTGTCAGCCGCGGTAGAAAAAATCTGTGACTTCGACGTTGGAATGGTTGTGTTGCGCTCGATCAATTTTGTCATTACACCTCCCAATGTTTCAAGACCGACGGAAAGAGGTGTCACGTCAAGCAGGAGTACATCCTTCACTTCTCCCTGCAACACTCCCGCCTGCACCGCTGCTCCGACCGCAACAACTTCATCGGGATTCACTGAAACATTTGGTTTCTGTCCGAAAAACTTCTCGACTGTTTGTTGAACCAGGGGCATGCGTGTCATTCCCCCGACAAGAATAATCTCATTGATCTGGGATGCTTGGAGTTGCGCATCCGACAGCGCTCTTCGGCATGGCTCAAGCGTTTTATCAACGAGCGCCGATACCAGTTCTTCCAATTTTGCGCGCGTCAATTTTAACACCAGATGCTTTGGACCCGCGGCATCCGAGGTGATGAACGGCTGGTTAATCTCACTCTCCATTGCGGTTGAAAGTTCGTGCTTTGCCTTCTCTGCCCCCTCTTTCAAACGCTGCAGGGCAAGCTGGTCTTTTGAGAGATCAATCCCGCTTTCTTTCTTGAACTCATCGATAATCCACGTGATAATGCGCTGGTCAAAGTCATCACCGCCAAGATGCGTGTCGCCGTTGGTTGCCTTCACTTCAACCGTATCATCGGCAACCTCGAGAACAGATACATCGAACGTGCCGCCACCAAGGTCATAGACAACAATCTTCTCGTCCTTTTTCTTATTAAATCCGTACGCAAGCGCAGCTGCGGTCGGCTCATTGATAATGCGTTTCACGTCAAGACCGGCAATCTTTCCCGCATCTTTTGTCGCCTGTCGCTGTGAATCATCGAAATACGCCGGCACCGTGATGACCGCCTCTGTAATCTTTTCTCCCAGACGTTCCTCGGCATCCGCTTTCATTTTCTGCAATACCATCGCAGAAATTTCCTGCGGCGTGTATTCTTTGCCCTGCATGACCACCTTTACGCCATCACCTGATTGGACAATCTTGAACGGCATAAGCGATACGTCTCGCTGAACTTCTGAGTCGCTAAACCGACGGCCGATAAGGCGCTTCACGGAATAGATGGTGTGCTCCGGATTCGTCACTGCCTGCCGCTTTGCCAGAAGCCCAACCAGCCGCTCTCCCGACTTGCTGATTGCGACAACGGATGGCGTTGTGCGGTTGCCCTCCTTGTTTTCCAGTACCTTGGGCTCGCCTGCTTCGATGACTGCCATGCAGGAATTCGTTGTACCCAAGTCAATGCCAAGTATCTTCGACATAGTATATTTTGATTAATATGTTAGCGCTTCTTAAATTTAAAGAATTATGAATAATGAATTAAGAATTAAGGTCATTCTTCTCTGTGTCACCCTCTGATTCTTGATTCTTAATTCTAGATTCTTGATTCTTATTAACGATAACCTTCGCTGGAACCATGAGGCTTCCACGAAATGTGTACCCCGGGCTTACTTCCTGTGTAATCACACCGTCCTCAAAATCATCGCGGCGCTCTTCGCCAACGGCGTAAAATTTTGCCGGATCAAATGCGGCGCCGACAACCGGTTCTGCAAACTCCTCAACCCCCAAACCTTTCATGATTTCAACAAGCTGCTTGCGAATCTGCTCTATGCCCCTCACCCAATCAGATTCCTTCAGTTCATCCGGCAGCTGGATAAATGCTATTTTTAAATTATCGAGCGGTGGGATAAACTGCGCGGCTGAGGTCATAAGAGCCATGCCCGCAAGCTCATCGCGTCGCTTCTCAGTTTCATTTTTATAGTTAATGTAGTCGGCCTTTGCACGTTTCCAACCGTTGAGATATTCCTCACACTGCTTCTTGCATGTTTCAAGCTCATGCTTCAGTGTTTCGTTATCGTCTGTGGATTGTGTCTGTTCGTCGCTCATAGAGGAGGGATTGGGGTTTAGGGTTTAGGGTTTAGGGTTTAGGGTTTAGGGATGAGGGATTGAAGAAGGGCAATATTTTTATGATAATTCATGCGCAGCGGACCAAGGATGCCAATCATAACCGTAGAGCGCTGAAATGGAACGCGCACGAGCAGAACACTGCACGCACCTCCAAACGTCTGCCCATCTCCGATACATTGAGTAATGCTGCCTATTTCCGTCTCGAGCGCGGCGCATATATCCTCAAGCGCATCGATGGCATTGGTAATATCTCGCATAAATGCCGGATCTTCCGCTTCGGGCTTCCGGGTGATGAATCGTGTCCCGGTTGTAAACGATCCAAGACGTGTGACCGTAAAGACGACCTCTTGTGTCAGGCGCGAGAGGATACGACAGAGCTCGCGGAGCTCATCAAAGGAAGCCATCTGTTCTGCCATGCTTGACAGTGATCGCTCCAGGGCAGGATTGAGGCGCGCTACATGCACGTGTTCGAGATAAAGACGATAGCCCAAATGCGTCGGAACGCGCCCCGCAGAGGTATAGGGTTGGAACATATACCCCTCTTCTTCAAGATGAGAGAGTACGTTGCGAATTGTCGCCGAACTCCATGACAAGCGATAGCGCGAAGCAAGAACCTGCGAGCCAACCGGATGCGCGGTGGAAATATATGCGTCAACAACGTGCGTGACAAGAAGCAATTTTCGTTCATCCATTCATTTAGCACTCAATATCTGAGATTGCTAAAGTATAAAAAAATAAAAAACCTTTGTCAAGGGTTCCTATACTCAAGAGCGTAAAGGTAAGGGACGCAAGAACAGCAGCCCCCGCCGCTTCTGTTTGGCTGACTAAAAAAAGCTTTGCAGTATGTATGCTTTTCTCTTACTTTGAATGACACGGCCCGTGGCGGCTCCGGGCGCACCCACTCAGTTGAGTCAAGCATACACGATCTGTCCCGTTTCCGCCGTGGGTACGCCCGTTGCAAAAGAGCAATGGATTAGAGTCGTCGCTCTCACCACAATTAAAAGCAATGGCTAAGTCGACTTGGCCGATGGCGCGGTCGCCAGTCGGTAGGTTACAAACCGCCCTCGCTCGCCGATTTGTTTGATCTTTCCTTCCTCTTCAAGTTCTTGAATATAATTTGTTGCCGTGGCGTCGGATACGTTGAGGAACTTCTCAACGTCGTTGTTTGCTATCGTTCCTTTTTGTTGTACGAGAGCTATGATCTGCTCTTTTCGTTTTTGCTTTTTGATACTACGGTGTTCTACAATTGCAGCAATTCCACTATTTGTACGGGTTTTACGCGTAATGAAATAGCCAACAAGCGCGCCAATGATAAGACCAAGAAAAAATGAGAGGGCAGTTATCATAGATAGATCTCAAAATTTTGTTTTTCTAGCTCATCGTTCTGTAACTTGACTTGAAACGCAATGAGCTCTTCCCTGAGAAGCAATTTTGAACGTGTTGCAACTTTTTGGAGCGCATATGTCGGTCGATGAGAGAATCCGACATACTCAATCTTTTTCTTGAACTGGGTAACCTTCTGTACGGCTGGAACGAGGTCAGAATCTGATGAAAGGAGAATTGCCGTATCGTACATATTGTCAAAAGCGCCTACGAGAAGATCAACCGCGATTCGCACATCAACGCCCTTTTCGTGGTACTTACTATCACTTCTGATGAGCACGCCTCGATTGATGTCAAAATTCTGTTGAGGAGACGTTAAATGGGAAAATAGCTTCTGCTGTTTTGTTCGCAATTCCTGACCCTTTGTATTGTCTGGTTTCGCTTTCACGACGCCGACATAATAGCCAGCATATACCAAGTCTCGATCCAATGCGAGAAATTCAGCCAACGCCCTATAATCGAACTTTGATATACTGAGTATTCCAAGTTCTTTCATCCTATAATAGAGATTGCTCCCATCAATGAAAACCGCTACGCGTTCTTTCTCGCTCATAATAGACAAAACCCACCGTGTACCAAAGGCACAGAGTGGGTGGTGTTAGTATTGATACTATAGCACACGATATGATTGCTGTCCAGCATATTTGGTGGATAAAATTTCAAAGCTGCAACAACGAGAGAGAAGGCAATGTAGCCAAGGCGGAGATATACCAAACCCAACGACCACTCTACAATAGTCATTGATACTTCTATACTACAGGAAAATGAAGCAAAAGCAAGGACCGTCGTCATCGTGCCCCCGCCATCGGCTAAGTCGACTTAGCCGTTGCTTTGAATTGTGGTGAGAGCGACGACTCTAATCCATTGCTCTTTTGCAACGGGCGTACCCATGGCGGAAACGGGACAGATCGTGTATGCTTGACTCAACTGAGTGGGTGCGCCCGTAGCCGCCACGGGCCGGGTCATTCAAAGTAAGAGAAAAGCATACATACTGCAAAGCTTTTTTTAGTCAGCCAAACAGAAGCGACGGGGGCTGCTGTTCTTGCGCCCTTTACCTTATAAGGGGAGAAGATGGAAGGGAGCGAGAACAGCAGACCAACAAAACCACTACCATTTCCCCATCTTATTGGAATTTTTTTAATGGGCGCGCCTGCCTGCGGTAGGCAGGCGCAAAGGATTCAAATACAAAAAAATGAAGGGGAAATGGGGTCAACCCCCTTTTCCTCAATTGGTATCAGGAAATGTCTCACCGGCTTCTAGCGCGGCGACATAGCGACTCATTCCAAGATGATCCTTTGGATCGCGCGCGAGAACCTCCCGATAATAACGGCGCGCCGTTTCAACATTATTGCGCAAAAAGGATGTGTGCGCAAGCCCAACGAGCGTGCGCAATACCGGCCGTTCTCGCGGATCGCTCCACGAAAGATGGGGGGGCAACGGTGAGAACTCCTTTGCAATAAGATATTCGGCCTCGCGATACAAGCGCCACGCATCAAAAAAATCTCTGTGCTCCCGCGCGGTGGCAGCTAACCCATTATGCGCATCGATCAAATCGGAAAGCGCCATAGAGGGGTCATCCTCATGTTCAAGAACTTTTTTAAAGTGCTCCTCCGCCTTTCGTGTGTTTCCAATCTCAAGAGCTCCCCATCCATCCTCAATCTCCCGATGATATTTTGAGTGAAGATAGTCTAATAACATTGTTACTATACTTTACTTTTATGAAGAAAAAACCCGCCCGCCGCTAGCGATGCGGCTGCAAGAAGGATGCCCACGAGAAGCGCTCGCCGCGTCGAATCCTTCAGTGGTGTCTGTGGAACTCTGTCTGCAAACGCTCGCTCTCCTTTTACCGCTTGCGGGGCGATTGGTGTGGGTTGTTGTGATACGTCAGGGCTTGGAGTCGGTTGAGGCTCAGAGACTGCTTGGACCGGCACGTCAGCACGCTGAGTCTGCGCTCCAGTCGATGGCCGGGACTCTAACACCTTCTGCGTATTCCGATCAGCGGGGGGATTAAGCGGAAGCTTTGGTGTCAATGTTTCGCCAATTGTTTGTGCGAGCTTCTTGGTTACGGTCTTTTTCAACTCAGCCTTTTTTTGTGGAATTTCACCCTCTGATACTTGGGTGGGGGCTCCATTTTGGTTTTGCTGTCCGCCGGTAGGCTGTGTCGGCTGGGGCTGGGGCGGTGGCGACGGACGCTTAGCAATGAGCATCATCGGCGTGAGAAACGCGTTGTTTGACGGACTCTGATCAGAAACATCGGTATCAACTTTTACCATGATATTGTACCGGCCCTCTGCCGGCGTCCAATCAATCCACACATCTTCTGTTACGCTATCGACGCGAAGTGAAAATGGATGAACGGGCGCCAAGAGATTTGGCCCTTGGTAAAATCCAACGTATCCGGTCACGTCTTTTGATCCAAGGTTTGCAATGTTTGCATACACGCGCACCCGCTCCCCCGCATAAATATCGCGCGGCACGAAAATTACTGATCCGGGGCTAATGGAAACATCGTACTCAAACGGCGTCGCGGCAGAAGGAAGAGGGACGACCAGCACGCTCGCGATAAGAATGAAGGCACATAGCTTATCAATGGGTTGCATAGTGAATTTCTTTCTATCTAGCATATCACAGATGTTTGTATTTTTCCACCACTCTCATTCTTGGAATCTTTTTCAAGATTGCCACAGTTACGCGCAAAAATCAACTATACCCGCGCGCCGACCATATTCCCGCTTTCGTAGCGCCGAATGGATATGCCGAGCAGTTTTATCGCAATGAATGTCCATACGCCCGCAAGCAACCAGATGATCGCATACCAATGCCACTGATATTCTTTGACGGCCTCAATGGGCAGTCCACCGACGGCAAGTGCTGGGATAACGAAAATAAAAAAGAATTTAAGAACGGTCGGGAATAACGCGGACGGATAGAGGGCCGGCGATACAAAAACCTCAAACATATTCGACGCAAACGCCATCGCATCGCTCATATAAAAGCTCGAGAGCGATGTGATAAGCGAAACATTTGTCATAATGATACTTGCCGGTATCAAAAGTGTAATGAGAAGTACCGTCTGCAGAATCGAAAGGTGCGCCATCACAATATATGCGACGATCAATACAAAACCAAAAAGAATGTCACCTACGCCTGACATTCTAATTTCACTTGTGAGAATACGCATATAGGCGCTGTGCGGGGACAGAAGATACGAATCAAGCGAACCGTTGTACACAAGTGTTGGCAAGGAATGCGACCCTTGAAAAAATGCCGCCGAGCATCCGAACGAAAAAGCAACAACTCCCTGGAATGCAAACACTTCCGTGCTTGACCAGCCATTGATGTTTCCGAACGCCTGAAAGAAAAAAATCCAGATCAGCACAAAGGCGGTATTGTTCAGCATCATGCCAAATACTTGAATGGCAAACGCACCGCGCAATTCCATCGCCGCCCTCATATTACTTCGAATAATTTCAACAGCCAGTTTGATTTCATTGATAACATTCTTCATACCATCAACGCTATACGCATTTACGCTATTCTCATCCCCCGTTTACCGATACATGCTTCATGGCATTTTTATAGACGAACACGGCAACGATAAAAAATATCAGCATCCATATCACCTGCGTTAAAAAAAGTTCCCCCCATCGTGCGGAAAAATCAGGATTAAAGATGTGTGAAATAAACATGATTGCGCCAAACGGCGTATGTTCGCCAAGAGCACGAATGCTTGAAGGGAAAAGTGCAACGGGAATATACGCGCCGCCAAGAAGCATAACCCCTTTATCCATAACCCAATACAACGGATCGACATCTTGGAGCCACACCGCGCATAATCCAATGATCCCATAAAACAGCAAACCCAAGCAAATGCCTCCTAAAAACAAAGCCAGCGCTCCCGCCGCCCAAATCAACGAAAATTGAAGAGCCGGAGGACCCAAGACAATAAATAAGAATGCGACATTAAAGGCGCCAACGAGGATAAAATACGGCATGCCCCTGCCAAGCTGTGTCGCCCAGGACGCTACAAAATAATTAAACGGTTTATTGAGCTTTGTCTCAAAAGAGCCGTGGCGAATCTCTTTTGCCATTTCCTTTGCCACAAGCCGCACGCTTAAGGCAAGGACGATAAAATAGGCCCTGATACTCCACAGCGTTGAGGTCATGTCCATACCTGCCAACGACCCGCCCCGCGCGTTAAATGCGACCGAGTATATGCCGAGCAGGGCAACAATATGAAACAAATGCACGCAAGCGGTTCCAATGATGGATCCTTTTTGCGCGAACGCTTCTCGGGCCGACATAACGAAAAGTGCACGATACGCTCTCATAATTCCGGTTCCTTTTTTTGTTTGTACATCGTACTTATAATTTCTTCAAGTGAAATATTCTCAACATCCATGTCATTTACCTCGTATGCAAAAAGAATATCTTTTAATACATTGTTCAATGAATGGCGATGTGTATCCACGACAAAATGCGCGATTCTGCCATCGCATTCAACCAGTGTCGCGTTAGCGATATGAGGATTTGTTGTCTTCTCTTTGAATTCAACGCGTATTTCTTTGTTGGTAAAAAATTTCTTTTGAAGGTCGTCAGTCGGCGCATCAAACATTATTGTGCCGTGATTGATGATAATCGTCCGTTCGCACAACGCCTCAATATCGCCAGGGTCATGCGATGTGAGAAAAAGCGTTGTGCCATGTTCCTTGTTCAGGCGGGAAAGAACGTCGCGAAGATTTTGTTTTGCGACAACATCCAGACCGATCGTCGGCTCATCAAGAAAAATAATTTCCGGATTATGGATGAGTGATGCGGCAATTTCACAGCGCATACGCTGTCCGAGCGAAAGCTTGCGCACCGGCTGATTGGCGAATTCTCCAAGATCAAAAAGCTCTATCAATTCTTTTTGCCGCTGTGCGATCTCAGTGTTTGACAGTCCGTAAATCTTTCCAAAAAGTTCAAATGAATCGCGCGCGGGCAAATTGAACATGAGCTGTGACCGCTGGCCAAAGACCGTGCCAATGTGATAGCTCAATGCTCTTCTGTCTTTTTGCGGATTCAAACCACTCACGCTAATGCTCCCCGAGGTGGGATACAGAATGCCTGTCAGCATTTTTATGCATGTTGACTTGCCGGCGCCATTTGGCCCGATAAACGCGAGCGACTCAGCCCTATGGACAGAAAAGGAAATGCCGTCAACCGCCGTTATTGTTTTGCGCTCGGGATTAAAAAGATTGCGCACGAATCCATGCGCAGGATTCTTCACAGCGAATTGAAATTGTTTTGATAGATTGTGAGCGGATATAATAGGATCCATAGCGTATGAATCCTAGCAGTTTTGTAATGAAAAACAAAATAATGGCTCCTGACCCCATTAGAGCCATTAGAGATTAGAGAGGCTTGCCACCAAGAATGCACGGGGTGTTATAAAAACGGATCGATATTTCTGTTCACCGCTATCCATAGGGGATATCTATTTGGTTGTACTGGTAGCTCGTCAGATTTGGCCCCAAACTTCCGGATCGTCCGACCAAACTTTATCCATGGATCACGGAGGATGAACCTCTCCAAATAGCCGCCCCGCTCTCGGGTGGCAGCTCAAAAATGTATGCCATTTTTGAGTCCGGCCGAGGAGTTTTCCGATGCCGGATGCTAGTATCGCGGATAGTTCAAAGCGGTATGAACTATCTGACGGCCTTCTTTGCTTTTCACTGAGATATTTCGACCTCTCGAAAACCCGTGATTACCAGTCTCACCGGAGAAACATACTGCGCAGACAAATACTGGTATGAAGGGAAATGGGCCGAAGGTAAAACGGGAGGGCTTGGATTGAGAAAGGAATTGTTGAAAATATAAGGAAAACATTAAGATTTTGACCTTTTGCCATTGACAAGCAACCGAAAATTTGCTTTAATTCATAAAGTTCTTTGAATAATCAGGAGGAAATGAGACGAGCAATAAGCCTATTTTAAGTGATAAGTAGGTTTATTGCTCGTCTCAAAAGAAGAGACGGTGCCCGATTTCGGGATAGGCCGGTCGGAACAGAAAGGAACAGCTCAAATGGCTCTGGCCACTGAGACAGTCCGTATGGCAACGCAGGAACAGATTCTCGACATCGCGGCGACCCTCATCACCGACATCCCGAAGTTGACCTTCGAAGACGCGCAGCGGCTCATCGGCATGAAGAAGAAGCTTCACGCCAAGGCAGCTCCCGCGCTCCAGCAGGTTATTTCCGAGGTGCTCGGCAAGCAGGAAGACGACCTCACGTCTTCCGCGCCGGAAAAGCCCGCCACCGACGAGCTCCCGACCGAGATGACGCTCGGCGGCCGCATCTACGACATCCTGACCTTTGTCGAGAAAGGCGACAGGGGCTGGGTGGACGGCACCGTCATGCACGAGCGCGGCAAGAAGCTCCATGCCAACATGGGCGCGGAAGACAGTCAGTGGATCCTCGACCATCAGGACGAGATTCCTGTCGCCCTGCGCGGGAAGGTGTACTTCGCCTTTCCCGAAGAGCGCAACGGTGCCGATGCCGCGTTTGTCGGCTGGGACGGCGGGCGGTGGTACCGGCTCTGGAATCGTCTGGGCGGCGGCGACTGGTCTGGCCGCGGTCGTCTCCTGCGCCTCCGCGAGGTCTCTTCCAACTAGGCACTATGCCCCTTGGGGTCATTGGATCTTCCGCCGTCAGGCGGTTTGATCCTTTGGCCTTTTTTTCTTTTCCTGTGATATACTATCTCTCAGAGCGTAGGCCAGCATGCGGTTATGGCTTCATGCAGCCGAACTCTGGAATTTTTCAGATCAGAGTGCGGACGGCCACGGCTTTCCGCAGAGCGTTTGTACGATTTCAAAAACGGAAGAGACTCGGTACGAAATGTTGGTGGATTATAGATCCCAAATGAGATACAACCCTGAGAGCACTCGAAGGGTGGTGGTATGGATGACATTTCGTACGCACGGCGCAATCCGGATGGCAACCGCAACGTCGCGTACCTCAACTGGAACGACGACCGGTGGGTGCTGAACTGGAATTGGCTCGACAACGACAACTGGGATGCCAATGATCGTCTCGTGCGCTTCGGCTACTGTCTTCGTTCTCCCGCTTTAACGGCGGGAGTTTCGTTTATAAGTTTGCGATCAAAAACTGTGCAATCTATACCCGCGTCTCCACAGATTTGCAGGCAGAGAAGGAGTTTTCGTCCTGTGAAGCGCAAGAACTAAAGATCCGTTCATTCATTGAGAGTCAATCTGATTGGCAGGTGTGCAAGGTCTATTCCGACGCAGGGTACTCAGGAGCAACTGTTGATCGGCCCGCCCTCACGCAATTGTTGGCTGACGCAAAGAAAGAAAAAATCGATGTTGTCCTCGTGTACAAGATTGATCGGCTCACACGTTCGCCGAAGGATTTTTACCAGCTCATAGAATTTTTTGAGCGCGCAAATCTTGACTTTATCTCCATCACCGAACGATTCGATACGTCTACTCCCGCCGGCAGACTGTTGAGGAATATCATGCTCACATTCTCGCAATTTGAACGCGAACTCACGAGCGAACGCACGCGAGACAAGGCACTTGAACGCGCGAAGAAAGGAATGTGTAATGGCGGGGCTACGCCGTATGGATACATTCGTCAAGACAAGAAGCTGGTCCCGCATCCAAAAGAGCGTGATGCCATAAAGCTAATGTTTGATATATACCTGGAAACGCAGTCTGTGGCCGCCGTCCATAGGGCGTTAAGAGAAAATGACACACGAAACAAGCGCGGAAACCATTTCGCGAGTACGTATGTCAGCAAAATTCTTAGAAACCGCGTCTATGCCGGGAAAGTATTTCATAGAGGGGTGTATTACTACGGCATCCACGAACCGCTCATATCTCTTGAACTCTTTGAACTTGCTCAAAAAATACACAAGTCCAAGACGAAAAAATTCAAGCTCTACAAAAACTTTCTGTTCGGCGGTCTGGTTAAATGCAAAAATTGCAATTCGACGATGACAGCTTGTTTTACGAACAAGTGGCATGAAGGCAAAATGAGGCGCTATTACTACTATCGTTGTACAAGGATATCAAAGCAGAATTGGGGTGCGTGTTCGGTAAAACAAGTTTCTGCCGACCGCCTTGAAAATTTTTGTCTGGAGGATCTCGAGCGTCTGACTGTAGATAAGACGTATCTAGAAAATCTCGTTTTTCGCTTGAATAATGACGGTTCGACGGGGCACCCTCAGGGAATCGAACTCTCAGGCGAGCACTCTTCGATTTCCCAGATTTCGGCTGAGAGTATCGCCGCGACCTTGAAATTTTTCGCCATCACCCTCCGCTCGCTCAAAGGCATCGAGAGAAATTTCTTTGCGAAAAAATGTTTGGAAAAAATTGAGTATGCCCCCGACCAAATTATTATTTCCTTTTCGTTACACAAGGATTTAACGATTGCCCCCGACGATAAAAATTCTGTTGGTGTTTTGTCCGACCGAAAAACCGATTGCCCCCTCAAAAGCGAACTCCCGACTCTTGGTGAGAGTCGGGAGTTCGCAAAGTATACATTATTTAGCCCCACGGAGAATCGAACTCCGGTTTACAGGATGAAAACCTGTCGTCCTAACCACTAGACGATAGGGCCATAATGATGAAAGAAAGTATATCGAAAAATATGGCTCTGTCAATGATATCGCTTTGCAAGGATGTTGTATTTGATACATATGAGGTCGCGCAATGTGCGATGCGCATCCTTTATAGGGCGCAACCGGCTTTTTCGCGTAACGCTGTCGTGCCACTGTATCGGAATTTCCTTGATCGTATAACCCATATACTGGGCGAGTGTAAGAATCTCCGTGTCAAAGCCCCACCGGTTAATCGCAGATTTTCTAAAAAGCGCATGCGCTGATTCATGGGTGAACGCCTTAAAGCCGCATTGAGTGTCTTTGATATTCTCAAGAAGCACGAGCTGTATAATCAAATTTCCAATACGCCCCAAGAGAACGCGACACCACGGTTGTTTTCTGATAATCGAGCTCTCCTTCAGATATCGAGAACCGATAACGATATCCGCCGTTTTTCCCAAGTAAGGAACAAAAGCGTCAAACGATTCAATCGGTGTTGACCCGTCGGCATCCATAAAAAGAATAAGCGCTCCTCTCGTCGCATGCACGCCATCACGCACGCTCGCGCCCTTGCCTCGGTTCTGGTCATGCGTAATGGCGCGTACCATCGGATAGGTCAGGATGAGCGAACGCAATTGCTCGGCAGTCGTATCCGTGCTTCCGTCATCAACGACAATGATCTCCGCATTCGCCCATCGCTCTCTAAGATAGCGTACGGCGCTCATAACAACCGGGCTGATTTCCCGCTCTTCATTGTACGCAGGGATGACCACCGATACTTCTTTGGTTGGTGGAGCTGTGCGCTCCGGCCGCGGAATGGTATAATCGCGAAATGTCCAAAAGCGATTGATTGTAAAATTCCAAAAGAAGACAATGCCCGTCACAAAAATTTTTGCAAGGAGATACCAGAGATTGAATCCATAGACAAACAGCGCGAGGAGCGATACGTTCAGCGCAAGGCCAACAAGGCCGGTCAGAAAAAATTTTGTATATTGGCGCGCAAGGCGCTTGCTCCTATCGCGGAACGTCCAACGCTTATTGAGTAAAAATCCATTGCCAACCGCAACTAAAAAAGAAAGCGTGGCGGCTGGCATAAGAGGGATGTGAGCATATTCCACCAGTACTGCGAGCAATCCGATATCAATGATGGCGCTTGTTGCTCCGACCAGCATGTATTTCGTTGCGAGAAGGGAGAACTGTTTTGTGAGTCCTGTCATGCGCAGTATTGTACATTACCCCTCCCGCAATTGCCAACCATCTTGAGAGTGGTGAAAAATACCATTATGTATTTATTCCGGCTCATTTCTGCCCAATTTCGCCACAAAAATGCGCTGAAAGAGAAATGGCAATCCATTATTGTGCTGTCCTCAATCGGTATAATCTGAAGCGATCGACAGCAACATCGGTTGGTTCAATTTCAAGGCCGAAGCGGGCCAGTCGGCGGGTATTTAGGTAGTGGATATCCTCAGGAGAAAAGGCAAAATTGTAATAATAGAGCGGTATTTTTTGCGCAAGCGCCGCATACGCGCTGACGATATCCGGAATATCAAGCGATCCGACAATGACGCTGCGTTCGGGAAAAAACAATTTGTCGTGGTACCGCGTGATGATAATCGCACGCTCCTCTGTTTTCTGAAGAACTGCCGAGTATTCTTCACGCGCGCGCTCCTGACGTTCGAGAAATTTCAAAAGTCCTTCCCCCGGATCGTTAAGCAGGAATGAGAGAGATACGAAAGCAATGGCGCCGATGATTCCGGCAGAGATCATTGTCCGCAGCGCCACGCGCAGCCAGCCATTCACGATTCCGCTCACCCATTGTGCGCCCGCGCAGATACAGAACGCCGCAAATGGTAGAAGAGCGGCATAGATGGGCAGCCAATAGCGCAAATAAGAATTTCCGACAGTAAGCGTCGGGGCGTTTTGATTTTCGTAAAATGTCCAACTTCCGTAATAGAGAATAAGAATTATTGAGAATAGCGCTACGCTCGCACCATAAACAGCCAGTGTATATCCATGTTCACGCCAGCATCTGAAACGCAGCAAAAAACCAAGAGCGGCCAAAAGAGCAAGCCAAGGAAACATTAGAACACCATACTGATAGGCGCGCCGGAATGCGAGATCACCATTTAGACCCAAAGGAAAGAGCGCCTCTTTCAATCGATGCGCCGCTTCGTTTACCGCAGACCAGTTTTGCGCAACAAACGACGAGGCAAGCGTCTGTGGAGTTGCGTTTATTACCGCGATAGATTCATTCATTCCCGGATATCCTCCGGCGAGCGGCGATCCGTACAAAACGGTATTCCATGCTCCAATCATGGAAAGAACAGCAACAAGAAAAGTTGTGCCAAGCGCTAATCGCAAAACGCCGATCTTTCGTATATACAGTATCGCACAAAGAAGCAGTGTCGGAATCAACCAAAGCGCCTCCGATGTTCTCATTGCAAGCGCAAGCCCAAAAAAAATACCGCCAGCGCCTGAAAAGAAGAGCGCGCGTATTCGCGAAGTATCAGCCATTCGTACGGCGCAGGACATCCCCGCGATGAAAAAGACAAAAAAAGGAACATTGTGAAACAGTGCATGCGCGGTATAATATCCGTAGATAGGAAAGACCGCGAGAAAGAACGATGCGACCAGCGCGGTTGTTTTGTCAAAAATTTTAATCAAAAAAAAGTAAAAAAAGAGAATGCCGAGGCTGGCAAGAAACGGCGTAAGGTATGGCAGAACCCATACGCCGATCAGCGCTCCAAGCGATCCGTATAGCAGGGGAAGGCCCAGAAAGCTGACCGGTTTAAGCACGCCGTAATCGCTGCGAATACTGCGCGTATGAATAAGATCCGTGGCGATAAGATTGCGCGGCTCAAAGAGTGTGAGATTGCCGGTTTCAGCATAGAGGCGCGAAAAGAAATAATTTGCCGATTCATCAGGCGATGAGAATTTTAAAAAATTTCCCGAATGCGCAAGTACGACAAAATAACTCATCGCGGCAAAAAAAATGATCGCAATGAGAAAAACAATAATTTCATGACTGTGTGATGCAAGCGGAGATTTCATAGATGGCGCGTCACGCAATGTCAACAGAATACTACCAGAAATGAACAAAAATATGAAATTTCATGAACCGAGCGGGTGGGAAGTGGAAAATTTTTCACGATATGATAAGGTTACACGATTATGATCATTTTGGGTATTGAGTCGTCATGTGATGAAACAGCCGCCGCTGTGCTGGAGGTGCGTGGAGCGCGCGCTCTGCTCGTATCGAATGTTTGCGCTTCGCAAGTATCCATCCATGCAAAAACCGGCGGAGTTGTGCCCGAGGTTGCCGCGCGCAATCACGTGGGTTCAATACTTGCAGTCATCACAAAAGCATACTCAAAGAGAAAACCTGCCCATTCGGCAGGCAGGCCTGACTATATTGCGGTAACGGTTGGCCCGGGACTTGTCACCTCCGTCTCTGTCGGCGTTGCGTGTGCCCGGGCGCTGAGCGTTCTCTGGAATATTCCGATTGTTGCCGTCAACCATATTGAGGGACATCTATACTCCAACTGGCTTCCACCAGTCGGAGGAATTTCAAATTTCAAATTTCAAATTTCAAACATTGAGTTTCCGGCATTGGTACTCATTGCATCAGGCGGGCACACCGAACTTATTCTCATGCGCGATCATGGGAAGTATAAAAAAGTTGGCCAAACACTCGACGATGCGGTCGGTGAGGCATTCGATAAAGTGGCAAAAATACTTGGTCTGGGATATCCGGGCGGTCCCGCGATTTCGCGCCATGCAGAATCCGGTGATTCTCAACGGTTCGACTTTCCGCGCGCGCTCTTAAATGATAGCACGCGCATTTTCGATTTTAGTTTCAGTGGGCTGAAGACGTCGGTACTCTATTGTGTGCGCGAGCTAAATGCGCAAGAAATATTTTCAAAAGAAATAATCCCCGATCTTTGCGCATCATTCCAGCGAGCCGCGGTTGATGTACTCGTTGCAAAGACTTCGCGGGCCGCTCAACTGTATCGCGTCAAGAGTGTATTGTTGGGCGGAGGGGTTGTTGCAAATGCAGAGCTTCGCTCGCGGATGCAAACTGATCTTGAGCGCGAAGCGCCACAGTGTGTACTGCACATTCCCGCTCTTGCCTTTTGCACTGACAACGCCGCGATGATTGCCATGGCGGGATATTTTCACGCGCAAAAAAACGATTTTACCCCGTTGCAGAAACTTGATGTGAAAGGGGGATGGGAACTATGAATGAACGGACGATTACCATCGAAAGCAATGGCAGTAAGAAGGTATATAAAACTCGTTCTGCTCACCAGACTCATCTTCTCGCACAAAAGATTTTTAAGGAATTGCGCGGCGGCGATGTGCTTGCGTTATCCGGAGATCTTGGCGCTGGCAAAACAACATTTGTGCAAGGTCTTGCAAAAGCGCTTGGCATCGCGGAGCAGATTACGAGCCCAACGTTTGTGTTGATGAAAATTTATGCGTTGCCAAAACCGATCAACAACATCACTCAGCTTTGCCACATCGATGCGTATCGCCTTTCCTCATCCGCCGAGCTTGCCGCGATTGGTGCCGTGGAGTATATTGGAGATGCGCATACCCTTACTGCGGTTGAGTGGCCCGAACGGGTCAGTAAGCTTATTCCTAAGAACGCCATTGTTTTTACATTTCATTTGTTCACTTGACAAGCAGAATCATATGTATATACTTATATGTATATACATTATCGAACACATCTATGGAACAGACAAAAGTTCAAAAATGGGGCAATAGTTTGGCGGTTCGCCTGCCCCGTACGATTACACGCAATCTTCGCTTCAAAGAGGGAACGCCGGTACTTATCGGACAAGAACAGACGACTATTCTTATTAAGCACGTACTGCCGCGAACACCTCGCGCTCAACAGTGGAGGCAGTTTGTTATTCCCACGAAGAAAAAGAAGCAATGCACAAGCGAGAACGTTGACACTATCGTCTATGGCGTATCTCGTTGACAGTTCGATATTCGTCGCATTGTTTTTGGATTTTGATGCCAACCATCAGGATGCGGTACATCTGATGGAAGTGTTGAACGGAACGCTGTATATTACTTCTGGCGCAGTTGGCGAGGTTGCGACAGTGCTAACATACAAACATTCAAAAGAGCAGGCGGATTTGTTTTTGGAATACCTTGTTCAATCAGATCACATGACGATGCTCGGTGAATGGCTCGATGATGAAATTACTTTTTTTGCCTCACTTCCACAACGCATTTCATTTGTTGATAGTACCCTTCTCATGCGCGCGCAGCGCATGAACCTTTCCGTCGTTACATTTGATCGTCAACTTAAGCAGATTGCAAAGAAGATGAATATACCAGTAGTATGAGCGACGAGGAATTTTCAGCACAACAAGCAAAGACCGATGAGTCGAGCGACGATGCCACCTTGCGTCCGCGGACTCTGCGTGAATACATCGGCCAGATAAAGATTCGAGAATCACTCGAAATTTTTATCGAAGCATCAAAACAGCGCAATGAGCCGCTTGAGCACGTTCTTCTCTCCGGCGCGCCTGGCTTGGGGAAATGTATTACTGGGGATAGCCTTGTCTTAAGCGATCGGGGCATCTTTCACATTCAGGATTTTATTCTTCGTCCCCTTAATTCGGATTCGTACGCACCACTTTCTTTAAATATTTATGGTCGCGAGGGTCTCGAAAATACATCGCATATCTATTACGGGGGATACCGGCAAACCATTCGGATCACAACCAGATCGGGATTTCAGATTGAAGGCACGGTTAATCATCCAGTCCTCATCGCAACCCCCAATGGACCGCAGTGGAAAAATCTCGCTGCAATTTCTCAAACTGACTATGTTGCGATCATGCGGGGTACTCATCTTTGGGGACCGTCGCAAACTATTGACTTTGAGCCGCTGTATTATAGTCCCGCACAGAGAAAAGAGCATACAGAACATCGCACAGTCTCGTTGCGTGCCGCTCTTGTTCAGGCGCTTGAACGAGCTCCAACAGCTCATGAGCTTGAATATGCATATGCTGGAGCAGTGAGAAGAAATATTACCATTCCCATTACCGCCCACAGATTGAATTTATCTCTCAGTGATGGAAGAAAGATTAAGAGTACACTGTATGAAGCCCCATCATTAGAAATAAGCGCATTAAGATGGAAAAAACCACATGTTGTCAATGAGGATCTCGCATATGTGATTGGCCTTCTTATCGGCGATGGTCATTTTGAATTTCAGATGAATTATCCAGCGTGCGATATTACCGTAAGCGAAAAAGACATCCAGCAAGAAATAAGCAGGATTATCAGGGAACAATTTGGCTGGACTCCCAGTCTTGGGGTTTATGAAAATAGAGCTCCGCGGATGCGATTTAGTCAAAATTTTGGACATCTTTTGATTTCCCTTGGCATACATCCGGCACGAGCGGCAGAAAAAAGTATCCCGTCAGCAATATTGAAAAGCCCCGCGCGCGTTGTATGTGGTTTTTTTCAGGGTTTATTTGACGCCGATGGTTCAGCTCGGTGTGATGGCTATGTTGATTTCTATACAAAATCCACCGTTCTTGCACGGCAAACTCAAATTCTTCTTGCAAATTTTGGCATCATCGCGCACCGTGAGAAAAAAATAGTAAAGGGTGAACGATATTGGCAGTTGTTTGTGGGTGGAAAAAATGCAGAAATTTTTTATAAAACGATAGGTTTTCGACTGAGAAGGAAGCAAGAGCGACTTTCAATATTAAAAAGCAGTAAACGTGGATTTTCTCGTTCAGAGGTCGTTCCGTACGCCTCGTCGCTCCTCTACAAAATTCTTACCGCGACTCGTCCCCATCCTCGTAATCTGCATCATAGATTCCAACATGCAAGAAATGAAGATAGATCTTTTTCTCGCACTACGATAGAAAAATATCTTGCCCTTCTTCCAGATTCAGCTAAAATGAATCAAGAATTTTCAACGTTAAAGGCGCTGATGGATCCACAATACTACTGGGATAGTATCTCTTCCATTGAACATCAGAAGGCAGAGGTTTATGATTTTTGTGTACCCAAAACACATTCATTCGTCGCAAACTCGTTCGTGAATCACAACACGACACTTTCACACGTCATCGCCAATGAGCGCGGGGTGCAGGTGCGCGTGACATCCGGCTCAGCGCTTGAGCGAGTTGGTGACTTGGCGGCGATTCTGACCAACCTCTCTGATGGTGACATTCTTTTTATCGATGAGATTCACCGTTTGTCAAAAAGCATTTCCGAAGCGCTGTATCCAGCGATGGAAGATTATGCGCTTGATATCGTACTCGGGAAAGGGCCGTCCGCGCGCACCATTCGTCTTGACCTCCCTAAGTTTACGCTTGTGGGTGCAACCACGCGCATGAGTTTGCTAACGGGTCCGCTCCGCGATCGATTTGGCACGCTTTTTCATCTTGATTTTTATACCTCGGAAGAGATTATGCAGATCGTTGAGCGTTCAGCACGAATTTTAGGCGTAGCGATAGATCAGTCAGCGGCAGAAGAGATTGCTCGCCGCTCCCGCTCAACACCGCGTATTGCAAATCGCTTGCTTAAGCGCGTACGCGATTACGCGCAGATCAAAGGTGATGGCACTATTGGTCATACACAAACATCAGAGGCATTGCACAAGCTTGGCGTTGATGAGCAGGGGCTTGATGCAGTTGATCGAAAAATTCTTCACACAATCATCGAAAAATTTAACGGCGGCCCCGTAGGACTAAACACGATCGCCGCATCCATTGCCGAGGAGATGGAAACCGTGGAAGAGGTCTGTGAACCGTTTTTATTGCAAATCGGATTTCTTAATCGCACTCCCCGCGGACGTATCGCAACCGATCGTGCGTATGAGCATTTGAACATCAAAAAACCAGACAGCGGACAGCAAAAAATGATCTGAGGATCTCGGCCATGCGCATTAGTGGCGGATTTATTTCGGGTTCCATTCATTCCATTCTTCCCGCTCCATTTTTCCCAAAAACTCATTTGGGGACAAATATGTTGTAGGGGCGTACGTTGGGTTGACGCGAGGATATTTTTTTGTTCCAAACTTCAAAAGTTTTACTCCGGGATGAAAACCCCGCTGGCCATAAACTACTTCAAGTCCTGCCTTGACAACATGCCAGAGATGACCTTTTTTTGATACAAACGTTTTTCCAACAAATGTTTCGATACGCGAAAGTTGTTCGCGTGTGCGTTGCTGATACAGAGAAAGGGGCTGCTCTTGCGTTTTCGGTTCTGCCGGGATGAGGCGCTTTGCATGGAATGTCTTTCGTTGCGCTTCAGTAAATAGAAGTGGCGTTTTGGCGACCGCGCGACTCAGCTCCTCCTCTGCCTCGCTATAGCGGTGGTACACAAGAGCGGAAGCGCATGCTTGACGGAATTCTTTGATTGGTTTGGTTCCCCGTTTTACTGAAAGAAGCGCCCTCCAGAGCAGAAGCGCACGCGCCGCTTCATCACCATAGAACATCTCCGCGCTTCTCTGTGTCAGAGCGTTCATTCGTTGGGTAAATTTTTGAAGAAAGAGAAGACCGTACTCCACATACTCTTCGTCCTGACGTACGCCGAGAAGTTGCAAACGCCAAAACGCTTCCGGTGAACCGCCAACCGATAGATCCACGTGCTTGTTGAGCAACTCACAGAGTTTCGTTGACAGCATTGTACTGACAGCCGCGCGTATGCGTTCACCCCATACAAAGGCGAGAACATGGCTGGAAACATCAGCTTGTTCTAAATCTCGCTCGAGTGACTCTGAATATTGTCGTTTGCTGCCGGTTAGACCCGTTGCTTCACGGATCATGGGGGGATAGGCAATCGTATCATAGGGGGGATGATTACGCAGTAATGACGCGACGCGTATGACAATCTCCTCCTTGAGTGTGTCGGGTAAAACGCTTATATGGCGGAATTCTCCACGCTCCTTTTCATTGCGCGCTTCTTCGGATGACAAAAGAGCTTGAAGTTCAAACACGCTGTTTGGGGTTTCGCCGCGCGCGTTTGCATATACGTCTTGCAAGGCGGCGCGCAGGATGCATGCGCGCGCAACGAATTCCTCCGAAGGTAAACTATCAGCTTCCGATAGTTTTTTGAGCTTTTTATCCATTTCATCGCCGAGCTCTGCAATTTGTTTCTCGTACATGTGCTCTGTCATATACTCACTGTATATCACATTCTATGCAAGAAATCCACCGGACTGAAGTTTCCATAGCTTCCCATAGAGGCTTCCCCGCTTTTTAATCAGCTCTTCGTGCGCGCCTTCTTCTATGAGTTTGCCTTCATCAATGACCAGGATACGATCCATCTGTTTGATCGTCGAGAGGCGGTGCGCAATGGCGATTGTTGTTTTGTTTTTCATCAATGCCGCAAGCGCATCTTGAATCATCATCTCCGACTCTGAGTCCAGACTTGAAGTCGCTTCGTCAAGAACGAGGATGGGGGCGTTTTTTAAGATCGCTCGCGCAATCGCGATGCGTTGGCGTTCGCCACCAGAGAGTTTGATGCCACGTTCACCAACGAGCGTGTCATAGCGTTCCGGAAGATCATGAATAAATTCATCACAGTGCGCCAAGCGCGAAGCCCTGACGACCCCATCATCGGTCGCATCAGGGCGGCCGTAGCGGATGTTTTCCATAAGCGTCCGATGGAACAGAAGCGGTTCTTGGGGGACAAAGGCAACTGATGCGCGAAGACTGTCTTGAGTTACTTTCTGGATATGTTGTCCGTCAATCAGTATTTTCCCGCTCTCAAGATCGTGAAGACGGAGCAGGAGCTTCACAATTGTTGATTTCCCCGCGCCGGAATGGCCGACAAGGGCGACTCGCTCGCCGGCCCGAATGGTGCCGCTGAATGCGTTGAGTACCCGCCGTGTTTTTTGGTAGGAGAATGAAACGCGATCAAAGACAATTTCGCCATGCATGACGTGAAGGGTTTTTGCTCCTGGCGTGTCCGTGACGTCAACTGGCTTGAGCATTATTTCAACCATCTCTTTTGCATCGGCGAAGCTTGTAAAGATGCTGCGCACCGCTCTGCCAAAATCCCACAACCGCCCAAAAATCTGGATCATATAGGATTGGACAAGGACGAACGTTCCAATCGTGATTGACCCGTCTCGCCACGCGCCAAGCGCAAGATAGAGTACGACAAATTCAATGACCATGAAGAGGATGAATTGAACCGCATCGATTATCGCACTCAGATTCCAGGTAAAGAGCATCATGCTTCGTAGTGATTGATTGATCTCTCGAAATTTTTTGAACTCATATTTTTTGCGGGCAAAGAGCTGGATGGTCGTATGGTTGGCAAGCGCGTCAGAAAGAATCGCGGTGCTTTCCGTATCACGTTCCGCGCGGATTTTGTCGTAGCGCATCTTCCAGATTGAGAGTGAAGTTTGGACTGCGGCGAAAATCACAAACCAGACGATAAACGCAACAGCAAAGACAGGAAGATTGAGAGACAAAACAATCGCAATGCCGGCAAGCTGCACAGCAAGGGGAAGAAGCGTCCAGAGCATGCGATCGGCAAAGACTTCAAAACCATCTGAGGAAAGTCGATGAACGCGGCGAACAAGCGCTCCCGCAAATGAGTTGGCGAAGAAGGCGTATGAATGATGAAGAAGCGCGCTAAAGGCGTGTTCTTTGAGATCCGCTTTTACGCTTGTTTGGAAGACGTTGTTGCCAAAATCAGCGATGCGATGAAGCGTCCAGGCCAGAATTGACACGGAGAGAAGGGTGAAAAAAATATGCATGAGTTGCGGATAGAGCGTATCCGGGGATTCTGACTGCGCAAGAAGATCAAAGAGCTCCTTGTAGTAGATTGGATAGATAATCCATACGACGGCTCCGCTGACAACGCCAAGCACGGCCAGGAATAGCGAAGGCTTGTGATTGCGGCACGCGCGCCAATAGATTTTCAGAATGTCTTTTTTGGTAACAGTCATACCCCGCACTTAACTCCGATTATCCTCATGCTGTGACACGAACAGGAAGACGAAGCGAGTAATGATGAATTATAGTTGTTAATCGTGATCATAAATGTGGAGATTCCATGGCACCAATCAGAGTTAAGTGCGGGGCATAGAGATTAAAAAATGAGGATCTCATCCTCATTCAATATAAGACGTAAAAGGCCGGCATTTTGTTACAGGTATGTCAGGAAGTGTTCTTCGCCTGCAATTTATCGTAGCGTTCAAGAATCTGGCGCTGATCTTGATTTGCCTCATGGGCAACTTCAAGAAGGAGCTTTTCTTTTTGCTCCCGGGACGCTTCACGGAAAAAAGTTGAAAAATCGCTCTTTACTTTTTTTCCTCCCTTTAGTGATTGTAGTAGATTTTTTATCATAGAACAATTTTCTCTAGTTCATCCTTAGTATATATTCTTGGCAGATAATCGTCAACTAAAGAAATATCTGAAAAAATTTGCTCGGTATTTTGCCGAACGTCCTTGATGATAAGATTTAGTTCGATAGAATTCTTAAAAGCTCTCTTCGCCTGGTTGGCATTTGCACGAGATGCGACAAAAGCATTGATAAACACCTCTCGAGATACAAAACGGTGCTCAACTGCCTCGCGTTTTTTCGTGAGCTCCCATGCAATTTGAGGATTTTGGTAGATGTAATAAATTTCAACTTTTCTATCCCGCTTTAATGAGCGTTCCACATTCACGAGCGCTTCATTATATGCAAACGTTGCATCGAGAATGACATTAAAATGATATTTTAAAACGTGATCATAGAGAATGTGAATGCCACGAGTTGCGGCCGCTTGAAAAATGAATGAATTCTCGCCGGTATATCAGGGAACAAATTCACGAATATCATCTGCATCAATACGAACCGGTTTGACTTGAAATCTCTTGGTCAACCTTTTGGAAATCTCTGTCTTTCCTGCGCCGGCGATCCTGCCATGAACAGCGAAACAGGCCGAGCATCTGCAATATACATCGCTGGATCTGCAAATATCTGAATGAGCAGCGCTTTATGCTGCGCGATAAAAAGTTTTGCTTTATCTGATTGTTTCTTCTCTTCGTCGGTCATGCCAAGAGTATAGCACGGTGTAACATTTTCGTCTCTTGTTGCGTCTTACTATCATAGACACGAATAAAGCGGCAATGATTCAAGGCAGAATGCCCCTTTAATGCCTCACTGGGGGAGGTGGTCAGTTGAGGAAACGGGGGCTATTCGGGTTCAAATCCCGATTGCCGCATACATCAAAATTCAGAAAATTGGGGAATAGTATGATTTTTGTTACAGTGTCTTAACGGGTGACCGTAATCAAAATAATTCCAAAAACAAATAGTCCAAAGGATGACATTTTGCGTATTGTGCATTTCTCTTTCAAAAAGATGATACCAAAGAGCGCGGCAAAAAGAAAGCTTGACGAGAGAACCGCAACAACATAGGAAGTTGGTCCGAAGGAGAAGGCGAGCATTTTTGCCGTATAGAGAAGCGCCTGAAAGATGCCAAGGATCGTAAATGGCCAGAATCGTTGAAGCATCTTTGGGATATCATCGCGCTGACGATAGATATTCATCAGAACAAGAAAGACAACCGACGCACCAAGCGTATTCATAAAACTGTAAAAGACCGGCGTTGATACATTGATTGAAATTTTATCAAGCGTCGATCCTATTGCAACGCAGAATGTCGCGATGATTGTATACATCACCGCTTTATTGTAGCGCTTTCCGTGTTCCTTTTGTGTGCCCTCCATAAGGAGAAGATAGGTTCCCAGAACAATGATCCCAATGCCGACCATCCCCATAAGCGAGGGGCGCTCGCCAAGCAACAGAAACGATGAAGCCAAGTTAAAGACGGGCATGAGAGCCATGATCGGAACGGTTTGAGAAAGTTCTCCCTCACGGAGCCCGCGGTACAAGAAGTACGTTTGAATAGGATAGAGAACAAACCAGATAATCAAAAGCGGCCACCAGAATTGCCAAGGTAGATGCAGGAAGTCATCAGGAATAGGGAAAAAGAAAAAGAGTACGAGTGTCGGCAATAGCGAAAAGGACTGTACAATAAATCCCATGGAAAAGTTTCCAAAGGAGTTCGTAAGATTCTTTTCGTAGGTGCGCCGCGAAGCAAGAATGACGGCGCTAAAGAGTGCAAAGGGAAACCAAAGCATAAAAAAGCATAATAATATAAGCAGTATACCTGACGGCATAAATAAAAACACCTCCCGCGAGGGAGATGATTTCATGGGGTGAGCGAGGAGACTTGAACTCCCACTCCGACTTTCACAGAGTCGTGTGCGAACCGTTACACTACGCCCACCATAAATTTTTACTTTGCCGCCGCCAAGAAAAGCCCGACAATGAGAAGGAGTATACCAAGAAAATTGATGAAGGTCAATTGTTCGCGCAAGAAGAAATACGACAGGACAAGGAGCGTGACGAATGCGAGGTTTTGCACGAGCGGGAATCCGAAACTCAAGGGAAGGCGTTGAAGCACCATCGCATATACCGGAAAGCTTCCGGCAAGAAAAAGGATCCCAAGGAGGAGTGTTGGGTTTGTCGCCATTTTACCAAAGGCCTCAAGCGTGATGCTCTGGGGAATATCTTTCGCAGAGAGTTTAATGAGAAGATTCCCGATTGCGCCGCTTGCGATTGCGATGATGACAAGGACTGTTGTTTGCATAGACGTTATAGTATTTGCGCCCACTAGGACTCGAACCTAGATACTTAGCTTAGAAGGCTAATGCTCTATCCCTTGAGCTATGGGCGCACAATTAGAGTGCTCGCTATCTGTTTCATTGTTCTTTTTTTTATGATGCGGTCGATGATACAATTTTTTTCATTCTCTGACGGGGAAATAAGGTTCAAATATTCCAGTAAGCCCAATTGCCACCCAATCATTTTTCGATACAATGTTACATCATGGACATTGACAGTACAAGTACCATTATAGAGTATGTTTTTTCTGTGTCCCAGTGAAGTCGTTTTTACATAGGTCTTTATAAACTGATTTAAGGGAATGTGTGTGATGCGGGACCAATATTTTTCTATACCTTTTTTTGAGTGGAGCGAGTGAATATGAAGATGAACGCGCACCTTTTTTTCAGGAACATCGCATACCTCTCTTAACCACTTCATAAAGCATTCTATCATAAGGTGATCAGAATTGCTTAGAGACATTTTTTCGTCCGCTTTTGATCCCTCCGCCCAGTAAAGGGAAACACCTAATAAAAATAGTGGACTCGAAATTTTTTTAGGAAATTCATCCCAGGCCGACCTTATAATTTTTTTTGATTCATACAATCTCTGAAGGTGCTTTTTTTTGCCACCCCCATTTTTTGCCCCCCGCACTTTTAATCGAAATAAACGATCTTTTTGCCTCTTACTGAGCGGAACATTTCGCAACCACAAACTTATACTTGACATAGAGACGCCAACTACTTTTTGTATTTCGCTATAACTTTTACCCCGCTTTCTTAGTAAAATGGCCTGCCTTTTCTCTTTTTCTTTTATCAACATAGAATCGAAGTTCGATTATGTACTATGTAAATATATCAAACTCATTCGAAATACGCAATACCGTTGTACAAAGACTGCAAAAGATGAGATACATCGGTAACACCCTTGATGTGCCACGAAGTGGTACAATAAAGGGAGCCTAAGTTACCATAATGCATCTCATCTATGCAAACAGCATACCATACCCCAGAGAAATTGCGCCTTGAAGATCTTTTCAAGCACTTCCCTTACTACCGCCATACTCTTTTGGACAAATATGAGCGCTGGAGACGCGTCGCAGACATCCTCAAGGTTTCAAAGAAAGCAAAACAGCGCCTTGACTGGATCATCTGGTACTACGAACACGAGGGAAACGCCTCATTAGCCTGCCGGCACTTTGGCATCCCGGGAAAAACCTTCTACAAATGGTTCAAACTCTTTGACGAGCGAAATCTCTACACTCTCCACCTCCTTGAGGACAAATCACGCTCTCCAAGGAAAAAACGAGGCCGTACAATCGCCCCAGACGTTTTAGAACGTATCATAGCCCCCAGAAAGTCCAACATGCGCTATGGCAAAATGAAGCTCAAAGAAATCTATGAGCAAACCTATGGAGAGACAATTTCTTCATGGAAAATCCAGTGCGTTATTACAGACTTCAAGCTCTACTACAAACCCTCAAAAAACAAGAGAATACAAGCAAAACGAAGAAAAGCACAGAAAAAGAAAAAGACCATTGATCTTGTGAAGAACATCCTGCCCTGGCAGAAAAGAGCCGGCTACATTATCTGCCTTGATACGATCGTGATATACTGGCATGGATTGAAACGATATATCTTCACGGCTGTCGACAAGTATGGCAAGGTGGCCTTTGCGCGAATGTACACGTCCAAGAGCTCAAAGAATGGTGAGGATTTTCTACTGCGCCTCCACTACCTCCTTGACGGACAGATTCCACGAGTCGGCCACGACAATGGAACAGAGTTTGAGAAATACTTTAAGGCCGCGTGCCTGGAACTCGGCATTGAACAATACTACAGCAGAGTACACACGCCAAAAGACAATCCGAACAATGAACGATTCAACAGAACTCTGCAGGAAGAGTTCATTGAGATGAAGGGGTTCGATCCTGACCCATTGATCTTTAACAGAGATCTGACTGAATGGCTGATTGAGTACAACTTCAGACGCCCTCATCAATCGCTGAACTACAAACCACCTCTTGAACTATCAAAAGTGTTACCTATGTATGCGTCTTGTACATCGTTTTGACATTTTTACAACAATTCGATAGAGTAATTGTATACTTATCATGCATTTTTATGCCCTCGCTTCAATTAGATCCTGCGACTCTGACAAAAAAAATTCAAGTGACCGTTGCGGAAACCGTTGCAAGTACGATGCGCGAAATTTTGATGGACCAGGAATATTTTTGTGAACTGCAGCCATGGGTTCAAAAACGTCTTGCAAAGAAGCCCCAAAAAACCATTTCTCTCAGAGAAGTAAAAAGGCGACTAAAAGCAAGGACAGCATAGTATGCCTTTATGGAGTATTGTTTTCATTGATGGGGCAGAAGATGATCTCAAAAAATTTGACGAGCGAATACAGGATCGCATTATTGAAAAATTTGAATGGCTCGAGGAAAATTTCGATAGAACACTCCCGCTTCCATTAAGTAATGTATTGCGCGGATATTTTAAATTACGAATAGGGGACGCACGGGTCATTTACACAGTCGAGACAGAAATGAGAACGTTGACTATTCGAGCAATTGGGCCCCGTGACAAAATATATAAACGATTCGGAGCACTGGTGTAGTATGACCTACACAAAAACCTCAATTCACGGAGTATTGATTATTGAGCCCCAGATTTTTCAGGACGCGCGCGGGTATTTTTTTGAGTCATTTCTTGAAGACGAATTTTTTCAAAAAGCAGGCGTTCATTTCGTGCAAGAAAATCAATCGTGGTCGAAGTACGGGATTTTGCGCGGAATGCATTTTCAGCGTGAACCGCACGCACAAGCAAAACTTGTTCGGGTATTGTCCGGTGTTGTCCTTGATGTTGTTGTCGATATTCGAAAGGACTCGCCGACATACGGAAATCATGTCGCGGTTGAGCTTTCGGCAGAAAATAAAAAACAGCTTTTTGCGCCCGTGGGATTCTGCCACGGGTTTCTGGTATTGAGCCGCGAGGGAGCAGAGTTTTTTTACAAATGCAGCAACTACTATAACAAGGAAAGTGAAAGTGGTATTAGCTTTGACGACCCAACGCTTGCCATCGATTGGCGCTTGCCTCGCGAGGAAATCATTGTCGCGGAAAAAGATCTCGCGTGGAAAACATTGGCAGAACTATGAGACTCCTTGTCACCGGCGCAAATGGACAGCTCGGGTCAGAGCTAAAAAAAATTTGTCTGGATCCCGGCCTGCGCCGGGATGACATTTTTACTTTTGTTGATCGCGACGAGCTTGATATTACTGACGCGGATGCCGTGCTGAAATTTTTTGATGAACACAAACCAGATTATTGCATCAACACTGCCGCATACACGAACGTTGAAAAAGCGGAGGATGAACAATCGCTTGCGCACGCAGTCAATGTACTGGGCGCTGAGAACATCGCACGCTCATGCGCAAAGAATAGCACGATTCTTTTCCATATCTCGACCGACTTTGTGTTCGATGGGAAAAAAACCGTGCCATACACCGAAGATGATGAGCCGCATCCGCTGGGAGCATACGCACGATCAAAATATGAAGGGGAGTTGGCGGTTCAAGAAGTATGCCCTAAAAGTTTTATTGTCCGCACCTCTTGGCTCTATTCGTCGTACGGCAGTAATTTTGTTAAAACGATAGTGCGTCTTTGCGAGGAGCAGGAGTCATTACCCGTTGTCGCAGACCAGTATGGGAGTCCGACCTACGCCCGCGATCTTGCCGGCGCGCTCATTGCGATGATCACGAAAATGGAGTCAGGCACATGGAAAATGGTGTCAGGTGCATTTTTGCAAGCGAAAACGAACCAGACACCGTTTTCCCCACAGAGCCAGACCCCATTTCCTTTCGGTATATACCATTACGCAAACGACGGGGAGGTCACCTGGTTTGAGTTCGCGCAGAAGATCCGTGACTTGGCAGGGTTGTCATGCGAGATCAAGCCCATTCCCGCATCGGAATATCCAACCAAGGTCACACGTCCGGCATATAGCGTCCTTTCAACAAAAAAAATTCAACATACGTTCGGCGTGGCGATCCACGACTGGGACGCAAGTTTGAGCGAGTGCATTTCGTTTCTGGTACAGCAGACCCATTGACTTTTTCGCTCTCTTTTGCTATACTGCTTACATTATATATAATGCGCATGAATCGGTGTGCCTCTCACAAAAGAGCATACTGGACATGAGGCGAAAGGAGATCTATGCTGGATCCCAAAGCAAAGGCAAAGATTATTGCCAAATACGGAACCCATAAAGACGACACGGGTTCCACGCCGGTGCAAGCCGCGATTCTCACCGAAGAGATCAATCGTTTGACCGAACACCTGAAGCTTCACAAGAAGGATCAGTCATCTCGGCGCGGATTGCTGAAAAAAGTCGGGGAACGGCGCCGGTTGCTCCGATACTACGCATCGGAAGATGCGCAGGGGTACGACAAATTGGTTAAGACATTGAAAATTAAGAAGCGCGACTTCGCGGAGAAGAAGAATGACGAAGATGTCGACTTGATGCTCGCGGCTGCCGATATCCCGGAAGAAGAACACAATGCGTAATGATGAGAGTGGTGAAAAATAGATTCCCGGTCAGTTCCATGACAATTTCGTTCCAAAAATGATGATGAATGAGAAGCCCGGCCGTGGCCGGGCGACGAGTTCAGCGCATTTTTGGGGCGACATTGGCTGGAAATGAGCCGGAAGAAACTTATACGTGATATTTTTCACCACTCTCAATATACAGCTCAATGGTAAAACACAAAGAACAACGAGTGGGGCTATTTGTTGATGTTGGGAACATGTACCACTCGGCAAAAAATCTCTACAATCGAAGGGTTAATTTTCAAGAACTGCTAAAAGCCGCAACAGCTGGGCGTAAGCTCATCCGCGCAATTGCGTATGTCGTTGTGTCCAAGACACAAGAGGAGCAGACCTTTTTTGAAGCACTTGCCAAGCAGGGTTTTGAGGTGAAGATGAAAGACCTTCAGGTCTTTGTCGACGGAAGCAAAAAGGGCGATTGGGACGTCGGTCTTGCCGTGGATGCTATTAAATCGGCGGACAAGCTTGACGTTGTTGTTCTGGCAACTGGTGATGGGGATTATATTCCATTGGTGACCTATCTCAAGGAGAATCGCGGATGCATTGTTGAGCTTATTGCTTTTGGCGATACGACATCAAGCAAACTTCTTGAACACGTTGATGATTTTACCGATCTTTCCGCAGATACCCAAAAATATTTATTACCCACGAGACAGCGAAGATAACAATTATTCATGTACGGTGGCCTCAGGATATGTAGATTCGTTTCTTCTCTGAAATGGATCTGAAACCTTGAGGGCACCAGAAAGAACGCATATGCCAAAGACCTATGAAACAGAGGTTGCCGGAAAAAAGCTCATTATCGAGACCGGCAAACTCGCCAAACAGGCGTCAGCCGCTGTTGTTTGTCAGTTTGGAGAGACGGTTGTGCTTGCAACCGTTGTCATGAGCGCGGACCAGCGCGAGGGAATGAGTTATTTTCCCCTTATGGTTGAGTATGAAGAGCGATTGTATGCCGCGGGAAAAATTAAAAGCTCGCGCTTTATCAAGCGCGAAGGCCGCGCGACCGATGAGGCGATTCTTACCGCGCGCCTTATTGACCGCGCGCTTCGTCCGCTTTTCCCTCAAGAGTTGCGCAATGACATTCAAGTGATTGTTACCGTTCTTGCGATTGACCAGGAGAACGATCCCGATGTTCCCGCTATGATCGGAGCGTCCGCAGCGCTTATGCTCTCAAACATTCCTTGGAATGGCCCGTTGTCCGGCATTCGTATCGGCCGCATCAATGGTGAGTGGGTTATCAATCCCACATATGAAGCGCGTCAAAAGAGCGATCTTGACCTTTATGTTGCTGGCACCGGAGAAAAAATCGTGATGATCGAGGCAGGCGCACAGCAAGTTCCCGAAGACGTAATGCTTTCGGCCGTTGAATACTCCCTAAAAGAAAATCGCAAGCTCTGTGATTTTTTGACCAAGATTCAAGGGGAAATTGGCGCACCAAAACAGTCGGTTGAAGAGATCATGTCCGCCGCCGCACAAGGCTCAGGCGCGATTACCGAAGAAGAGCCAATAAGCCAAGAAACATGGAAAACAGCGCGCACATGGCTTGCCGAGAAAGCGTCGCAGTATCTTACTATGGGTGCGAAAGTTACCAAGGCGAGCAGAAAAGCGGCAGTGGTCCAAATGAAACACGATCTTGATGAATATCTCGTTACCTTGCAGATCGGGAAGGATAAACGAAAGAAGATTGTTGAGATTGCCAATGAGTTTGCAGAGTCAGAGATTACCCGCGCAATTCTTGCGGAGGACAAGCGCGTCGACCTTCGCGGACTTGATGAGATTCGCGCATTGAGCGCCGAAGTTGGCATCTTTGCGCGAACCCATGGATCGGGGCTGTTTATGCGGGGAGAGACACAGGTGCTCTCAATCGCCACTCTTGGTTCGCCAGGTGATGAGCAGACACTTGATGGCATGGAGGAAGTCGGAAAAAAGCGCTACATGCACCATTATAATTTCCCTCCCTATTCGGTTGGCGAGGTCAAGCCCATGCGCGGACCTGGGCGGCGTGAAGTGGGCCATGGTGCTTTAGCCGAAAAAGCGTTGCTTCCGGTATTGCCAAGCAAGGAGGAATTTCCCTACACCATTCGCGTTGTCTCTGAGGTACTCGGATCAAACGGATCGAGCTCCATGGGGTCAACCTGTGGGTCAACCCTCGCGCTGATGGATGCCGGTGTGCCCATCAAGGCGCCGGTCGCGGGAATTGCCATGGGCTTAGCATCCGATGAAAAAGGGAACTACAAAATTCTTACCGACCTCCAGGATCTCGAAGACGGTGAAGGGGGGATGGACTTTAAGGTCGCAGGAACGAGCGCGGGTATTACCGCCATTCAGCTCGACACCAAGACTCATGGACTGACGATGCAAATAGTGAAAGAGACGCTTGCCCAAGCACACGGCGCGCGGCTGAAAATTCTTGATGTCATGCAGGGGGCGATTACCGCGCCGCGCGAAAATCTCTCGCCCTATGCGCCGCGCATTGAGACACTGCAGATCAATCCGGACAAAATCCGCGACGTCATTGGTCCGGGCGGAAAAATAATCAATGAGATCATCGACGCGACCGGTGTGCAAATCGACATCGAGCAATCCGGGCTTGTGATGATTACTTCGACCAATGAAGATGGCATGAAGCGCGCCGTTGAGTGGGTGAAACGATTGACCCGCGAGGTAGTAGCCGGTGAAGTCTTTGATGGAAAGGTGACGCGGATTATGGACTTTGGAGCGTTTGTCGAAATATTGCCACGCACCGAAGGACTCGTTCACATCTCAGAACTCAGCCCCCGCCGTGTTGAAAAAGTAACCGATATTGTGAAAGTGGGGCAAGCCGTAAAGGTTGTCGTTGTTGCCATAGACGAACAGAATCGCATCAATCTTTCGATGAAGCGCGTCAAAGAGTAAGCGTTCGCTATCAAATGGATATGTTATTCGCGCGCTTGTGCGCGGAGATCTTGAGTTGACGTGTCAAGCCCGCACAGTGAGAGGGTAGCGATTGCGGAAATCGACGATGGGCATGTGGATAACAGTTGTGAGGGAGCGCTGAACCGGAGGGCATATGTCCAGTATTCTTATTATTATAACAAAAACCGCGTGTTTCGTAGCGAGAGTACAAATTGTGTTCAAACAATTGACCACAGGGAAAAAGTATGCTATACTTACTATTGTGAAGATGTTCTTTACAAGGAAACAGAACATGATCCTTTACGAAAAGGGCTCATTTTCTGTCTTCTCTCCTATTCTTTACGGGGAAGACCGACAACCCCGCCACAACAAAACAAAACGGTGGTTGAACGTATTATTGGGCTTTTGAGCTCACAAAAAAGGCGTTTCAATAATCCACCAAAGAATCGGGAGTGAAGATAATTGCTTTTCGCAGTCGGAGAAAGGCATTTTTGCCTCTTGAGGTCGAATTCTGGTGCGATCACCCATGCGGGCGGCGAAATATCTTCGCTGTCGACATGGGTGATCCCGGACTGCCTCGCAAAAGAGGTAGCCGGGACGCCAAAAGAAATTATATTATATCTATGGCGTCCTTATTCTTTACATCACTCTTTCATTAATAAACCACTATGGCCTTTTCAACACAATTTTTATCAGATATAGAGAAAAAATTGTTTTTAGAGAAAGAGCGGCTTGAAGCCGAGCTTGCAAAAATCGGCAAGCCGAGCGGCAAGGATGACACCGACTTCCAGACGACATGGGAGGATTATGGTGACAAAGAAGACGAGAATGCCGCAGAAGTCGCGGCATATAGTGATTCATTGGGCCTTGAAGCAACTTTTGAATCAGAACTTCGCGAGGTTGTTGAGGCGCTTGCGCGTCTTGACGAAGGCACATGGGGAACGTGCAAATCATGCGGTATGGACATTGGCGAACAGCGTCTTGCCGTGCGGCCTCAGGCTGTTCTCTGTATTGCATGCCAAGAGAAGGCTGGCAAATGAGGCGAACGTACGGTCTTCTTCTGTGCTTCCTTTTTGCGATTGATCGTCTCACAAAGACAATCGTCCTATTAGTATACCCAGATAACGTCCTTCTTAATCGGAAGACGTTATTTTTTATTCAAAACGCTGAGTTCTCGTTCCTCCTTTTTCTTATTTTTGTTTTGCTGCTTATAGGATGGTTCATGCATGAAGTATCTCGGACGGCGCGCATGACATTCGTGGCGAGCGGTGCAACGTTCATGGTTGCGGGTGCGGCGTCGAATTTTTTTGACACTCATATCTATGGCGGAGTGATCGATTGGATCGCACTACCGGGCCTCACTGTTTTTAATCTTGCTGATGTCTGGATTTTAGTTGGTTGTGTGTTCGTTGTTATTTCATGTTGTTCTCGGAAAAGGTATACTGAGGATAGTACAAAAATTTCAAATAATTGATTTCAAAATCTGAAATCTGAAATTACACTATGTTATCCAAAGTATATTCCGCCCGTGTGGTTGGTCTTGATGCGGAGCGCATCGATGTTGAGTGTGATGCGGGTCCGGGACAGTATGCTTGCGTCATTGTCGGTCTTCCCGATGCTTCGGTGCAGGAGGCGCGAGAGCGTGTTCGGTCCGCTATTAAGAATAGCGGACTGTCGTTCCCGCGCGGGCGCGTGACCGTTAACCTGGCTCCTGCGGACATGAAAAAACAGGGAGCGTCATACGATCTTCCCATTGCGCTCTCTATGGTGTTGGCGGACCCAGACATGAGGGGCGTTTTTTCCGATGCCGCACGCGCCGAAGTAGAAAAGAGCACGTGTGTCGGAGAGCTGTCGCTTGAAGGAAGCGTACGCGCGGTTGCCGGCGCTGTTGCCTGCGCACATGCCGCGCGCACCTGCGGGCATGACTCGATTTTCGTACCCCAAGAGAATGCTGCAGAAGCTGCATTGATCGACGGTATCACCATCTATCCCGTTCCGTCCCTGTCGGCGCTTATTGACCATCTTGTCGGCGTTGCGCGCTTGAAGCCCTTTGCGCGGGAAGTATCAGAGAACGAAACGTTCGCGCAGCCGCCAGGAGGGCCTTTACTGAGCGACCTTTCATGTATCAAAGGACAACATCATGCAAAGCGCGCATTGGAAATAGCTGCTGCGGGCGGACACCATATTTTATTTTCCGGTCCTCCCGGGTCAGGAAAAACCATGCTTGCTCGCGTGTTGCCAACGCTGCTTCCCCAGCTCTCATTTGATGAGGCTCTTGAGGTGACGCGTATCTGGAGCGTTGCCGGAAAGTTGTCACCATCGCTGCCGCTGATCAGGGAGCGACCCTTTCGGAGCCCGCACCATTCCGCATCGATTGCCTCCCTTGTTGGCGGAGGAAGTACGCCAAGTCCAGGGGAAATAACGCTTGCGCATCGTGGTGTTCTCTTTCTTGATGAATTTCCAGAATTTCCTCGCTCGGTTATTGAGGCATTGCGACAGCCGCTTGAAGACGGGTGGGTGACCATCAGTCGCGCGCAGGGAAGCATCAAATATCCAAGCCGGTGTCAACTTGTCGCCGCGCAGAATCCGTGCCCGTGCGGTAATCGAGGGAGCGATAGGCAGGAGTGTGTCTGTTCTGCCGGAGCAATAAGTATGTACCAAAAAAGAATATCGGGCCCCATTCTCGACCGAATCGATATGTTCGTCGATGTTCCCGCCGTTGATATCGAACTTCTTTCTTCTCCGGGGCAAGGAGAGACATCTGAGATTGTGCGTGCGCGCATTATAAAGGCGCGTACATGCCAAACGGCTCGGCTTGCCGTGCATCATCTGAGAACCAATAACGAGATCCCCGCTCATTTTCTTGAAACGTTTTGCGAGCTGAAAAATGAGGCGCTCGCGATGATGCGCACCGCGGCAGAACGGTTGGGGCTTTCCGCGCGCTCCTATGCGCGCACGCTCAAAGTTGCGCGAACCATCGCCGATCTTGATGAGAGCGAGACGATAGAGACCGGACATATTGCGGAAAGCATTCAGTACCGATCGCAGTGCAGAGAGTATTAGCAATACGTACGTCGTATTAACGGATGTAGGCGAATGGGTTAACGCGTTTTCCGTTGACAATGATTTCAAAATGGAGGTGGGGACCCGTTGAGCGCCCGGTGCTTCCGACCATGGCAATCGTTTCTCCCTGTGATACGGATTGGCCTACTTTTACAAAGAGTTGTCGCGAATGTCCATAGCGTGTTTGCTTGCCTCCTCCATGATTAATCACGACAGAGAGGCCATATCCCTTCGCCCATCCCGCGAAGGAAACAACGCCATCGGCGGCGGAGTAAATCCGATTTGACGGAGGTCCTGCAATGTCGACGCCAATATGGCGCCAGCTAAAGTACTGCGTGATGCGCCGTGCAGACGTCGGCCAGATATAGCTGCCGCTTGCCCGTTCGCTTGTTCCAGACGGAGCAATGGTATCTCGCACGCGTCCAATAAGCGACTGCTGTGGCACATAGCGGGAAGGAGTTGGCATGACTCCGCCCGGGATCATGAGTAGGTCGCCAATGGCAACCGCATTGGGGTTTGCAAGGTTGTTTGCTTTAACAATACTATCTATGTCGGAGCTGAAGCGTTTTGCAACCAATCCAAGCGTATCGCCACGTTTAATGCGATAATGTATGCCATCAACGGGTAGAACAACAAGATGCTGGCCGAGTCGGATAACCGATCGTTCTGTTAGGTTGTTCGCCCAGAGGAGTGTCGAGAGTTTAAGGCCGTGGGCGCGCGCAATGTTTCCCAGCGTATCTCCCGTTTTGACAACATACGTTTGGATTGTTTGGGCGCGATACGGCTCGGTCTGGATGGTTGGCAGTATGGGTTTGATGAGCGTGTCGGGAATGGTCGCGAGACTGCCTGCCTGTGGAAGCGGGGATTGCTTTTGCGTGTTTTCGGTTGGTGTTGGCGTTGGTTGAGATCGTATGTCGGTTGAGGTGACATACTCACTATCGGCAATGGGAGTGAAATTTTGTGTTTCAACAATAAAGGCGTCTTCTTCTGCAAAGAGGCGAGAGAGCGCGTTCTGAGGGAGAAGGAATTCTTGTTCATCCACTCGCTGAAGGAGGACGGTGTGGCCAATGGCAAGCAGAGATATGCCAACGATCAGTGCGTGATGTACGTGGTGGCGGGAAACAAGAGCATATAGCGGATGATGAACCATAACCCCCCTCTTCTGAAGAGAAATGCTCCCTTTGAGATACCATCCGTAGAGAAAAACAGCGCCACCCAAAAAAAACCGTCCCACAGGTGATAGGGCACGGGCACACGCACGCGCAGTGCTGTACAATAATGCTTTCATGGTTGAATTATGCGCTTATTAGGATACAATATGACAGGCCTTATGTCAACGGAAACACCCTCACATTTTGAATGCGCAATACTTCGAACCCTTATTTTTTTTGATATCTTTGAATACCCTCTAACCGATTTCGAGATTTGGAAATTTCTTATCTCAACAGAGAGGGGCGAGCCCTATACCGTACTCATGATTCGCGACTGTCTTGCATCTTCTCCGTTTCTCGCCGCGCGTATTTCATCGGGGGAGGGACTCTTTTATCTTGTTGGGCGCGATCTTTTGCGCGCGCGTCGGCAAGGGCGTATGATCTATTCGTATCGAAAATACATACGGGCAAAGCGGTTCGTTTCTCTGCTTGCGCACATACCGTTTGTGCGCATGGTTTGCGTATGCAACACACTGGGCCTGAATGTCGCGCGCGATGAAAGCGATATTGATCTTTTTATTGTTGTCAGCGCACGCCATGTGTGGACGGTACGATTTTTTTGTACCAGTCTTGCCCATATACTGAATCTCCGTCCGAGAAAAGGCCATGAGCGCGATACGTTTTGCTTGAGTTTTTTCATTTCAGATTGCGCTCTTGATCTCTCGTCGCTCCAGCTGGATGGATGGGATCCTGACGTGTATCTTGCATCCTGGGTCGCGTGGTGCGTTCCGCTTTATGATGATGGTGTGTACGATCAATTCTTTTTGAAAAACGCGTGGATTACCGACATTCTTCCAAACGTATTTCCGTGTGAACCGATTCCGCGGCGTCGTATCACGCTTTCGCCTATCATGCATGGGATAAAGCATGCGGGGGAGATATTCAGCCGGTGTTTTGGCGGAGCGATTGAGCGAATACTTCGATCTTTGCAGCTTCGCATTCTTCCCATCGCCATCCGCAACCGCGCCAATGTCGGGACGGGAGTTGTCGTTTCCGACACGGTGCTGAAGTTTCACATCGCGGATCGGCGGCAAGAGATCAGTGAGAGATTTGAACAGCGCTGCGAAGAACTCGGAATCAGGAATCAGAAAACCCCTTATTCATAATTCATAATTCCTGATTCGGCACTGTTGACGTTCCTATGAATTTTTTGAATAAAACACTTGAATCGGGCATTGCCCTTTTGATCTTTCTGCTTCCATGGCAGACGGTCTGGATTATTCACGAGGCTATGATAGGTCCTGATGGAGCGCAGGGGGTGTGGCAGTACGGGACGCTTCGCATCTATGCCATTGAGTTTTTGATCCTCGCGCTCGCCCTTTTGGCGGTTACATTTTTACATAATCATAGGCCGAGGAATCTCTCGGTATGCGCACAATGGATTCTCGCCTTTCTCTTGTTCGCCGGTCTTTCTATTTTTTGGAGCGACGATCGTCTTGTCGCGCTATTCGCGTGGATTCGCTTACTCGAGGGCGCGATTCTTTTTTTTCTATTTCGCAGCGTTCACTTGAACGTACGATGGTTTCTCGGTGCGTGGATTATCGCGGCAGTTGTTCAGAGTATTCTCGGCCTGTGGCAGTTTGGCACGCAAGAGGTCGCGGCGAATTCACTGCTCGGCATTGCCGCACACGACCCCTCCACGCTTGGAACATCGGTTGTTGAGGCGGGCGATCGACGGTGGCTGCGCGCGTACGGCGCCTTCCCTCACCCCAACATTCTTGGAGTCTATCTTTCCATAAGCATGGTGTTTTGCGCAACAGCGCTTACCCGCGCGCACGAAAAGATACAGTGGATAGTTCTTATCGGATCGTCACAGATTATTCTCCTTGCGCTTCTTTTCACATTCTCACGCAGTGCGTGGTTTGCTCTGCTCGCGGCGGCGTGTGTCGGAATGGTTGCGGCGCTCATCTCTTTTCGCAAGCGAGGACTGTCAGCGGCGATACACGCCGGCACAAGGACGGTTCACCCTCTCGCAATCATGGTCGTGGCAAGCATGATGACAGTTTTTATATTTATAAGCATATTCCCGGAAGAGACAGCCACACGTTTTGGGTATGCGCAAACACGCCTGGAATCCCAGTCGCTCTCAGAGCGGGTTGGGATTCTCGAACGCGCAGCCAGTTTTCCGTTGGCCACGCGGATAACGGGAACCGGTATTGGTAATTTTACCAACGCCCTTTATTATCATGAGCAAGCCACTGGCACGGCGCAGCCATGGTATGCGTATCAGCCGATCCACAATGTTTTTCTTATGATAGTGGCAGAGCTTGGCATCATCGGCGCAGTGTTAATTCTCATTCTTTTGTGGTCGGTGTGTAAGCGCGTATCCGTTGCCGGATATCCGTTACTGGCCGCTCTTTTGGGCGCGTCACTTTTTGACCACTTCCTTTGGACGCTCCCGTCTGGGATATTCCTTGTTGGCATCGTGCTTGGTATTCTTGTCAACCATCGTAACGGAGTAGGGGGTCTTGACAGTAAAATTGTTTTTGTATAAAATGGCGACATTCTTTGTGTCGTTTTTTAATTCTTAAATAGATAAAAACGCTCTATGAGTGATACAGCGTTGAAACTCCAGCCGCTTGCTGACCGCATCATTGTGGAAGCGATCAGCGCAGACGAGGTGACAAAGGCGGGCATTATTCTGCCCGACACCGTTGATAAAGAGAAACCGGAGAAGGGGCGCGTGGTTGCCCTTGGATCCGGCAAACTCTTGGATAATGGCCAGCGCTTGGCCTGGGAAGTGAAGGTCGGTGACGTAGTGTTCTTTAAGAAATACGCTCCCGACGAAATCAAGGTCGACGACAAAGAATATCTCATTCTTTCAGAGTCAGATATTCTCGCAGTACTTGTCCGGTAACACTAACCCCTAACCACTATAACCTAGACTCTGATTTATATGGCAAAGCAAATATTGTTTAACGAAAAAGCACGGGCTGCAATCAAGCGCGGTGTTGATAAGCTGGCCGATGCGGTCAAAGTAACCCTTGGGCCAAAAGGGCGTAACGTTGTTTTTGACAAGGGATATGGTTCGCCAACCATCACCAATGATGGTGTGACCATAGCAAAAGAGATCTCTCTTGAAGATAAGTTCGAGAACATTGGCGCTGAACTCGTCAAAGAGGTCGCGACCAAGACCAACGATGTCGCCGGAGACGGCACCACAACCGCGACGCTTCTTGCGCAAATCATGATTGCGGAAGGCTTGAAGAATGTTGCGGCAGGCGCAAATCCAATGCTCATCCGCCATGGGATTGAGAAGGGTGTTGCCGCAATTGTTGAAGAGCTCAAAAAAATCTCAAAGCCCGTTGCCGGACACGAGGAGATCGCGCAGGTCGCGTCTATTGCAGCGAACGATTCCGAGATCGGCGCTATTATTGCGCAAGCCATGAAGGCGGTCGGCAGTGACGGCGTGATTACCGTTGAAGAGTCGCAGAGCTTTGGCGTTGAGAAAGAGGTCGTTGAGGGTATGCAGTTTGATAAAGGATATGTCTCTCCGTACATGATCACGAACGCGGATCGCATGGAGGCGGAGTACAACGATCCCTATATCTTGATTACCGATAAAAAGATTTCCTCTATTCATGATGTCCTGCCCGTTCTTGAAAAAGTCGCGCAAGGCGGCAAGAAAGAGCTGGTCATTGTCGCCGAGGATGTTGAGGGTGAAGCGCTCGCGACATTTGTCGTCAACAAGCTGCGCGGAACATTTCATGTCCTTGCGATCAAGGCCCCGGGATTTGGCGATCGTAGAAAAGAGATGCTTGCCGACATCGCAACGCTGACTGGCGGCAGGGTCATTTCTGAGGAAGTCGGCCTCAAGCTTGAAAATGCGACGCTGGACTCTTTGGGCCGTGCGCGCAAGGTTGTGGCGACAAAGGAAAACACCACGATTGTTGAGGGCAAGGGCGATGACAAAGCGCTGAAGGATCGCATTGCGCAGATTCGCAAGCAAATTGAACAGACAGAGTCAGATTATGACAAGGAAAAACTGCAGGAACGCCTTGCAAAGCTCGCCGGCGGCGTTGCGGTATTGAAAGTCGGCGCGGCAACTGAAACAGAGATGAAGGAACGCAAGTATCGCATTGAGGACGCGCTTGCCGCAACCAAAGCGGCGGTTGAAGAGGGTATTGTTCCGGGCGGTGGTGTCGCGCTCTTGCGCGCGGCGTCAGGGCTTGACGCCGTAAAAACAGAGAGCGCGGAAGAAGCGGTCGGTATCGCGATTCTCAAGCGCGCTCTTGAAGAGCCGCTTCGCCAGATTGCATCGAATGCCGGAAAAGATGGCGCGGTCGTTGCCGAGGAAGTGAAGAGGCGTAAAGGCGCCGAAGGATACAACGCCGCAAAGGATACCTACGAAGATCTTGTTGCCGTTGGTGTTATTGATCCAACCAAGGTGACACGTTTTGCGCTGCAGAACGCCGCGTCAATTTCCGGAATGCTTCTGACAACCGAGGTTGTCATTGTGGACGTTCCCGAGAAAAAAGAACCCGCAGGCGCCGGAATGGGCGGTGGTATGCCCGGCGGCATGGGCGGTATGGATTACGGGTATTAGAAAAGAGGCATCAGGCATTAGGCTCTAGGCATTAAATAAAAAGAGCTTCGCTCCGCCAGCTGACGGAGCGAAGCTCTTTTTCAACGGCTAAGACGGTTTTAGCCTTTGATTATTTTTATCCACTTGTGCACAGAGGGGGGGGGGATATACTTAAGTGGTAATTAAAGAATAGATGGGCGCGGCGCGCGCCATGTGTATGGAAACGTTCCTCCCTGTTTTTACAGATGAATTTATAAAGTGGCTTGTCATATTGGGCATTATTGTTTGTATTGGTTATTACCTCAAGAAGAGAGGAATTGGCGGTTATATAACACAGACGCCGACGCTGGATATCTATGCGACCGATCTTACGATAGCTGCACGCGCAGGCACGATTGATCCAGTTATTGGCCGATCGGATGAGATTATGCGCGCCGCACAAATTTTATCACGCAGGACAAAAAATAATATTATTTTAGTCGGACAGCCCGGAGTTGGGAAAACCGCGGTGGTTGAAGGTTTGGCACAACGTATTGCGCGCGCTGAGGTGCCGGAAATTTTACGCAACAAACGTGTTCTTCTTCTACAGGTTTCCGAGTTACTTGCAGGAACGAAATATCGGGGAGAGTTTGAACAGCGAATTAAAAGAATCGTACAGGAAATCCAAAGAAGCAAGCGTACCATTATTCTTTTTATTGATGAAATTCATACGATATCACAGACGCGAGGAACTGAGGGCGCTATAAGTTTATCCGATATCCTTAAGCCCGCACTTGCTCGTGGAGATCTTCAGCTTATCGGTGCGACGACAAAAGCTGAGTACGAGACGTACATTCAGCCTGATGAGAGCTGGGATCGTCGTTTTCAAGCAGTTCTCGTCGATGAGCCGACTGTTGATGAATCAATACAAATTTTACGAGGAATTAAGGGGAAATATGAAGATTATCACAAAGTGAAGATAAGCGACGAGGCTATTGTTGCCTCCGTGCGGCTCTCTCAAGAATATATAAAAGGTCGGCGATTGCCCGATAAGGCTATTGACATTATGGACGAGGCCGCGGCAAAACTAAATGTTGAACGAGGTTCAGCGCATGAACATGCCGCTGCTCTTTTGCATGGCGCGGCAAAAAAAGTATATGAACATCGCGATGAGGAATTAGTCACCGTAAGAGTTGAAGATGTAAAGGAAATAGTTGCCGAATGGATTGGGATTGAACACGCAGACATTCACTGAAGAAGGGAATGAAAATTTATTTATTAGCACAAAAACCTTTGTTTGAGATGAAGATAGTCAAGGATGATTATGGAATGTGTAAGGAACGTATTATCGTGTGCAATACCAAAAAGTATCTACTATTCATCTACACGCTAATTAATATGTCAATAAAAAATAAAGTAATATTAATATGAGCATACAGACAAAAACGTCCATCGGGACCAGTACGTATGTAAAAACGCTTGTTGCCATTGCTGTAGGCGCGGCTTCCCTTGCGGCAGCTGCAGGTGTAATAAAGGTGATACAGGGAGAGAGAGGAAAGGTCACAAATTTTTGTCTTGAGGAAGTCCCGAATCTTGATGGATCACCAGGAGCGAAAGCATGCGCACCTCTTTTAGATGTTATTTTCCATGATGTGAAATTGCAAAAAACCGACACAACCGCGGTTATCAAATGGAAAACAACTCCGCCGGTTGCTGGTTCTCTGCGGTGGCTTAAAGAGTCTGATAATAATTATGGGAACTGGGAATACGATAGCGGTTATCCATCATTTCAAGAAGATCATAGTGTTGAGATAAAAAATCTTTCCCCAAACACAAAATACACATTTACGCTTTATGCATATGGTAGCAAACCACCGGATAGCGGGTTAGCCGCTCAAGCACAATTGAGTCTCCCAATATTTCAATTTACTACACTCCCCCCGAAAAAATCGTCGGAAGAATTTTTGAATAAGAAGTACGATGCTTTTGGTAATAAGTACGATGCTTATGGCGCGCCATCCACCCCCACTGCCGTGCCAGACAACTCTTCCGTGTCATACAGTGATGTGCAGGTGGTGCAAACAACCGACACAACCGCTACAATTACATGGCAGACAAGCAAGCCGATTATTAGTTGGCTGATTTGGTTAAAAGGAGGTGGGAGTGAATATGGTGAATCTGTATACTCAGACAGTAATCGTGCACAAGAAAATCATCGTGTTGTGATAAAAAATCGTTCTCCAAACACGACGTATCAATTTTTATTCATGGGGTTCGATCCTGCGACGAAGACGTATTCGCAAAAATTGTATGATCAATCGAATCTACCGTATCAATTTACCACAAAAGCTCCGCCATCTCAGCAGCCGCAGCCTGTTAACATTACACCACCAGCTCAAGGAAGTCAGCCTGGTGGAAGAGGAGGCAGATATAACAGTCGTCAAAATCCATATGGTCCCGAAGGGGTTGGAAGATGATGTACTGTTAAACTTCAAGCGACAACACAAAACAGCTCAGATTATTGGACTGTTTTGTGTCGTTGCGGAATATTCTCAAAAAACGGGCGGTAGAGGCCATCTTCGAGAGCGTACGTCGGCGATGTGGAGAAAACGCGGGAATGTGACATTTCTACTTCCAGTTGACACTGGCTCAATTTTAACTTGACAGGTGTGACACTTTTGATACAATAGAGATACTAAAGTGTATCACCTCTTTTATGCCCACCCAAAAAAAACGGGTTAACGTATCGCTTTCAAAGCCGGTCGCTAAAGCAATCGGCTATCTTGCGAAGCGCGATGACGTTCCTTACGCGACAAAAGCGGCACATCTTCTTGAAGAGGCGTTAGAATTGGAAGAAGATATCACCTGGGAATATCTTGCGAAACAGCGGGAAGCTGAAGGCGGCGCATATATTCCCCAGAAGGACGTGTGGGCGAAATATGGCCTATAACGTTTTGTTGCACGAACGTGTGCAGAATGACGACATCCCATCCCTGCCTACTGATATCCGAGTGCGCGTAAAAACTGCGATCGAGACCCGTCTTACTACATCTCCAGATCAGTATGGCAAGCCGCTTCGAAAATGGCTGGCAGGATATTGGAAGCTTAGAGTAGGTGATTGGAGAGTTATTTATCGAATTGCTGCAAATGATGAAGTGAGGGTTCTTATCATTGCACATCGTTCGCGTGTCTATGATATGGTTCTTCAGCGCATTCCCTCATAGGGGAATATTCTCAAAAAACTGACGGTAGAGGTCGCCTTCAGGGGTAGGTCGGGTTTGACCGCTGCCTGCTTTCTGTGGTATCATAACATTATGAGTAACGAAGAAATCACAAAAAAGATCATTCCATTTATGATTCAGGCAGGGGCAACTCGTGCAGGTCTTTTTGGTTCTGCGGCGCGCGATCAGCTTACGCCAGAAAGTGACGTTGATCTTCTTGTAGAACTCCCAATGACAAAAACCCTCCTTGATTTCATCACCCTTAAGATGCTCCTCGAAGAAACTCTTGGCAGACAAGTTGATCTTGTAGAATATGATGCAATAAAACCGCAAATGAGGGAGCAGATTCTTAAAGAAGAAATACGCATATATGATCAAGGATCCAAAGATTTATCTTGAGGACATCCTTCAAAGTACATTCAATCAATCAGGTAAATTTTCAAAGAATGGGCGGTAGAGGTCGTCTTCGGGTGGAATGCGTAGTTCGTTTGGATCAATCGGATCATCGGTCCACTCCACCGGCGGGTCGGTGATGATGCAAAGCGGAATTTGTTCCGCGCCCTCGCCCATGCAAATAACAGCGGAGGACGCAAGCCCGTCGGCAACATCTGTTTGGGAATATAATAATTCTCTGCCAAAGATGTCGGGCTTTACGCGATTGTCGCGAACACCGCGAAATCCCGCATACCCAATGGCGTACGCGAGCGCGCCCGCGCGCAAGGGGAGGAGGCGGCTATCGGTAATAAGAACGCCAAGGTTGGTGAGGGAGTATTTTTTCCGCAACGCGTCGCGTATTTGTTTTGCTGTCTGAAAACTATTTTTTGGCAAGAGGATGAGTTTGCCATTCGCGTTTGATGCATCGATACCAGCGGATGCCGCAAGCATGCCGTCTTTGAGAGTGAGCCATACGTATTTTGTTTTTAACATCCATTCGCTTTCTTGCCGAATAAGCGTTTCTCTCGCTTCCTCGCTATCGTCATCGTATGTGCGACCTTCAGAGAGAGCGACGATTTTTGAAGTGATGACGATGATGGTATTCTCTTGGACGGCAGGAATGTATTCATCAATAAATTTTTCGAGATTTTCGTTTTCCAGAAAAATTCGTGTTTTGATAGGTGTGATAGTCATGAGTGTTATGTTGTCTCGCGTGTCGCTTTCCACGCGCTGAGGATTTCCCTCTCTGTGATTGGACCTATTTTCTTGATTCCGTATTCCGCGAGCTGGAACTCATACCCGTAGAACTCTGATGCCAGAACTTTAACGCCGTTCCAAAGTGTCACTGTTCACTCCTTTCTCAAGGAATAAGGAAAAGACCTGCCTCAAGGGCAGGTTTCTGAATGTTTCGAATTTTCCAAAGCACGCACAAACCTACTCTTGAGGATTTCCTCGCGTAGATGATGCGTAGCTTGACCAAGTTGTCGTATTTTTTGAAATCAACATAGTTGAGTCTGGATCCCGGCCTCCGCTCGCCGTCGCGACGAAGCGCTTTGGCACAGTCGGACCGGGATGACAGCAATAATGCTGTCAGGTGGCAGGTATAATTTCCTCAGAAATTAAACCAGACACCATTTTTATTGTCAATGTGGATAAATGGGGCATTATTATGACATCTCTATTGACATAAGCAATCATAAATGTTACATTTATGATGATTGAGGTCATTATAAATGTAATTACATGAAAAAAGACTTTATTTTAAAGGAAATTTTTCGACAGAACAGGCACTGGGAGAATCCCGATGAATTCTTTTTTGATATTGAACATATTGAATATCAGCGGACTCTCTATTTTTCTCTTGTTCCCGCGCTCAAAAAACGACAGATAATATCCTTGGTTGGCTTGCGCCGTGTTGGTAAAACCGTTCTGCTCAAACAGCTCATCAAGAATCTACTTTCAAACGTAGATGCTGAGGCAATCCTTTTTCTCTCGTTTGATGAGGTGCTTTTTCCTAAAGACGTAACCCTTGCCGATTATATTGATGCTTATCTTGAACATAAGGCGCCAAAAGATACGCGGCTCACTATTTTTTTGGATGAGATTCAATACGCGAAACAGTGGCATCACATTCTCAAGCGTTATTACGATACGGAACCGAACATAAAATTTATTATCAGCGGGTCTTCGTCGCTTTTTTTGCAGAAAAAAACAACGGAAACTCTCGCGGGACGTATCGAGGAGTTTTTTTTACCGGTATTGAGCTTTGAGGAATATCTGTCATTAAAGAGAGTGAGCACCATTCTTGTTGATGCGTATCAGGGTGGCGCGGTAACAATCGGCGATAGCGCCGCGCATGCTCTTCGACACGAGAGAATTACTGCGCAGTATGGAAACGATCTCATTGCGCACTTTGATGATTTTCTTCGTTTCGGGCAATTTCCCGAGCTCATTGGCACCGAAGAGACGGGAGCAAAGCAAAAATATCTTGAGGAATCAATTTTTAAAAAAACAGTGGAGTATGACATCCCGCGAATTTTTGGCGTTGAGAAGGTTGATGAGCTGAAGTTTCTCTTTGCGGTTATTCTTTCCGAAACAGGTTTGCTTTCAGAGCCCACCAATCTCGCCCGCGAAATTGGGATCGATGCGGCAACGGTAAAAAAGTATCTTTCCTATTTTGAACAATCATTTTTAGTGTACCCGCTCCATAACTATAGCAAATCATTTCGCAAATCGCGCCGTCTTCTGAAAAAACTCTATCTCGGCAGTAGTAATTTTCTCTCCTTGTTTACGGATTGGCGTGATTCTGAAATCTCTCGCCAGCGAACGGGTTTTATGGTTGAGAACTATGTGTTCTCTCTTCTGCGAAGACAGTTTCGCTTTTGCTCTTTCTATCGCGTCCGCTCACATGAGTTTGATTTTCTTTGCTCAAATGATATGCGCGATACGCGCGCGTTTCAGCACATCGAAGTGAAATGGCGCGAGCATATTGATATGCGCGATATACCATTTCTGACTCGTGTGGCCAAGAAGCACAACGCGCCAATGACCGTTATCTCGCGAATGTCGCACGCGCTTTCATCCGATATCACGGTCATCCCCGCCTGGCTTCTCAAGTAAGAATCTTCAAAGACCCGAGATGTCGTCCGTCGTGATGGTTTTTGGGTCTTATGTTTTCTAAATGAAAGATTTCATATATACTAATCTCTAGACTCTAACCCCTAAACCTTGTTTTATGAAGCTCACGAAAATTGTGTGTACAATAGGGCCGGCGTCGGAGAAGACTGCAGTTCTCAAACAGCTGATGCGTTCGGGTATGAATATGGCGCGGCTTAATTTTTCTCATGGAACATATAGAAGTCATGCAAAACTTATCAAAAACATTCGGGCAAGCGCAAAAGCGCTTCGAGAACCGATCACGATCCTCCAGGATTTGCAAGGACCGCGCATTCGCATCGGCGAAGTTGCAGAAGAGGGCGTTGTTATCAAAAAGGGTCAAGCCGTTGTTATTGTTCCCCAGAAGGAATACAAGTCAGGAGATAAGCCCTTGATGCTTCCGACGCACTATCCGCAACTTGCCAGTGATTTAAAAAAGGGACAGCATATTCTCATTGCCGATGGCGCCATGGATGTGCGGGTGACAAAAATTTTCGGACTGCATATGACGTGTACGGTTGTGGTTGGCGGTACGGTACATTCACACAAGGGAATGAACATACCGGCCTCCAGACTTTCTGTCCCAAGCATCACCGCAAAGGACAAGGAAGACCTTGCGTTTGGGGTGAAGCAGAAGGTTGATTATGTTGCCTTGTCTTTTGTCCGCAGCGCTGATGACGTGAAGAAGCTTCGTTCGTTGTTAAAAAGACATGCACAAAAAACACGCAGCGCGGCAAGCATCGGCATCATTTCCAAGATCGAACGGCGGGAGGCGGTGAGAAATTTTGACGAAATTCTAGAAGTATCAGACGGAATTATGGTTGCGCGGGGCGACTTGGGCATTGAGATTCCCGCGCAAAAAGTTCCGATTATTCAAAAACAACTTATAGAAAAGTGTATCGCGGCGCATAAGCCCGTGATTGTTGCAACACAGATGTTGGAATCGATGATCGCGAATCGCCGCCCGACGCGCGCGGAGGTGTCGGATGTCGCGAATGCCGTGATTGACCGCACAGATGCGGTGATGCTCTCTGGCGAAAGCGCAACCGGTAAATACCCCGTAGAAACAGTACAGATGATGGCGCGGATTGCGAAGGAAACAGAGGAGTCGCGATACGACGATTATGTTTGTCAGCAGATTACGCGCGAAAAAAGTTCACGGCAAATGATCGCGCATGCGGCGTGTGAAATCGTGAGAACAAGAAAACTAAAGGCGCTTATTATTAAGGATGACGATCCTGAACTTATCGCGTTTGTCGCGGCACACCGGCCCGAAGTGCGTATTATTGGTTTTTCGGAAAATGAAAAGCGTCGGCGACAGCTCAATCTGCTGCGCGGAGTAACCATGTATACAACGCAGAAGAACCGGTATGCATTTCTTAAGAAAGTCGGAATCGTAAAAAATGGTGACAGAGTTCTTGAGCTGGAGGACGACGAGGTAGATATTGAACTTATACAATAACTATGGAGGGGGTGCGTATCGTTGGCATTTCAGGATACGGACTTCTCATTTCACTGGGGTTTCTTGTCGCGTATTGCGCGGCGTTATTTTTTGCGCGAAGATCTGCGACTATTCGCACTGACCATATTGACAGCGTACTTTTATGGGCGCTTATCCCCGCGGTGATTGGGGCACGTGTATTGTTTGTTGTGTACCACCTTGATTATTTTGGCACTCACCCCCAAGAAAATATTGCAGTCTGGAATGGTGGATGGGTCTGGCATGGAGGGCTACTTGGAGGGATACTTGGCGTGTATGGGTATTGCCGGAAAACGCATATATCATTTCTTTCACTTCTTGATGTGCTCGCGCCCGGTGTTGCGTTGGGGCAGGCTATCGGGCGGTGGGGAAATTATGTCAACCAGGAGGCGTATGGTCTTCCGACTGATGTGCCATGGGGAATAACCATCGATACGGAGAAGCGGTTGCCGGGATATGAATCATTTGCGACATTTCATCCGACATTTTTGTACGAGTCTATTTTTGATGTTTTGCTCTTTCTTTTTTTGGGATGGCTCGTGTGGAGAAGGGGGGGTGGCTGGATCCCGGCCTCCGCCGGGATGACAAATGGTACGGTTTTTTTTCTCTATCTCATCCTTTATTCTCTTGGACGTTTTGGTATTGAGTTTTTAAGGATTGATATCGTTCCCTTAGCGTTCGGTCTTCGTGCCCCCCAATGGATTTCCCTTGGGTTTATGATCGTCGGCACCCTTGGATTGGTATGGGTATTGCGGAAAGAAAAAAAGGTGGTATAATGTATCTATCTTTTTTGGGATTCCCATGCAGCAAATCGTGCACTCACCTCGACTGACCGCCATTGAGGAAAAGTGGAGAACGCCAGTTCATCAACTTTTTTATTACTGGCACTGGGATGAAAATCTCAAACACAGTGAGATTGGGAAAAAAGTTGGTCTGCCGCGAGGCACCGTAACCAGATGGTTTCATAAGCTTCATATTCCAAGCCAGTCGTGTACTCGGTTTACGAACTTGAATCTCCTTAATACTGGGCCACGTAAGGGGCCGCGCGCGAAGCCGAAGGTTAAAAGGGAATTTCCATGGAAGGTAAATCAATCGTTCTTTGAAACATGGTCAGAGGAGATGGCGTATGTACTCGGGTTTTTTGTCGCAGACGGAAATTTGACAGTCAATCCGCGAGGAAGCAAATATATTGAATTTACCTCATGCGATCGGGCAATCATTGAGAAAATTAGAGATGCCCTTGGTTCCAATCACTCGATCGGCGTGAAACCGCACGAACGCGACAGAACAAGAAGGGCGAAAGACTGTTACCGTTTGCAAATTGGTAGTAAAAAACTTTTTAAGAATCTCAGCGCATTCGGTATGATCGTTCGCAAAAGCCTGATTGTTCAGCTTCCTGCCGTCCCCCATAAATTTTTCTGCCATTTTTTACGAGGCTATTTTGATGGATGTGGTCATGTCGTTATCTATGAGTATTTTAGGAAAGGACGTAGAAAGAAAAATCGAGTACTTGCTTCCGGATTCACGTCAGGCGGGAAAAAGATTCTCGAACAAATCTTTTTGGTCCTTAAAAAATACAGAGTAGTAGCGGGCGGAAGCATATCCGAAGGAGATGGTTTTAACTTACGTTTTTCTATTCATGATTCAAGGCGTCTCTATACATATATGTATTCATCTATGAAAAGTGAGTTATTTCTCCCGCGAAAGAAAGTAGTATTTGAAAAATTTTAATCCATGGGCCGTTAGTTTAGCCGGTTAAAACAATCGCCTGTCACGCGATAGAGCACGGGTTCGAATCCCGTACGGCCCGCCATTAAATAAAAATTAATATGTACAAAAAGAAAAAAATAGCGCAGAAAAAGCATCGCAAGAAAACGAACAAGACTGTTTCTTCTCTTCGATTCAGATAGAAATGAAATGAGGTCAGGCACAAATTCCTTTCAGGAAATTGAGCCAGACCCCATTTCCTCGAATTGACACCTTGTATTTTGATAAATCTGAAATTATAAATTTGAAATTTTTTATGGCTCACAAACAAGCAGCGCTCAAAGACATCAGACAAACAAAAAAACGCGCAAAGCGGAATAAGAATGTGAAGGAACACTTGGCATACTTAAAGAAACAAACGCAAAAGGCCGTTGAAAAGAAGGATGCCGCGCGGGCGGAGGATTTTTATAAAAAGCTTGTCAAAAGCGTTGATAAGGCGGCGAAGCGGAACATTGTAAAGAAAAATACGGCAAACCGCCGTAAGTCACGACTTGCCAAGAAGATCAATACATTGAAAAAGACAGCGTAATACGCCAAAAAACTACTGAGCGGGTTCAGTAGTTTTTTTTATAAAAATATCGAACGAGAGGAGCGCGTCGCCGCTTCCCGTTTTTATGATGCGTTCAAGGTCGAGAAGTCCTGTATAGGCGCTTTTCATGGATGTGGTCGTGTGGCGGCTTAATTTATTTCGAACAACCCAGACGCGCCTCGGATTCCAAGAAAGTGTTTCGGCGATCACTTGCTCAGGTTCGCCGCCCTCCTCCATATTTTTCAGTATAAGAAACGATCGGAATTGTGTCATAAGAAATGCGAGAGCGCGCAGCAAAGGCGCGTGCATGCCTGTTTTATATGGTCCTATGAGGCGATGAATATTGTGAAGCGCGGTTGCTGTATTTCCTGCAAGCAGCGCATCAGAGAGTTCAAAGATATGCGCCGATGCCGGAAGGCAGGACAGCGCCTCAATGGCAGCGGCGGTAATGGGCTTGCCCGCGCTATACGATACAAGTTTTCTTATTTCATTATCAAGATGCCAAAGAGAGATCCCTGATGCATCTTCTTTGGTATCACCCTGCTGTTCAAGTGCGCCTGTAAAGAAGACAAGCGCACGAGGCTCAAACGATCCGCCATGATGTTGTGCGCGGGCGACAAGCCACTTCTTGAGTGCGTGGCCGGCCGGAATGATAAACTCTTCAATCGAGCATACGCCCTCCTTTGACAGCTGGGTGAGGAGTTTGGAAAGCTCTGATTTCGGATCGCGTTTTTCGTCAATAAGAACGCAAAAAGCATCGCTTGAAAGCGCAGGGAGATAGCGGCACAGCATCTCTTGGCACCCCCCTGCTTTTTTAGAGAAGACGTTTTTTATAATGATGAGGGATATTGCGCTAAATAGCGTTCTGCCGGAAAGGGCATTTTTTACGCCCTGCAGCATGAGCACATCATCGCCGAGCTCTTCGCAATCAAAAACGCTGATGCCGCCCGCTCCATACTTTTGCGCGAAGCGCGCCTTCCACGACGTTATTTTTTCCGTAATGGAAAAACTGTCAGGGCCGCAGAAAAGGTAGATGTTAGGTGTTTTCTTCATGTGATCTTTTTGCAATTTCTTTCTCAATAGCCAGCTCACTCCTCGCCGCATAGACTTTATTCGCATCTATATTCAAAAGTTTCGCGATAATCTGAGGGCGGATATCGTTCGCCAAAAGCCTATCTACTTCTTGTTTTATTTTTTCGTGCCGCGCTTGTTGCTCCGGAGAACGCGCGTTTAGTTTTCTGACACGTTCGTCCCTGATGAGGCGCGCGATGGAAGTATTGACTGCCGATTCGGACGCGGGCGCTTTTTTTGCAATCTCCTTCGCGGTTATATTCCTCCTGCTGTTTCGAAGATCTTGTACGCGCCAGTCAAGCACCGGATCGGGCGATCGCCGTTCATACATTTCAAGGAAATCAAGTCGAATGTTGAATTGTTGATTGAGTCCGGGATATCGATCGGCAAGCGCATTCCATGCCATTCGCACCTCCCTCCATTCTCGTTTAGCGTCCCACGCGAGATAGGGAGAAAGCGCTATCCCAGCGTCAAGAAGAACACGGATAGGAGAATCAGGGGCCATGCTTCCTTCAGAGGTTTGCCGTCCGACGACATCGAGATATGACGCATGAATGGCATGTGAGTGAAGGGTAATCATTCGCGCCAAAAGCGGATTTTTTATGATTTCAAAAGCGGCGCCACGCTGGTTTGTCGCCTCGAAATAGCCCATGGCACGAATCAGTCCCGTGAGCGACTCTTCTTGTCGTTCGGGATGGCGCTCCATCTCCTCCGCAAGCTTTTGAATAATAGCACTACTGCGCTCTCCTTTCTCGATAAGAAGCGCGTTCAATGTTCCCGGTGTCGTAAGTAGTTGGGCAAGATCATCGGGCAGGCTCGGCGCGCCGGTTGGATATCCTTCTTGCATAGGAAAAAAATTAAAGATATGAAAGATCGGGGTAAATCGGGAACTGTGCGCAAAGGTCTTTGATTATTTGATGACACCGGCGCTTGAGAGCATCATCGTCAGGATGATGAAGAACGCGGTTTATCACATCGGCGATGATTGCAACCTCCGATTCCTTCATTCCGCGTGTCGTCAGCGAAGGCGTCCCGATACGAATACCTGAAGGGTCGTAGGGCGAGCGCGTATCAAACGGAATGGTGTTCTTATTGACGGTAATGCCGACTTCGTCAAGAGTTTTTTCAGCAATTTTGCCTGTTAAGCCTTTTGCCGTTACGTCGACAAGAAGCATGTGATTGTCTGTGCCCCCAGAAATAAGAGTAAAACCATAGGACAGCAGATGATCGGCTAACGATTTCGCATTCCGCACAATTTGCGCCGCATACTCTTTGAATTCGGGTTGCGCGGCTTCATGGAGCGCAACCGCAATCGCGGCTGTTTGATGATCATGGGGGCCGCCCTGCAATCCCGGGAAGACTGCGCGATCTATGAGTGTCGGCAAATAGCGGCGTGATTTTTCCGGCGGGGGCTTCAAGAAATTGCTCTCCTCTCCATTGCAAAGAATCATGGCTCCGCGCGGTCCGCGAAGCGTTTTGTGAGTTGTTGTTGTAATGACATCGGCGCATCCAACCGGTGAAGGGTGCACGCCGCCGATGATAAGACCGGATACATGAGAGATGTCGGCAACAAGATATGCGTCAACATCATGCGCAATTTCCGCAAACCGCGCGAAATCAAAGATCCGCGGATAGGCGGTTGCGCCAATAAAGATAAGTTTCGGTTTTTCTTCGCGCGCGATGCGGCCAATTTCATCATAATCAAGATACCCGTCTTTCCCGGTCGGATACTGGACGGCGGTATAGTATTTTGAGGAAAAATTCACTTTCCACCCGTGCGTGAGGTGGCCGCCATACAGGAGATGCATACCCATGAGTTTTTCTCCCGGCTCCAAAAGCGCAAAACACACAGCCTGATTTGCCGGCGATCCAGAGTAGGGCTGAACGTTTGCGTGCGTCACATCGAACAATTTTTTTGCCCTTTCAATCGCAAGCGATTCAATCTTGTCCACAAACTCCTGACCGCCATAATACCGTTTGCCCGGATACCCTTCGGAGTATTTATTGGTGCCAACCGAGCCGAGCGCTTCAAGGACTGCGGGGGATACGATATTTTCCGATGGAATAAGTTCAAGGCCGTCGCGCTCTCGGATAAGTTCATGCTGGAGAAGCTGTGCGAGTTCCGGATCGGTTTTCGAAAGATGCATAGGAGTCATTTATGGTTTAGGTTTTTTATCTCCCACGTTTTTTTATACGTCCCGCGCTATAAAGCCGCGTGAGCGCTTCCGAGACAGGACTCTCCATTACACCGAGCTCATCCGCAATCGCCAGTTTTGTCATTCCTTGTTCTTTTAATGCAAGGACACGATCATCGAAAGCCATCTTTTCTTCATTATTTCTCCCGCGAGCCGCAACCCTTTTTTCATAAATAAGAATACCTATTGCGCCGTCGATTGCCCACAATGGTTCTTTCAGCATTGCAGCCATTTCATCTCTTGATAGGTACACGCCTTTTCGATTTCTTAGGGTTTCCACCTTGAGAAGCAGCGCGCCATTTTTTTTCATGCTTTTTTTGATTTTTAACAGTTTTCTTTCGATGTGCAGCGCATCGTCGTCAAAAAAATTATCCTTTACTTTTTCCCAGGCGGCGATAATCTTTTCTCTTTTGAAGTACTTATTTCCATTTGCCTTGAAGACAAATGGCCCAATAATTTTTCCCGCTTCCAGAAGCGCGTCAATGGAGCCGGAAAAAGGATTATTATCTTTATCTTGCTGTTTGACTGCGTCAAGATACGCCTGGTATGCAACAGCGGTCTGATTTTCTATGATATCAAAAAAGGCAAAATCAGTAAGAACGGCCAATGCACCGTCGCGCCGATTCGTCACGCCATCATCGCCCTCAATTGCAAGCATTTGGGAAAGGTCTTTTACAAAATCCTCTTGCCCGGGAAAATCATCCCGAAGCTCGGAGACAAGTTGAGCAACTATTGCTTCTTTCTTCTCGCCACCTTTTAAAAGCGCATCAAGAGTTTTTTGCTCGCCGAAGATGCGATTGGTGAGCTCGGAGAAGCGGTCGGGAGACTTGGTCATATGATCAGATTGATTAATCGCCCCTTAATATAAATCGTTTTTTTAATGTTCTTTCCTTCGATCCATTTTTTTACTTTCGGCCGTTCACGCGCTAGACTGATTAGCTTTTTTTCACTCGTGCCGACATCGCACGCAAAGGTGTCGCGGGTTTTGCCGTTGATTTGCACCGCGAGGGTGAACATAGCCTCTCTGATCAGCGCTTCATCATATGATGGCCACGGCTCATACGCAAGAGTGCCCTGATGTCCCATCATACGCCAGAGTTCTTCCGCGATATGCGGCGCGAACGGAGAGAGGATGCGCACGAAGGCCCCTTGAAGTTCTTTGGGGAGGGAATGTTTTTTTTCACTGCACGCATCGTACAGTTCGTTGACGCACATCATCATGGCGCTTATGGCCGTATTGAATTTCATTGCATTGATGTCGTCGGTTACTTTTTTTATTGCGCGATGAACGCTTTTTATCGCCATTGGGGAAGGCGGCGTCGATGCACTTTCGTCATCGATAAAACAGTCGGCATACAGTCGCCATACGCGCTCGATAAAGCGCCGGATCCCGATGATTCCATTGTCATTCCATGCGACCGTTGCCTCATGGGGTCCGAGGAACAATTCATACATGCGGACGGTGTCTGCGCCATAGGACGATACGAGATCGTTCGGGTTCACGACGTTCCCGCGGCTTTTGCTCATTTTCTCTCCGTCGGGTCCCAAAATGATGCCGTGAATGGCGCGGCGAGTGTATGGTTCTTTCACGGGAACAAGCTGTTGGTCATAAAGGAAAAGATTCCAAAAACGGGAATAGAGGAGGTGAAGCGTTATGTGTTCCGCACCGCCGAAGTATATATCTACGGGAAGCCACTGTTTCATGACCTCTTTATCGGCAAAAGCGGCGGCGTTATGCGGATCAGTATAACGCAGGAAGTACCAGCAGCTTCCCGCCCATTGCGGCATCGTGTTTGTTTCACGGCGCGCGCGTCCTTTACAGCGAGGGCAGGACGTGTTCACCCACTCCTCAATTGCCGCGAGCGGAGATTCGCCCGTGCCTGTTGGTTCATATTTTTCCACGTCTGGAAGAGTGACAGGCAAATCTTTTTCGGGAACAGGAACGATTCCGCACGCTGAACAGTGAATGAGGGGGATTGGTTCTCCCCAATACCGCTGTCGAGAAAATACCCAATCGCGCAATTTGTACTGAACGACTCGCTTTCCCTTTACGTGTTTTACAATAGCGTCCTTTGCTTCCTGCGATGGCATGCCGGTAAAAGGACCCGAAGCGACCATCACCCCAGAACCGGTATATGCTATGTTCTGGCGCGCGCGGGAAAGAATGGCGTGCGCATCATCAGGCATAATGACGATTTTCATGGGAAGGTCGTATTTTTTTGCAAAAGCAAAATCGCGGTCATCGTGCGCCGGCACACTCATGACAGCGCCTGTGCCGTACGCCGCAAGGACATAATCGGCGGTCCATAGTGGAATTTCCTCCTTTGTCGCAGGATGTATAGCCATGATGCCCTTGAGAGGAACGCCGGTTTTTTTGCGTGTTGTTGCCAGTCGTTCTGTGTCAGAGGCGCTGCGCGCTTTTTCGATGTAGTCGCGCACCTCGCGGATATTTCCGATCGGCGTTTTGAGTTCATTGATGATGTGATGTTCGGGCGCAAGAACAAGAGCGGTGACGCCATATAACGTATCGGGGCGCGTGGTAAACACCGAAACGGTCAGGGTGGTGTTTTTGATGCGAAAGTCAATCATGGAGCCTTCGCTTTTTCCGATCCAATGTTCCTGTTGAAGCTTGACCGCATCAGGCCATTGCCGCAGCTGGTCCAGGCCCGTGAGCAATTTTTCGGCGTAGGCCGTAATTTTGAGATACCATTGGCGCAGTTCTTTTTTTTCAACCTTTGCGCCGCATCGCTCGCAGCGTCCATCAATAACTTCCTCGTTGGCAAGTCCTGTTTTATCTTTGGGACACCAATTAATCAGACCTACCGCCTCGTAGGCCAGTCCGGCATGCCAGAATTGCAAAAAGATCCACTGGGTCCATCGATAGTATGCTGGATCGGTGGTATTCACCTCACGACTCCAGTCAAAACTCATTCCCCAGCTCTGGAGCTGCTTTTTTGCGTTTTTGATATTTTGCTCAGTCGAAATACTGGGATGAACTCCCTTCTTTATGGCGTAATTCTCCGCTGGCAAGCCAAATGCATCCCAGCCCATAGGATAAAGCACCTCGCATCCTCTCATGCGCCAAAAACGGCTCATCACGTCGCCGGCCGTGTACGGACGCAAATGACCCATATGAAGACCTTCGCCGGATGGATAGGGAAATTCAACGAGGATGTATTTTTTTTCCTTTGGTGAGTCGTTTGCGGCGGCAAACGTCTGATGATCGCGCCAGTATTCTTGCCACTTCTGCTCGATGTGAGCGTGGTTATAGCTTGCACTGTTTTTATGCCTCATCATGCACTCCTTCCTCCGGAGAGGAATTAAGAATTACGAATCAAGAATTACGAATAATACAAATATCCCTTTGCTTAATTCTTAATTCTTGATTCTTAATTCTTCATAGCTCCTTGCTCAATCAACGCCTTTTTCAAATAGCGGCCGGTGATACTCTGCGGATTGTTGGCAACATCAGAAGGGCTTCCTTGCGCGACGACATATCCGCCCGCTTCTCCACCCTCAGGTCCCAAATCAATGATCCAATCCGCGCAACGGATTACGTCAAGGTTGTGTTCGATCATCAGGACGGTATTCCCTTTTGCGACAAGCGCATCGAGCACCCCGAGAAGTTGTTGGATATCTTCAAAGTGGAGTCCGGTGGTTGGTTCATCGAGGATGGTCAGGGTTCGTCCAGTTGATCGCCGAGAAAGCTCTGCGGCAAGTTTGATGCGCTGTGCCTCACCGCCGGATAATGTGGGAGCCGGTTGCCCAAGACGAATGTACCCAAGACCAACATCGGCAAGCACCTTTAGCTTATCATAGATCGGGGAAATCTTTTTGAAAACCTCGCACGCTTCGCTGACAGTCAAGTCAAGCACGTCGGCAATGGAGAGTCCCTCAAAATGAACCTCAAGGGCATCGGGCGTGTAGCGCCTTCCTCCGCAGTCGCCACATTCGACATAGACATCCGAAAGGAAGCGCATATCGATACGCATCATTCCTTCGCCCTGGCACGTTTCACACCGCCCCCCCTTTACATTAAAACTAAAATGGCCGGGTGTAAACCCTCTGATTTTTGATTCGGGAAGATTGGTGAATAGCTCGCGGACGGGGGTGAAGATATTCGTATAGGTGATGGGATTGCTGCGCGGCGTCCGCCCAATCGGCGCCTGATCGATAACGATTGCCTTGTCAATATATTCCAGGCCGCGGATGTCGTCATGCGCGCCCGGAATATCCTTGCTGCGGTAGAATCGCTTCATGAGGGCTTTGCTTAACACGTCGATCACCAGGCTTGATTTTCCCGATCCAGACACGCCGGTAATTGCAACCAGCGCTCCGGTTGGTATGCGGACGGAGATATTTTTCAAGTTATGCTCACGGACACCGACAAGATCGATACACGCGTCTGTGCGAATGCGCTTTTTGCGAGGAAGCGCGATTGCTTTTGCGCCAGAAAGATATCGTCCGGTCAGCGAGGCTTTTGTCTTCACGATGTCCTGCGCGGATCCTTGGGCAACAATCGTGCCCCCTTGCTTTCCGGCGCCAGGTCCAATGTCGACGATGCTGTCTGCGGCGAGAATAATCTGTTTGTCATGTTCAACAACAATAACGGTGTTACCGAGTCCCTGCAGTTCTTTTAGTGTTGCAATAAGATGGTCGGTGTCGCGCGGATGGAGTCCCACAGATGGTTCGTCCAGACAGTAGACAACGCCGACAAGTGACGTGCTGACATGTGCTGCGAGTTTGACGCGCTGCGCTTCTCCGCCTGAGAGCGTCGGCATACTGCGGTCCAGAACAAGGTAGGAAAGACCTACGCGGGTGAGCGCCTGTGCGCGGTTGAGTATTTCGTTGACAATCGGCTCGGTAATTGCGCGCTGGGACTGATTCAGTGAACAGGAGCGAAAAAGCTTCAGAAGATGTTCGATTGGCATGGCGACAATTTGATCAATCGAATGTCCTGCAACGGTGACGGCAAGGGCGTCTTTTTTTAGACGCTTGCCATGGCACGAAGAGCAGGTTGAGATTCGCATATATGTCTCCAACTCAGCGCGAATATACTCGGAGTCGCTTTGCTCGTATTTCGTCTGCAGATACGGGATTACTCCGCCAAAGGATGATTCTTTTTTCAAGCCATACAGAAGGCCGTCGCGCTGTTTTTTTGTATATGCCTCCAAAGGGGCGCTGTTTGATGTGCCAAGCGCCACAAGCAACTCATTGATGGACTGCATGAGCCCATGGGTGTTTGCATAAAATTTTGAAAGAGGATGAATTGCACCTTGCGCAACAGTAAGCTTTTGATTGGGAATCAGGAGCTCGGTATCGAACTGGTGCAAGACACCAAGACCGGCGCACGGGGAGCACGCCCCGGTGGGGTTATTAAAAGAAAAATGGCGCGGCTCGAGATGCTCAACGGTATAGGCGCAGCGGGTGCAGGTAAGCCGTTCGGTAATAGTGGTCCCTTGTTTTATTTTTTCTTCCCAGATGGACAGTGTTCCATCGCCAAATTCGAGCGCACGCTGAACGGATCGCACAATACGCGCAGAATCACGCGCATCCTCGGCGGGATGCTCGAATCGATCGACAATAACATCGATCGTATGGACGCCGTCCATTGCACGAGGATTTCGAATGAGATTGGCAAGCGTGTATGATTGCCCGTCAATACGGAGGGCGTGAATTGATAATTTTTCCAGCTCCTCAAGCATGCGATCGATATCGATATGCTCTCCTTTTTTAAGCGGGGCGGCAATGGTGATAGCGGCACCCCCCTTTTTAATGCGCTGTCCCACGTCATGGATGATGTGTTGGCGTGTCCGCGCTGAAACTTCGATGCCGCAGAGCGGACAATGTGGCGTCCCCGCGCGAGCAAAGAGGAGGCGAAGGGCGTCGTACATTTCGGTAGCGGTTCCGACTGTTGAGCGCGGCGAAGAGGATGTGGTGCGTTGATCAATCGCGATCGTGGGGGGAAGCCCCTCGATGCGCTCGACGTCAGGCTTGTCGATGTTTTCGAGAAAGTGCTTGGTAAAACTTGAGAGGCTCTCCATGAATCGGCGCTGTCCCTCGGCATAAATTGTATCAAACGCCAAAGACGATTTTCCCGATCCCGACAATCCCGTGAAGACAACAAGCGCGTTGTGGGGAATATCAAGCGAAACGTTTTTTAAATTATTGACGCGGCATCCGCGAATGACAATCGATTGTTGCTGCATATTTTTACGACTCTCGCAGTTGAGTACAGTTCAAGGCACCGCCGAGGAACGGAGTAAGGCGTACTCTAATAGTACGGTGTCCCCGTACCGGAGGCGGTAACGAAGAAATGTGCCAACTGCGGAAGTCGTCACACACTCCAAAGTGATGTTTGGGACAGTATACAGCACCGTTCAGAAAAAAGGAAGAGAGGGGGGATTATTTTTTCAGTTCTTGTTCTATCGCTTCTTTTAGTTTTTCATACGGCACGGCGCCGACTAGCCGCGTGTCGTTGATAAACCATGTCGGCGTTCCTTCAAGGCCCAGATTCAAGCCGTCGCGCACGTCCTGGCGAATCAACGATTCGTATCGTTTTTCAGCAAGGCAGGCGTTAAACTGCCTGAGATTAAGGCCGAGACTTTCTGCAAAGATGACGAGGTTTGCAAGAGAGATTTCGTCTTGGCGCGTGTAGAGAATGTCGTAGTAGGGGAGGAATTGTTTTTGCTCATTGGCGCACAGCGACGCGTTGGATGCGGGTAGCGCGAGCGGATGAATGGAGATAATTGGAAAATGGCGGAACATAAACCGCACGGGTCTATCCTTATATTCATCCATGATGCGCGCCAGCGTCGGATGTGCGGCGCGGCAAAACGGACACTGAAAGTCTATAAATTCGACGACGGTAACGGTTGCCTGATCTGGCCCTATTGTCACCGCATCCGAAGATTGAATCGCTCCATCGATTGGTGTGCTCGCGTTTTTCCGTGCTGACGTGGCAGAAGGATTCTTGCCCGGAAGGATGCGATCCTGAAATGTCAAAAACCCCCCGATGCCGAGGATAACAATTAAAGAACCAAGAAAGGCGAACAGCTGTTGGGTGGACATATAATAATAGTAGCGTATTGACACTATTTACACAAACTGGAAATCGTGCTATACTTATATTATAAGGACATAACATAAATGTATATGGACCAATTGTTGATTATTATCCTCATTATTCTTGGTGTTGTCATTCTCTGGGGCATCGCAACGTTCAACGGTCTTATCACACGGCGCAATCGCGTTGACGAATCGTGGTCTGATATTGATGTCCAGTTGAAGCGACGCTATGACCTTATTCCGAATTTAGTAGAAGCGGTAAAGGGCTACATGCAACACGAGCGCGGCACGCTTGAGGCAGTCACACAGGCGCGCGTCGCGGCGATGGGCGCCCAATCGGTGCAGGATCATGCAAAAGCGGAGAATATGCTGACAGAAGCGCTCAAGAGCATTTTTGCCGTCGCGGAAAACTATCCTGATTTGAAAGCATCACAGAACTTTCTCCGCCTTCAGGACGAGCTTTCTGATACGGAGAACAAGGTTCAGGCGGCGCGTCGCTTCTATAATACGAATGTTCGAGATTTCAATACCGCGATTCAGCAGTTTCCAAACTCGGTGATTGCGGGGATGCTCGGGTTTTTTGCTCGGCAGTTTTTTGAATTAACCGAAGGTGCGGCAAAAGAACCAGTCAAGATAGCGTTTTAGTTCGTGGTTGATGAGTTCGCAGAAAGAAGAACTACGAACTACGAACTGCTTTTATGTATAATCAGATTACCGCAAACAAGCGAAAGACATTTTTTCTTATCGCGCTTTTTACCCTCATTATCTGGGGGATTGGAGCGATTTTTGGGTATCTCTACGGTTCACCATGGTATGGCGTTGTGCCTGCCGTCGCGCTTTCTTTGATTATGACCCTTGTTTCCTATTACTCGGGCGACAAGATTGCTCTTGCTTCATCGGGAGCAAAACGGGTTTCATCAAGAGATGAAAATCCCTATGCGTGGAACATGATTGAAAATCTCTGTATCGCCCAAGGCCTTCCCATGCCGGCGCTGTATATCATCGACGATCCGGCGATCAATGCATTTGCAACGGGACGAGATCCTCGTCATGCTTCTGTTGCGGTAACTACGGGTGCGATTCAAAAACTTGAGAACGAGGAGCTCGAGGGTGTGCTCGCCCATGAACTCTCCCACGTCAAGAACTATGATATATTGGTCATGACGATCGTTGTCGTGCTGGTTGGCGTTATTGTATTGTTGTCTGATTGGTTGTTTCGCGCGCAATTTTTTGGCGGAAATAATGATCGGGGAAAAGGCGGACATCCCGCACTGCTCATCATTGGCCTCGCGCTCATGATTCTTGCGCCGGTTATTGCAGAGTTGATTAAACTTGCCGTCTCCCGCCAGCGAGAATATTTGGCTGACGCATCAGGCGCACTGGCGACGCGGTACCCCGAGGGGCTTGCCGTAGCGCTTGAGAAGATCGGACAAGAGACACGGCCTCTCGTGCACGCCAATCACGCGACCGCGCACCTGTATTTTTCAAATCCGTTCAAGGGATCAAAAGATTGGATGATGCGCCTTTTCTCGACGCATCCGCCGATTGAGGATCGCATTGCGCGTCTGCGGGGCATGGATGGCGAGCGTTTGGGTTGACATTTTCAGCGTTTGCCCTATACTAGTCACTATTCCCTAAAACCTATTCCCTAAAAGGCATGATTCAAGTATTGACCATTATTCAGGCAGTGAGCGGACTCCTCCTGATTGTTTGTATTCTGCTGCAGCAACGTGGTACCGGCCTTTCGGGCGCATTCGGCGGGGAGGGAAACGTCTATCGCGCAAAGCGTGGTGTAGAAAAGATTCTTTTCATGGTTACTATCGGTGTTGCTATCATTTTTTTCGCATCTTCGCTTGCGCGCATATTTTTGGCATAATAGAACATACTGATATTTCCTGAATAGCATTCGTACGAGTTACGAGTTACGAGTTACGAGTTACGATCAGGGTATGTCATTTTTTTCACCACAGTTCTGGAGAAATCGAGACACCTCGCACGTGACGCTTGACGTTCAGCTCGCTGGATCGCTCTCCGGGAAGAAAAATTTTTCACTACGCAAGCTGAAATATCTACATCGGATTCTTTCTCGGCGAGAATATCGTCTGGTGCAGGTTCTCGGAATTATTGTGCTTATCAATGCTGTTTTTCTTTCGGGAAAAGCGTATCAGGCGTTGACCGTTGAGGTGCCGCGGTCTGGAGGAACGTACAGCGAGGGGCTGGTGGGATCACCAAGCGCGATCAATCCTCTTTTCCTCCTGACGAACGATAGTGACCGCGATCTTGTTGGTCTCGTATATTCAGGCTTGATGCATTATACTCCGGATCGCAAGCTTGTTCCCGACTTGGCCGAGGGAGTGAAGATTTCCGATGATCAGAAAGAGTATACCTTTATCCTGCGCGAGGGAGTGACGTGGCATGACGGGGAGCCATTTACCGCGCAAGACGTTCTTTTCACCATGGCAAAAGTGCAGGATACTGATATAAAAAGCACGCTCTACGCCAGCTACAAAGATATCACCGTAAAAAAAACGGATTCCAGAACGGTTGTATTTACGCTTCAAAAGCCGTTCGCGCCATTTTTGGATCTCGCCACCCTCCCTATTCTGCCAGAGCATCTGTGGCGGGAGCTATCCAATGAACAGTTTCCTCTTTCGGCGCTGAACATAAAGCCGGTCGGTACCGGTCCGTGGAAATTCCGCTCCCTCCAAAAAGAAAAAGACGGCACAATTCGTTCGTATACGCTCTCGCGCAACGATACTTTTTATGGCGAGAAGCCGCATATCGAAAAGTTCATATTTAAGTTTTATCCCGATATGCAGACAGCGGTCCAGGGCTTGAAGAATGGTCACGTACAAGGAGTGAGCTTCGTGCCGCGCGAATTTAGAGAAACGCTTTCTCGCGAGGGGGGACTTTATTCGTATAGCCTTTCACTACCGCAATATACCGCGCTGTTCATCAACAACGAAGGGAAAAAAGAGCTTGCACGCGCGCCGGTACGCAGCGCGCTGGCGCTCGCGCTTGATAAAGAACAACTGGTTTTGGAGGGTGTGGCCGGCGAGGGAAGCGTGATTCATTCGGCAATCCCCGAGGGACTTTTGGGGTATCATGCCGATATAAAAAAGTATCCCTATGATATAAAGCGAGCCGAGGAACTGCTTGATGAAGCCGGATTGAAAAAGGATGAAGAAGGAAAGCGCGGACTCATTCTTGAATTGGCGACCGTCGATACGCCAGAGCGCGCGCGCATTGCCGAAATCATCAAGGAAATGTGGGAGCGTATGGGTATAACGGTGGCATTGACCTACGAGCCGCAAGGAACAATGAAGGAGCTCGTGCTGAATCCCCGAAAATACGATATACTTTTATATGGAGCGGTTGTGGGCTCTGATCCGGACCTGTATCCATTTTGGCATTCATCACAGGCGAATGCGCCGGGATTGAATCTTTCAAAGTTTGCCAACAAGGAGGCGGACGCATTGCTCGAAAACGCTCGTGTAACCGCAGATGCTCCAAAGCGAGCGGAGCTCTATCGAACATTTCAGGACATACTTGCGCGGGAGATGCCGGCAATCTTTCTCTACGCGCCAACGCACAGTATGATGATGAGCAAAAAGATTAAGGGCGTTTCTGATCATAGGCGCATTGCCTATCCCGCGGATCGTTTTAGCGATAGCGCGAAGTGGTATATTACATCGAAGCGTCAATGGAAGCGTTGATATCTATGCCGCGGTGGCGAAACTGGTAGACGCGCATGGTTCAGGGCCATGTGTTCGCAAGGATGTGTGGGTTCGAGTCCCACCCGCGGCAATTGCTATTTTCTTTAACTATTATTCTGGCTTTTGATGGTCGATTACTATCAAAGCTGTATTATTTATAACGCTGTAAAGCATTATTTCATGGAAGCACAACATGTTTCTGAACCAGCGGCCTCTCTCGCCGTAGCGACGAGAAGCGCATCATTATCAAACGCGTCCTCGCGATTGCGGGGATATGGGCGGCCAAAAGTGGTTTCGCGCACCCGGGTGCCACGGCAATCAGGCCTCGGTCGCAGAGGCGCGCCGCGCTTGGACCACGCCAAATTGCGCGTGATTCCGCTTGGGGGGATCGGGGAGTTTGGTCGTAATATGATGGTCATTGAATATGGCAATGACGCTGTCGTGATTGATATGGGTGTCATGTTCCCCACCGAGAACATGCCAGGCATTGACTTTGTCATTCCCGATACGTCGTATCTCAAACAGCACAAGGGAAAATTGAAAGGTATTATCATCACGCATGGCCATCTCGACCACATGGGGGCCATTCCCTATCTTATTAAGGATATTGGGTCTCCGCCGGTCTATGGCACCCGTTTGACGCTTGGCATGCTTCGTGACCGACTGGAAGAGTTTAATTTGACGCGCCATGTGCGCTGTATCGAGGTTCATCCTGATGACTCATTGCAGCTGGGCGTTTTTCGCCTCAACTTTTTCCGTGTCAACCACAATATTCCCGATAGCGTTGGCGTTGCGGTGCGCACGCCGGTTGGCACCATTATCCATACCGGTGACTGGAAGTTTGACCACACTCCGCAGGATCAGCGTCCGACAGAGTTTGGGAAAATTGCCAGGCTCGGCGAAGAGGGAGTGTTGTTGTTGTGTTCTGATAGCACGCGCGCGGAGGTGCCGGGATATTGTCAGTCTGAGAAAGACATTCAAGCAAACCTTGAATCTCTTCTCGCAAAGGCCCCGGGCCGTATTATCGTCTCCACGTTTTCCTCCCTCATCAGTCGCATTCAGCAAGTTATCAATGCCGCCGTTGATCTGAATCGTAAAGTGGCAGTGTCTGGTATGAGTATGGAAAAAGTGCTCACCACCGCCGCAAACTTGGGATATTTGAAAATGCCGCGCGGAACGCTGATAAAAATTGACCAACTGAGGAACGTTCCCGATGAGCGCGTCGTTATTTTGTCTACCGGAAGCCAGGGACAGGAGACATCATCGTTGGTGCGGATGTCAAAAGGCGAACATAAGCACGTGAAGATTCAGCCCAAGGATACGATCATCCTTTCATCTTCGCCGATTCCGGGCAATGAGCGTGCGGTGACCAATCTCATGAACGAGTTGTACACCCTTGGCGCAAACGTGATTTATAACAAGATGTTTGACGTGCACACCTCGGGCCACGGATATCGCGAGGAGCTGAAGTTGATGCTTGGATTGGTTCGTCCGCGATACTTTATGCCGATCCACGGCGAGCGATATATGCTTGTGCACCACGCCGAGCTCGCACGAACCATGGGGTGGGACGACCGATCGCTTTTTGTTATCGGCATCGGAACGATAATTGAATTTGATCAGACGGGAACGGCACGCATCAGCCCTGAAAAAATTAAAGTTGACAACGTGATGGTTGATGGGTTGGGCGTTGGCGATATTGAGCACGTTGTCCTGCGTGAGCGCAAGGTGTTGGCACAAGATGGCATGGTTGTGGTTATTGCCGCCGTTGACAAGGACGGAAAGCTTGTGGGATCTCCCGATATTATTTCTCGCGGATTCGTCTATGTTAAGACATCCGAGCGCTTGATCGCCGAAGTGCGCGGTATGGTGCGCAAGCTTGTTGACGGATATACCTGCAATGATGTTGAGAATTGGTCGCCGGTGCGCAACCGTATTCGCGATGATGTCGGATTGCTTCTATTCAAACGCACTGAGAAACGGCCGATGGTATTGCCGGTGATTATCAAGGTTTAATCTAAGGAGGCGTTGGCGCTCTATTATTATCTACTCTGTATAGTACGAAGAATTAAGAATTATGAATCAAGAATTAAGCAGGAATAAGATACAATCGTTTACTGATCTCAAGAATGAAGAATTAAGAATTATGAATCAAGAATTAAGCAGGAATAAGATACAATCGTTTACTGATCTTAGAGCATGGCTAGAAGGTCATGTGTTTGTTCTCATAAAATTACGAATGGTTAATCAAGGGCACGAAGTCAATCATTCGTAATTCTTAATTCGTAATTCTTGATTCTTAATTCCAACCTATGCGAATTTTTTCCGGCATCAAGCCATCCGGCGATCTGCATCTCGGCAATTACATCGGCGCTCTCTCTCAATGGATAGCGCTGCAAGATGCGCATGAGTGCATCTATTGCGTTGTCGATCTTCACGCGTTGACCGTAGCGATTGACCCTTCCGAATTGCGGAGGCGCACGCTTGACGCGGCGGCATGGTATCTCGCGCTTGGTCTCGACCCGAAGAAGAGTACGCTCTTTGTGCAATCGCACGTTTCGGCGCACGCGGAGTTAGGCTGGATACTGAACACCATTGCAAAAATTTCCGAGCTAAAAGCAATGCACCAGTTCAAAGAGAAGAGCAAGAGCAACCCTGACAACATCAATATGGGTTTGTTTGACTATCCCGTCTTGATGGCTTCCGATATTCTTCTCTATGATACTGAGGGCGTACCCGTTGGCGAAGACCAAAAACAGCACGTTGAACTTGTGCGCGAGCTTGCGCGGCGCTTCAATGGGCGTTTTGGCGAGACGTTCACGGTGCCTAAAAGCATGCTCATGAAACATGGCGCGCGCGTTATGGCGCTAGACAACCCTGCTAAAAAAATGGAGAAGACAGGATCGGTCGATGGATATATCGCTCTTTCTGATACGCCTGACTTAGTGAAGAAAAAAATCAAGCGTGCCGTAACGGATTCGGGGCGCGAGATCCTCTTTGACGCAAAGAAGAAACCGGCGCTCGCCAATCTTTTGACCATCTATCATCTGCTCTCTGGCCAAGCGATATCCGATATTGAAAAAGCGTATGCCCAAGGAGGGTACAAAGAGTTTAAGGATGGCCTTGCAAGAGTCCTAATTGAGTTTCTTGCACCCGTTCAGGAACGCTATGGGCAGTATCGAGGGGATGAGAATAATCTGCGCGCCCTTCTCGCCGATGGCGCATCGCGCGCGAAGAAGCACGCTGAGAAAAAAATGATCATGATTAAAAGACGCATCGGTCTCTATGAGTGACACCAAATGTTCGACATCTGATGTCGAACATATTACTCAAGGGTAATTTGTTCTATTGGCAGCGCGCTACCCCAATAACGCTGAACGAGGCTGCAAATGCGCTCGGACGTATCGGTTGAGAGTAGGCGGACGGCGCTGTTTTTTGAGAGAGTTTTTTCAATTTCGGGATGACAGGATAGATATTTTTTTAATGATGCGGCCGCCGCGGATCCGGTATCTATGACGGCGACCTTCTTTCCCATAATTCGGGCAACGCGATCCTTGATGAGCGCGTAGTGCGTGCAGCCAAGGACCAAAACATCAACCTGTTTTTGCTTGAGCGGGTAGAGGTATTTTTTTAGGATCTGCCGGCCGGGCGGTGTATCCTGCCACCCCTCTTCAATCAATGGGACTAATAGGGGGCACGGGATTTGAGTAACTTTTTTTTGCGCCATGCCGCGTTTTTCAATCTCGCGAAGATACGCGTTTGATTGCACGGTTGCGCGCGTTCCGATAATGCCAATGTTCTTCTGCGCGTATTTTTTTTCAATGAGTTCCGCCGCGGGTATAAGAATGCCCAAGATCCGCCGGTCGGGAAAGTGTGACGGCAGGAACTCTTGTTGCAGTCGGCGCAGAGCTTCGGATGAGGCGGTGTTGCACGCAAGGATAACCAGCGCGCACCCTTCTTCAAAAAGATGAGCAACCGCTTGCTGAGTGAACTCATATATGCGATCCGCGGATCGGTCACCGTAGGGCGCCCGCGCATTATCGCCCAGGTAGAGCATGTCGTATTCAGGCAACACACGCACTAGGTGCTTTAACACCGTGAGTCCCCCGATACCAGAATCGAATACGCCGATGGTCATGCAGAATTATGAATTACGAATTAAGAATTACGAATGATTGTTTTTGTGCCCTTGATTAAGCCATTCGTAATTTTATGAGAACAAACACATGACCTTCTAGCCATGCTCTGAAATCAGTAAATGATTGCATTTTCTTGCTTAATTCTTGATTCATAATTCCTGATTCTTCGTTATGAGCACGGTGAGCTCTCGGAGTTTGCTGTCGCGCAATTCAGCGGTACGCGCTTCGAGATTCAGCCGCAATAACGGCTCGGTGTTTGATGGGCGAAGATTGAGCCACCAATCGTCATATTCCACGGTGATGCCATCAAGATATGAAACGCTTTTTGCATCAGCATAGCGCTCTTCAACTTTTTTCATCGCCGCACTTTTGTCGTGCACTTCAAAATTTATTTCTCCGGTTGCAAAATAGCGCTGCAACGGCGCCATAATGGTGGAAAGCGGTTGGTTGGTCTCTGCCATGTGGTTGAGGACCGCGATCATGACAAGGAGCGGCGCTTCAAAATAGCCAAGGTTGCTAAAGCGGAAATAGAAATGCCCGCTCCGCTCCCCGGCGAACAGAATATGTTCATTGCGCATTGTTTCTTTGATAAAAGAATGGCCTACGCGCGAGATGATCGGGACGCCTCCGCACTCTTTGATGACCTCGCGAGTTGTCCAGCTTGATGTTGCGTCATAGCAGATTTTTTCACCGGGATTTTTTTTGAGCAAGAGTCCGGCGACAAGCGCCGTCAAGAGATCCGAGGGAACCACGTCTCCCTTTTCATTGATGAAAATTGAGCGGTCACCGTCGGCGTCAAGCGCTATGCCACATGAGCACTTCTCGTCGACAACGGTTTTCTTTAAGGCGGCGATATTTTCTTCTTTGAGTGGATTGGGCATGTGATTGGGGAACGTGCCGTCGAGTTCAAAATATAATGGTATGACCGCAAGCCCTGTCGCGGCGATCAGATCTTTGATCATGAGCGCGGAGACGCCGTTGCCGGTATCAATAGCGACGCGGAGCCCTGACCAATCGCCGACTGGCGCGAGTTTGAGATTTTTTTGGATGTATTCATCCATGACGTTCCGGACACTAACGCGCGCGCTGCTTTTTTCAAACAGCGCTTGAATTTCACGCAAGCCCGTTTCAACGCCGATTGGTTCGGCGTTTTTGCGTACGCATTTGAAACCGTTATACTCAGGAGGATTGTGCGATGCGGTGACGTTGATTCCGCCATCGAGACGAAGGTGCGAAACCGCGAAGTAAAAAAATGGCGTGGACGCAAGGCCGATGTCAACAACGTCCGCACCAGCGGAAACAAGGCCGGAAACGAGCGCGGAAAATAACTCAGGCGAGTGGACGCGATTGTCCTGTCCAACCGCAATGGCAATCCGCTTCTTGCCGGTTTCCCGCCGAAGGAAGGTTGCGAACGCGCGGCCGATATGCACCGCGGTTTGCGCGTTGATTTCTGATGGAACAATACCGCGAATGTCGTATGCTTTGAAGATGCTGGTGTTCATGGTAGGATTATAGCGTATTAACTTTCAACTTTCAACTTTAGACTTTATGGATAAGAACGAATTGAGAAAAAGAACAAAGGAATATGCTCTGAGGATCATAAAGTTGGTGAGTGCATTACCGAAAACGTCTACCGGCAGAGCAATTGGAAATCAATTAGTACGGAGCGGAACATCAGTAGGGGCGAATTATCGCGCTGCGCTTCGAGCGCGATCCCGCGCAGAATTTGCCTCAAAACTGGGTATCGTTGTCGAAGAAGCTGATGAATCAGCCTTTTGGCTTGAAGTAATAATAGACGGCGGACTTTTGAAGCCGGCGCTGGTCGAACCATTGCTTGAAGAGACGAATCATATTCTTGCCATTATGATTAATACATGTCGCTCGGTAAGAAAAGTCAAAAGTTGAAAGTATAAAGTTGAAATTACATGCATCACGTTGATTTCAAAAAATTGATTGCTTCAGGCGTGGCAAAGGAGCGGACACTATTTCCCTCCCATTTGCCGCGGGAACTGAAAGAGCTCTATCTGACGATGACCATGCTCAACTTCGCGCTTGCCGCCGGCATGCTGTTCGAACCGATTTATCTCTATCAAGTCGGTTTTTCCATCTCACAGATCATGCTTTATTTTTTTGCGGTGTATGTCCTCTATTTTTTTGCAATGCCTCTGGGCGCGAAGTTTGTGAAGTGGCGCGGGTTTGAGCATGGGATCATACTCGGATCGGTTTTTCTCGTAGTGTATCTTATACTCTTGCTTCAGATTCCGCGGTCGCCGATTTTTGTAGGACTTGCAATCCTTGCGCTCGTTCTGCAGAAGATGTTTTTTTGGCCCGGGTACCACGCGGACTTTGCGTTTTTTAGCAAAGCTGGGGAGCGCGGGCGGGAGGTCGGCATTGTTGCGATCCTTGACTCGCTTTCTTATGTCATTGGCCCAATTGCCGGCGGACTTTTGATAGCCACGTTTGGCTTTACGGGACTTTTTACGGTGATGTGTGTCATCATTCTTCTTTCAACTATTCCTCTGTTGACGACAAAAGAAGTTTTTCAGCCATCCTCGCTCGGATATAGGGAGCCGTACATCGCGCTTGCCGCGCGGGAAAACCGTCACCACCTCTTTGGGTGCATGGGTTTTGGAGAAGAGCTCGTCGCGCTGACCATTTGGCCAATTTTTATTTTTCTCACATTTGAAAATTTTGTCACTACGGGCGCGGCAATCACGATTTCCACATTGATCACGTCATTGACCATTTTATATGTTGGGAAGCTGACTGACATCTCTGACCGAAAACGCGTGCTTCGCCTCACCACCCTGTTTCTTTCGATCTCTTGGTTGCTTCGCGTTTTTGTGCGCGGCGCAGGGGGTGTTGTGTTTGCCGATTTTTTCTCGCGTACGACAAAGTATGCCTTTGCCCTGCCATTCTTTAGCGGATTATACGCTCATGCGTCCAAGACAAGCGTCGTGCGCACGGTGATTTTTTTTGAAATGAGCTTGACGGTTGGAAAAATTATCGTCGCGGCGTTCCTCGCGGTATGGTTTCACTACGTTCCAGACGCGTGGAGCGGAGCCTTTGTTCTTGCCGCGCTATTTTCTCTTCTGTATTTTTTCTTAAGCCATGCGGCAAAGCCGGCGCCCATAGGCAGCACACCATGAAAGGCGTTACCTTAAAACGATGGCGCGGCCAGCATATCCTCAACGATGGGAATGTGCTAAAAAAAATCGTTTCCGCCGCCGCCATTCAGCCGACAGATACGGTCGTTGAAATCGGCGCAGGCACTGGCAATCTTACGGTGCTTCTTGCCCGCCGCGCCAGACGCGTTATCGCCATCGAGATCGATAACGATTTGATTCCTATTCTGCGCGAACGGTGCAAAGACTATCCAAACGTAGAAATCATCCACGATGACGCCCGCACCTTCGACCACACAAACTACGAACTACAAACTACGAACTATTTTGTCGTTGCCAATATTCCATACAACATCACATCGCTTTTGATTCGAAAATTTCTCGAAGCTGATGTTGTGCCGTCAAAAATGATATTGCTTATTCAGAAAGAGGTGGCGTTGCGCATCTGCGCACAGCCGCCGCACATGAGCCTTCTTGCGGTTGCGGTTCAGTATTATGCGCACCCGCGCGTCTTATTCTCGGTTGGGCGTACGTGCTTTTCCCCGCGGCCGAACGTTGACAGTGCAGTGATAGAAATAATGGAAATAATGGGGTCAGGAGCAATTAAATTAATTGCTCCTGACCCCATTATTTCCATTATTTCTGACCACGTTTTTTTCCGCGTTGTTCACGCAGGCTTTGCCCATAAGCGCAAACTCCTCATTTCCAATCTTGCTCCTGTCATCCCGGCGAAGGCCGGGATCCAGATTGTTGATATCTTTAGCCAGCTGCACATTCCCCCGACTGCTCGGGCGCAAGAGCTCTCACTCGATCAGTGGAAGGCGCTTTGTGCCGCGCTAAGCAAGACATTGACAGATTGATACACCATGTAGTATACTAAAAACGCCGATAATTTTGATAGTATAATACTAAAAATGCCGATAAAATGATAAAAAGGCTTTTAAAAATTCCACAAAATCACTCTTTTTTTCTTTTTGGTCCTCGAGGGGTTGGTAAAACAACACTTTTGAAAGAGGCATTGCCAAAAGAGAAGACCTATTATATCGATCTTCTTAACATCGAGACCGAGTTACGCTATGTCCGCAGGCCGCAAACATTTGCCGAAGAACTGCGCGCACTTCCTCTTTCAATCCGCTGGGTCGTCATTGACGAAATCCAGAAATTGCCCTTTCTTCTTGACGAAGTCCATCGGTTTATTGAGGAGAAGACGAGGGATATTTTTTTTGCGTTGACAGGATCGTCGGCGCGCAAACTTAAACGAGGGCAAGCCAATATGCTCGCCGGACGGGCATTTACTTTTTCACTTGCACCGTTTTCACATCTTGAATTGGACAATGAGTTCAATCTTCTAGGAGCACTCTCCTACGGGACGCTGCCAAAGCTTTTTTCACTTTCAGCAGATGATGAAAAGCAGAATTTTTTGCGGAGCTATGTTCAGACCTATGTAAAGGAAGAGGTTCACAGCGAGGGACTGATCAGGAATCTCGATGGGTTTCGCAATTTTCTTCCCGCTGCCGCGGCAGAGAATGGGTCAATTCTTTCGTGGTCAAATAGTGCGCGAGAGGCAGGCGTTCAAGCAAAAACCGTTCAATCATATTACGGCATTCTTGAAGATACGCTGCTTGGATTTCTTCTCCCCGCCTATGCGCGGTCAATTCGCAAGCGCCAGAAGACGCATCCCAAGTTTTATTTTTTTGATACAGGAGTTGCCCGTGCACTCGCCGGCACATTGACTATTCCGTTGTATCCGGGCACTACGGAGTATGGTCGCGCGTTTGAACATTTTTTTATCACAGAGTTTTTGCGACTGAGCGTCTATGGGCAGAAAGATTTTGTGTTCTCGTATTTTGCCACGCATGATATAGAGATTGATTGTGTTATCGAGCGTCCGGGCGCACCTCCTTTATTTGTTGAATTCAAGTCAGCAGAATTCGTCAGTGACGGGGCGCTCCGCCCGCTGCGGTTAGTTGTTCAAAGCGTGCCGGGGAGTGAAGGCATCTGCGTGAGTCGTGAACCACGGAAAAGACGGGTGGCGAATATTCTCGTTTGTCCTTGGCAAGAAGCGTCGTATGAAGTTGGGCTTACGAATACATTATTATCCCCTTTACCCGAACGTGTCAAAGATATATAATTGAAGCATATGAGACCTCATTCAAAAACCGGACAGCGCGTAGCCTTGGTCGCATTGTTATTTGTCGGCGTGGTGACGCTTGGTTTGGGGTTTTATAAAGTGCGTTTGCAGATAACGAGACCGTTTGAGGCGCAGATTTCCCGCGCAGAAAGCGATCAGCTCGCGCAGTTCTTTGACCAACAACAGCAAGAGGAGGATACGGAAGCCCTTAAAAAGCAAGATACTGACGGTGACGGACTCTCGGATTATGACGAGATCAATGTGCATAAGACAAGTCCGTATCTCAAAGATACCGATAGCGACAGCTATGACGACGCGATAGAGATCAAGAGCGGCAACGATCCCAATTGCGCCGCAGGAAAGACATGCTTTGCGCCCGTCACATCGAGCGTGGCGAGTCTGCCTACCGGACAAGCGGTGAGCGCCAACCCCGTTTCCGCGCTGGAGCAAGATCTCAAAAAACTCGAATCCTTGACTCCCGCTCAGGTACGCGAGCTGCTAAAGAAACAGGGATTTACCGACGACGACTTTGCCGATGTTGATGACGCGGAACTTATCAGCATCTATCGCGAAAGCCTCAAGAAAGCCATTGAGATTGAAAAGCAAAAGCAGGCGACTGCAAAAACGGGGTCTGGCTCAATTTCGCCCCGCGAATCTGTGCCTGACCCCATTTCTGCGGGCGCGGGCGCTGCGTCCCAGCAACAAATTCTGCAGCAGCTCAACAACCTCAACAAGCCCCAGATCATCCAGCTGCTCCAGGAAACGGGCGAGCTTTCGCAAGAACATCTCACCCAGCTCCAACAGCTTGACGAGACCCAGCTCAAAGCAATCTTTTATCAAGCGCTCCAGAATGCGCAGACCACCATTGATTCAAAACAGCAACAGTAAGATATGAACAAAGAAGCCGAGTTAAAAAAACTTACAAAAGTTACGCGCCGTATCGCCCGTGAATATAAACCGGAGAAAATTATTCTTTTCGGTTCATATGCATGGGGACGACCAACACGAGACAGTGATTTTGATTTATGTATTATTAAAAAGGTTGGTGAGACAAAAAAAGATTTTTTTGCCGAACATAAAAAGGTGCACGATATTATCAACGGAGAGATTGCCGTTGACATTCTTGTATATTCCCCGGCAAAAATTCGGAGACGACTTGATCTCGGAGATTTTTTTGTTGAGGATATTGTAACAAAAGGAAGGATTATTTATGAAAAAAAACATGCATACAAGTAATCAGCATGTATTATCCGACGAATGGTTTGAAAAAGCATACGATGACATTCGGGCTGCGGAGGTACTGTTGGCGCATAAAGAAGGGCCGATGAACATTGTTTGCTTTCACGCCCAGCAGTCGGCTGAAAAATATCTATAAGATATACTAATTGCCACCCATGCAAAGCATAAAGCACAAATTCATCGCCGCGTTAGTTGTTATGACGCTCTTGGCGGGTTCGCTCGCCGTTGTCGCGCCTTCCCATCCCGCGCGCGCTCTTGGACCAAGCGTAACAGTTATTGATATTCCTCGGATCATTGCTCAGGGCGTGCTGAAGGCAGTTGAGTCGGCGCTGTATGTTGTTTTGCGAAAATATGTTCAAAGGGGAGTAGAGAATATTACCAAGACATGGATAAACGATACGTTCAAAGGCGGCAGGGGGAAGGGACCGGCGTTTGAAACAAGGCCATGGGACGACTATTGGGAAGAGGCAGGGAATGAAGCAGTCGGCGCGGCAGTTGAGGGTCTTGTTCAAGGCATGGCGAATGAGTATGAGGCGCAGAAGAAGGAGGGGGAGGTGTATAAATCGCTCGAACAAACGGTGGAAAAGGGTAAACAGATTTCCTTGGAGGGAGGGGACCTGAATTATAAACTAAAGACGTGTAATGCTGAGTCTATTGGATTAGCCGACCCAAACGATATAACGAAAAAAATAGCGGAATGCGATGGTATTGCCGATCAGGTGCAAGCAAAAGCAAAAGAGCAAGAAAAATTTTATGAAGACAACAAAGGAAGGTTTAGAGCGTATGGAGTGCGCGATACTTATTCCACGAAACTTTCAGCATTGAACAAGGATCTTGAAAAAGCAAGAGAAGATGAGAAAACATGTCGCAGTAATCCTCCTGTGGCAGGCTGCCAAGGCAAGCGGGACGACGTGCTTCTCAAGCTTGATGAAATTGACGCGCATAACAAAAAGGCAGATAAAGACTTCGCGGAAGCAGACCCCGAGAGCTCCACCGCCATCAAAACCATCAGAAACGAGCATCAAAAAAAAGACAGCGATTTAGTGCGTGGTCAGACCGGCGCGCTCTCCGAGGTTGGCCGTACTATTGTTGATATCGTGTGCAAGCCCGAGGCGGACTTTGCTCTCAAAATTTTTCTCGGCCTTGGCGACGACATCAGCCTAACAAAGCGAAAACCCATTTGCCCCTTGGATGTATTGAAAAAGAATTGGTCACGCGTTATTACCAATGCCGGATTTGAACCCGGAGGTCTCTTGAGCGAGCAGACGATTGATGCGTGGCAGAATCTTGCCGCGCTCGTGAACCCCGAAACAAGCGATCTGGGTGTCTCGCTGAAAGTCTCTGTGGCGGGCCATGATGTCAAAGATATTGCCCATCAGCTAGGCATCACAGACTATACAACAATCGCAGCTGCTGGTGGTTTCCTTCCGGTAAAAGATCTTGCAAAGACAACAATCACAACGCCAGTAAAGAATGTGACAGCTGTCGTTGATCAAGTGATAGATACCAACTTTGGCGCAGGATCCGAACTCAAGACCGTAGGCCACATCGTAGCCGACCTTGTCATCACCGCCGGCGCTACATTCTTACAGACTACGCTTGATATTGTCAAAGACGGCCTGCGCAAGCGGATTGTCCGCAGACAACCCAAGACTCCCTCAGGCATTTCGGCGTTGAGTAAATATGCAAGAAATAGATCACTTTACTTTCCTGACGCTGATCCTGACGCTGGAACCGAAGCATTTGCCGAAGCAACCCTTGCTGCATTTGATGAGCTGAAATACACAGGAGAGCAGAGTTGGGATGTGTTGAGCAAAATTACAGCAACAGGAAATAACACTCTGTGCTATAACCCTGGCACAACTGCGAATGTAAGCGTGGAGCAGAAGGCGGCAGATCCGGAATCCTGCGCCATTGACGAGGACTTTGCTCGCGCGATTCGCGAAGGCATGACGGTTCAGCAAGCAATTGACGCGAAACTCCTTGATCCAAACGGTATCTTTGGTTTTAATTTTTTATCTAATATAGATGATGATCAACCGCAGGTTTCAAACACAACAAAACAGTATCCATATAACTCACTGGTCATTTTACGCAAATACCGCGTAATTCCCGTGTCGTGGGAGCTCGCGGCTTTGTATATCAAGGAGAAGAGTCGTGAAAAAAGTGATAAGGAGGCATTATTTACTGTGTGTAATGAAAAAAACTGCACGCTCGGATTGCTCAAGGAACATTTTAATAATCCAATAAGCCCCTTTTATCAAATGGTTGACCCGAACTGGCTGCTTAAAATTCCTCCAACAAAATGTATGTTGGAAGGATATGGCCCGCAAGTGATTCAGGAGTTAGAGGTGCAGGTTCCGGATGATACAGACATTGAAAATAAAAATAAAACAAAACCGGAAATTCAGATTGTCCGCGGCAAAGCATGCGTTGACTATCAGACCTGCTTGGGGGAGAACGAAAAAGGCGAGTGTGTGAGAGGATATGGCTATTGTCTCAAAGAGGAAACCATAGCGCATTTTGTCGGTACGCAATGTAATGAAATCTACAGCACATGTCAGTCATTTACCGACACTGAAACAAAACAGCCCTTGACTGTTCTGACAAGTTCACTCGCAGACAATAAAAAAGGAATCTGTACGCAAGAGAATGCCGGATGCCAGTGGTATAGCAAGACACAGCAAGTCAAAACAGGCTCTACAGACCCTAGCAAGCGCGTTATGCTTGCGCCGGACAATAGAAAAAAGGTATTCGCCGAAGATGGCGTGCGAAAGGATTGGCTGGATACCGATAAAGTATATTTTGCATCATCTGCCAAAAAGTGTGAACCAAAAGCAGAGGGCTGCCGTCAAGTTGATGGTCCTGCAGGCACGCCGCAATATCTTCGCCTTCCGCCGGCATCGCTGAATTGCGGCGTCAATGGCGTCAAAGCGGATGGAACCGAAGTTCAGTGGTATAAGCGCGAGGAGTGCAAAGCATATACACAGCTTTGCAAACAAGAATATGTCGGATGCGAACAATATCTGCCAGAGAACGATAGTATTGCTGTCACCGGAAAGTCGCCAGATGACTCCGCCGATTCCGATCCGGTGAAGCGGTATCAGTATCGCTGTCCCGCGGCGTGCGCGAATATCTACAACTACGCCGAACAGAAAACATTGTTCGAGCCGCTCAGTGATCCTGATGATCCGGACGATACAGAAGTGAAGGTTGCGCGCTATGTCTACTTCAATGCCGCGACAGCGCAGAAGTGTTCGGTTGCCGACGTGGGATGCGAAGAGTTTACCAACCTTGATGAAGAGAAGCGCGGCGGCGAGAAGAAAGACTACTTTACCTATCTCCAGCACTGCGTGAAGGAAGACAATCCGGAAAACATTCCCGCAAATGAGGTGTTCTATCATTTTGTCGGTTCAGATACCGCTGGCGGCCAGCCAGAAAAGCACTATGTTGTGGGTGAGCTTGTTGATCACGATAAAGATTCAGCAACGCCTACTGAATTGGCGCCGAAGCGCGCCGATCCGGCAAAGCCCAGCGACTGCAGCGCCGATACAGCTGAAAAGTCACTCTACGATCCGCGCATTGGTTCAGTTCCGTGTCGAGAGTTTATCAACGCAAACGGCAAGCCATTCTATCGGTATACCGACAACCTCATTTACCGCACCCCTGACTGCACCTCGTATCGCCGCACCATTGAAAACCAGGCCGGTGTCGCAAGTACATACAGCCCAGGCTTGAGCCGCCGCTGCTCATCCGCCGCGCTCAATTGCCGTGAGTACCGCGCGCCCCAAGCCGGCAACGTTCGCGTGGTTTCGTATGATAATTTTGAAGACGAAAAAGTTGGTAAATGGACCGGTACCGGTCTTGTTCGTATTTCAAATGACGGAGAGATTTTGGGAGACCACAGCACGAAGATTACGCCTATTGGCACGAGTGTTCTGAGTATAAAGAAAGCAGACATATTGTTTCTAAAAAATAAAGCATATAAGATAAGTTTCAATTTAAAAAGTTCATATGAAGGCGCTAAAGTATCTGTAGATACTGACATGTTGATCAGAGGACTTGGAGAACATAGTGAAGGAACAGGAACAAGCTGGAAACGTTTTCAGTTTAATGCGCAGATAGGAACAGAGGATCGCAAAGGCATTACGATTACAGTATACAAGAGCGATACTGACACGAACACAGAATCTATTAAGGATGTTATAATCGACGATATCATTGTCAAGGAAGTTGAAGGCATCGAGTATGTTATTCGCGATTCATGGGTTGAGAACCGCGAATCGCGCTGTTTCAATCCAAAGGATCGGAATGCGAATCCGCCAGATCTAACGCCAAACTTCGACAATCCCGCCTACTCCGGCTGTTCCCTGTACACCGATCGGCAGGGTTCACAGCAGGCGATTCGTAGCTTCCAGCGTATTTGCCCCAACGAGATGGCCGGCTGCGTGCAGGCGACGATTCCTCAGGGTGACACTGTCAATAGTAGCGGAAAGGTTACGGGATTGAAGGATAGAACTGAATATCTCATTCCAGATAACGCAAAAGCATGCCGGGCGACGGATAACAAGTGTACCGCCTATGGCTCGCCAAAGCTTTTGATAAAGGCAGACGGAGGAGAACAACTAAAGACATCCGAGAACACCGCAACCGACGAGTCGCGCAATGAATGGAAGTTCAAAGAAGATTGGAATATCGCCTATCTCAAAATCACACCCGAGGAGGCGCAGGTGGCGCAGACGAAGTTTAATGACAACGATGTGTCACCCTATGAATCCGGTATCTGCCGCGCGCCAACTACCACAGATTCAAAAGGCGATCTCGGTTGTCGAGCATACACTCAAACAGGCGGAGGCGAGACGTACTTCCGCGATCCCGGAAAACGGCTGTGCCAACCCCCGGAATCCGAAGGAGCGAACTGGTTCTACAACACATGCAATAGAACAACGTCAATTGTCTGCAAAACGAACAGCGACTGCCCGATAACTAATGGAGTGCAGGAGAATTGCAATACGGCAATAAAAAACCCATGTGGCACTATCGCTACTTCCGCTTTTGCGCTCACGTGTCCCATCGATATGGTCGGTTGCCGAAAGATCAAGGATCCAAACTGCATTGAGGTTGCTGAAAGCGGGAAGTGCCTCAACGAAGCAAGGGGGCCAACAGCGTGTACCGCCGAAAACGCAGATACGGTCTGCAAACATGGAAGCAAATGCGCGTTTGATTACCGGCTTAAAGATAACTACGGCCGCACCGATGTCGCAGACTCAGGTATTTCCTGTAAGCCAGAATATTATTTTACCGAAGATTTTGACGCTAAAACAAAAAAATGTGATGGCCAGGTGAATCCTGGCGCAGGATGCATTCTGGTTAATGATGAGAAACTGCAGAGGTATGAGTATGATATTGTAAAGGGCAATTACTGCGCGATCACAATAACGCAATCCTGTGATTCCGCTAATAACAACTGTCCGGTTGTACTAAATACTACAACAGAAGAGGCTTGCAAAACTAACGTGAATGCTGCCATTAAGGATACTGGCGCAGCCGATTTGCAAACCTATTGTATCTGTGATAGCAATCCACAGCTTGAAAGCGATTGCGACGAAAAAGAGGAAGCGTCTTCCCTCAGTCCAGAAGTATGTTATAACCGCTTCTCTGATAACAAAGGATCTTATTTGCGAAAGTATGAGCGAAAGCAAACGGATTTGCAGTATAGCTCCGATGCGCTTTATTTAGCGGCACGCGGAAATACAAGTAATCCCGGATCAACAAATCTCACAGCTTCCGCGGTGGCGACGAAAAAAGATTCCAACACCCTTGTCAAAATCCGCCCAGACCGTCAGTGCAAAGTCTGGCTGGAGTGCACCGCGTACGAAAAAAGCGGCAATGATATAATTTGTAAAGAGCGCAAACCGTGCAGCAGGAGTGTAACACAAGATGGGACATGCAACTTCGTCAAATATTCTTCCGCGCCATATTTGAATCGCCTGCTGGAAGACGGAACGCGCGATACCGATACCGATACCGTCAAAAAGGCTGCGAGAAAAGAACTTCTTACTATTTCCGGTTACGCGCGCCCGGATTATAAGTTTTCTGACGGCGTGAAGACCAGAGGCGGATACAGCGCTAATTTTGGCGATTGGCTCACGGAAATGTTGCCTACGGCAGCAGATAATGTTGGCGGGGTTAGAAACATCTCTCAAAATTTGGTGTATGCGAGTCTTGTTCCAATAACAAGAGATGACGGGAGCAAACAAAAGGTTTGCTCAAATGATTGGATCAAATCATGTTCGAAAGCAGAAGATTGTCCTCCTGTCAGCGGACAGAATGGCACGTGCATAGATCACCCAGGGTATCTTAATGCTTGCCGTCTCTATCCAAAGCAAGATACGAAAGGATTTGCTCAGAAAAACGAAATTGTTGACGCATGTCAGGCAACCAACACGAGTTCAGGAGGAATTTATGGATATTGTCTTCAGCCAAACCCATTGTTTGAAAGAGATTACAACATACGACCCATGTTGCCAAATAATGGATATTGCAAAACGCGTCCTGGTATACAATGCAAGACTAATAATGATTGCACATTTAAGGAAATTTCCGACGAGTGCGTCTATCGTTATTATGAAAACTATTGTCTGAACTGGTTTCCTATTGACCAAACCGGCTATCAGACACTTTTCTCGGATAAAGATTCCAACACATATATGCCGAAAATTCCAGAAAATCTATTTTACTGTCTTAAGGAAACAGGGTTAGTTTCCGCACCTTTATTTGAACCCCCTGTGAAAATAGGCGTACTGCCAGAGGAGAAAATTACAATACTTGGAAAAGGAGATGAATTAATTACACGCGGGCAAGATACTTATGATACTTTTAAATTATGCAGCAATATTTCCGTAGCGTTTAGTCCAAACCCAGGAAGCGGAAATGAGAGTCTTGATAAACAATGTAAAAGAGAATACAATTTTAATATGTGGAGTGGAAAGAATAATGATCACTTTTTTTTACGCCAGGTTGATATGACTGCGAAAGGTGGCAACATAGAATCCATTCTCCTAAACGACAAGGAAAAAGGCAAAAAAATTGGTAATAATTTATATCCATTTAAAAGAGGAGACATTGAGTCTATAAATTATAGTTACTCAATTTTTTATGATACCAGATATGGTGGTGATGAGTCGAGCATATGGTCCAATGATAATTTAGGAGTAACGATTATGTATCCCGGAGGTAATGACCTTAATTATTATTCTGCTTTCGATGGCGGTTGTCAAAACAACGATCAAGAGGGCAAAGCTTTTTTCTCAATCAGACCGAAATTTAATAGTAAAGACGAGTTGGATGGATGGGAAACAGCAACATGTAATAATAGTCGTGAAACTTGGCGTTTAAACGAAAATTGGGCTATTGCTGTTATTGGTGGAATCACTTTGAACTTTAGAGAGCGCGAAGAGATAACTTCTTTTGAAGAAGATGTAAAAATATCCTATAAACATAAATACTGTTCAGAAATTATTAGGGTTGTATCGGATCAAAATGAAGCGGTTATGGATCAATCTTTCAAGGATGATTATAATACAGATGCGATTCAGATTAAAAATGTTAGTGCCATTAATCAAATCGTTCTTAATCGTGTTGGTGTCTGTTATACTCCAAAAGATAGCAAGCGACGGTATTTAGAAAGTGATTGCGATGGTGAAGGCTTATGCAAATATATTAAAGACAAGAAATGTATTGAAGCGGAAATGTCTGGCCCAGACGATAATCCTGAATGGGATGTAATAAAAGATAAATATAAGCCGCAAAAACAAAAAATTGTCCTTGGGAATATTAATAATTTGCGAAGCAGAACACGCTTCCGTAAAATATATGAGCATTACCGATGGGACGATGCAAAGAGAGAATATCAAAAAATTGTCCACAGCAGCAATCTGGATAATTATTGGAGTGATACGCAGTGTCTAGATATAAAAAATGGGCCAAGAGTTTATAATGATAAACTAGAAAAAGACCGCTTCAATGTTGCGAGAGGTACGATGTCTAATGACATAAAAGTTTCTTTTTGGGTAAATGTAAATGATGGACACATTCCGTTAAATGGATGGAATATTATTCTTCCTCATTATGGCATCGGGAAAGACAAATTACCCGAAAAGTTTAAGAAGACGGCTAGAGACGGACAAGGATGGATGGATAACTTTCATGATGACCAAAAAGTAACCGCATCAGGAAGGAGTGGGATTCAATTCGGTCCCGCCTACCAGTATTATGACGGAGCATCATATGACCTAAAGAATCAACCAGTATGCGTGGAAGTTGTTGATAACTGGAAGGTATGCACGCGTACATGCGTAAATCTTGACAGTACAGGAAAAAAAATTGATGATAGAACGTGGACTTTAACCGACTGTCCTTCCTCTGAATTTTGTCCTCTTTCTAAATGAAACGATGTCGTTGGAAATGTGGAAATGGTGTGGAAATGGTGGCAGGAATAGTTTTCTTCGATAGATTTCTCACAGGGCTTGTATAGCGTATGTGGGAAGCGTGGCTAGCCACAGTTTTTCCGTTTTCTGACAACGGGTCACTCAACCAATAGCAATAGTTGACAATAATCACCAATTCGGTGTATGTTATTTCACATAAAAGAAAAGAGGAGGGTACTTTTTGTTCGTTGAAAACTCTGTTGATTATGTGGGTGTATGGAAATGGGGTCAGGCACAGATTTTGCAGTAGCAAAAACTGAGCAAGACCCCATTTCCATTGGATTTAGCGTTACCCAGATCGTCTCGTCATCACGAGGTCGCGCGTTTGCGCGCGCATCTCCTGCTGACGTTACGGTCGCTGGTTTTCTCGTGAAAGGAGAAAACACCATGGCCAGCAGCATCGGTAGGTTTTTTTCGGTTGCCATGGTTCTTGCGGTCGCGACGGGGGGTTGCGACAAGGACAAGGTCGGTGTCTCGTCGAGCGCGAGAGGAACCGGTACACTTTCGCCGAAACCGAGCTTGACGCCGAAAGTCGGCGCCTCGCAAGCGCCAGCGCCACACGCCACGTCACCCTCAACGGCGCCTTCCTCTGCCACGCCGACCATTCCCGATCAACCAATCCCCTCGCCTAGCCCTACCGGCCCGTGGGCAACAGGGAAGCTTGTTGCCCAAGGGAATGGTCTTCAGATGCTGGAGATAACCGGATCCGGCGGATTTGCTGGGTTTAGATGGGATGAGCGCACAGACATATTTGCAATGTCTGTGCTTGACGGGGAGGTGTATGTTCTTGTATATAGATGGTGGTTTCACATATCAGAAGCACGGTTTTGCCATACAACTCCGAAGATTTATAACATTTACAACGCCCCATCAGGCGGGGCCGTATTTCGACTTGTTCTCGGTGGCGTCGACGACGAGGTACAATTCAAATTCGTTAGGAAGCAGAATGTCGAGGTTGACGCGCTCAGAGCTGGCTACACAGCCGGAGAAGGCTGTGGCTGGTCTACCAGCGAGACTGCCAGATTGTGGGTATTAGAGTCCCTCTGGCAAACAATGCCGGCAACCCAGGCATATGACGTCGCGATGCTGTCTCCGGCAGCATCGCCAAACGTTCCAGCGCGGCTGTCCGCGCAAGCCGAAGGACGGTGGGGGAGCGACAGCCTCACAACGGAAGGACTTCCGTGGTATCCAGGTAATTGGTACCCGAATACAGGGCCTTTAATGGGCTCTGGATATACGCGAACGATAAAACTCGTGGCTGGCGTAAAGCTTGACCACGGGGTCGGATTCCGGAGCGCGTTCGCGTTCAGGTACAAGCGGTACAACCCCAGAAATCCACCATTGTACAGTTACGGATACGGAGAGGAAAAAGTGCCAGGGGCGGACGATGGTCCGCTCTGGCGTTTAAATAAAGGTGAGGCGGCATGGAGGCCCCTTACAGTAATCCCCTGGGGAGGGGACGATCAGGGATCGCGGGTCCCGAACATTTGGAACAACGTTTTGTGGAGCGATGTCCACAAACGTTGGTTCTTCTGGATCGGGTCGGCAACAGGCAGCGTATACGTCGCGACCGAGGAGTCGGCCGCGAAGCTCAGATAATCACCACGTCAGAACGGGGTCAGGCACAGTTTTTGCTGGTGCAAAAACTGAGCCAGACCCCAATTTATGCCCGGTCGGCTTTTCGTTCCGGGCATTGTGTTTTTCTACACAGTTCTTGACGTCGTTTCTTCTCATGATACCATTGGTGTATGACAAATGGCATCATAGACCCAGAGGACATAATTGAAGTAGAATCAGTGCTCCAAAGAAACATCAGGATTACAAAATGATATTGGGAGCATATCGTCCACCATAAACACGCTGAGCTTGACGGACGGCAGAATGAAGCGCTCGACACACTAAAGAATGCCGATGAGGTCTATCATCAGGACGGAGAAAGCGATATTTACTTGTATTATAAGAGTCAAGCGAAACGGTGTCAGGAGCCGTTTTCTGTGATGAGCGGAGACAGCCACCGTTTTTTGGAATTTTCAAAAGCGTTACCCGTGTATGCGTCTTGTACACGCGTTTGACCGAACACGTTTT
>JACQSC010000010.1 GCA_016206155.1 Candidatus Uhrbacteria bacterium | reverse complement strand
GCCTCGTCTTGAGCTTGTTTCTCTCGGGGGCATGTCCTCCCTTTTTCTTCGGCAGGTCATTGCCGAGGGACATATTCTTTATGAGAGTAATCCGGGCGAATATACATCATTTGTGAGCTATGTGTTTAGGCGTTTTGTTGAGGAGCGGCCACTCCGCGCTTTGCGGCGGCAGTCATTGCGAGCGTTTAGCGAAAAATTATGATAAACAGGGATGTTCTTGAAGGGAAATTAAGCGATATCCAGCGTGAGATTGGTGATTACCGTGAATATACGGGACACATCCTTCTTTTTTTGAAAACAGATCCAACCTATGAATAGCTACTATAGTCTTAAACCAGGCGAAAAAGAGAAAATCATTGCGAATATAAAAAATATACTCGCAGACAGATCGGATATTCTTTTTGCCTACATCCATGGTTCGTTTCTCTCCGCCCCGTCGTTTCGCGATATTGACGTTGCCGTTTTCGTGGAGCCTTCAGTGTATCGCCAAAGGAAGGATGATATTGCGTATGAGCTTGAGCTTGGCGCTGGAATCATCTTGTCCTATCCCATTGATCTTCGCACGCTCAACAGCGCGCCGTTCGTATTTCAGAATGCTGTCGCTCGAAGTGGTCGCTTGCTTTTTTGCCGTGACGAGACCGCTCTTGCGGCAATGATTGAATATTCTTCTCAGGCAATGCTTGACTATCTTTCTCTCATGAAAGAATCATACGCGGCTCTCGCTGCATAGCTGCTCCTATGGAATTTGACATTCAAAAGCTAAAGACGAGATTTGCAGAAATTCGAGAACATCTTGAGGAAATCAAGACATTAGCGCGCTACGCCGATGAAGAACTGTTTGCTGATTCTCGCAACATGGCAGCAATGAAATATCACCTGCTCGTGATTCTTGAAGCAATGGGGAGCATCTGTGTTCATGTCTGTGCCCGCGGTCTGCAAAAGGCGGTCAATGAATATGCGGAGTGCTTTGAATTTTTGAGAGATGGGAATATTATCCCTGCGGAGCTATCTGGAGAGTTGATAAAAATGGTGCGATTTCGCAGTCTCATCGTCCACCGGTATTGGGAGGCAGACGATCGCAAGATTCTTGGCTACGTGCGAACCGAGCTTCATACCATTGAAGATTTTTTGAAGCATATTGGAAAGAAAACGCTCTCTGAATGATGTCTGTATGCATGGGCATCATCAACTGTTTGCTACCGGACCAACCGGAATTGACAATCCCGACCCGTAGGGTATGATTTACTTCGCAAAAAAGAAACGAGGAGGATTCTTTTTGTTCGTTGAAAACTCTGTTGATTATGTGGGTGTATGGAAATGGGGTCAGGCACAGATTTTGCAGTAGCAAAAACTGAGCCAGACCCCATTTCCATTGGATTTAGCGTTACCCAGATCGTCTCGTCATCACGAGGTCGCGCGTTTGCGCGCGCATCTCCTGCTGACGTTACGGTCGCTGGTTTTCTCGTGAAAGGAGAAAACACCATGGCCAGCTCGACCAGCAAGTTTTTTGTCGTTGGCAGTCTCGCCCTCGTCGCTACGGTCGCAGGGTGCGACCAGCTCGGGAGGCTGGTCGGCCTCGCGCCAAAGCGCGAGGTGGCGCAGATCTCGAATACCCCGACGACGCACGAACCGGCGACAGCACGTCAGACCCCGCGCCCGACCCCGCGCCCGACACCACGCACTATTCCTCCGTACGTCGAGCCGGACTCGACGGCGGCGTACGCGACGCCGGCCCCATGGGTCGGCCCGCCAATTTGGACACCAGCGCCGACCCAGACTGGCGGCGAGTCGACCGCGCCGGTCATTCCATGGCTCTCGGCGAAGGCCGTTGAGCAGGGTGACGGACTCGCCGCATGGGACATCGCCTCTGGTGGGTTTGGTCTCTCGCGGGAGGGAATAGACCGTGAACTGGTCTACTCCCGCGACGGCGGCATCAACGGCGAAGAGCGGCACACAGTTGTCGCCATAACCGAAATTGATAGCCACGTTTACTGGCTTGTTTATAGATTCTGGCTGTGGTACGCAGCCGGGAAATACGAATCGTTCCCGGATGTCCGCGGTCAACGCGCGGTGTTCCGGCTCGAGTCAATAAGCAACGATGGCATCGGATCGTTCAGCTTTGTGGCGACCAAGTCCGCACTGTCGGACGACGTCGACATGGGGTTCACCTGTGAGGAAGACGGAGGGTCCGGATGTGGGTTGGCCTCCTTCGGTATCAGGGCATGGGCCCTGACCGAGGCGTGGAGACTTCTTCCGGCGACTCCGTCGCCAGACGTCGTTGAACTCACAAATAACTTCGCTCGCCTCTCTGGGCAGGCAGAGGCGAGGTGGGGTGCCGACAGAATAACCACGGCTGACCTGCCAATGCCCGACTCGCGCTGGGGCCCCTGGCGGCCGGACTACGGCTGGCTATTCAGCCATGGTGGGTGGACCCGGAATAAAGGGGAAAATACAATACTAGCCAATCCCCACGCAGTAGGGAATAACGTCGCGCTTGCCGCGCGGTATTCCATTGGAAGCAGTTACGACACCATGGAGTACAGCGTCTTATTCCGCCTTGTAAAGGGCGGGATGTGGCAGAGAATATCGCGGCCTCGGGACGAGCAGAAGGCTCACCCATACCATGACATGGCGTTTTCGGACCTCTACGGGGGTCCGAAGTTCTTCATTCGAGTCGGGGGGTTTTTCGGCACGGTCTACACCGTGTCTGAGGCCGACGTTACAAAGCTTCGATAATCGACAAGTTGTCAGAACGGGGTCAGGCACAAATTCGCTTCGCGAAATTGAGCCAGACCCCAATTCATGCCCGGTCGGCTTTTCCGCCCGGGCATTGTGTTTTTATACATTGCAAGTACACGATATCTGCGGTAATCTGAACACTATATGGACGATAAAAAAAGAAACGATCTGCATGCCCTTTTCCAGCGTTATCCGGAAGTAAAGCTTGCGTACTTTTTTGGTTCGCGCGCACGGGGGTAGGAGGGGCCTCTGAGCGATTATGACATTGCGCTTTATATATATGAGCACCGTACAAGTCATTGAGAACAAACTCAGCGCGATACAAAAATACCTTACGATTCTAGAACGATACAAAATCGCCCATGGCTATGAACACATTGATTACGACGTTGTCATCGACGTGCTTCATAACAAATTGCGGGACGTTGAACGTTTCGCAGAGCGAATGCGAGAGTATTGCAGAGCGTAGTTTTTCCACCAAACGCTGATTGCATAAGGGTTTTTGGTAGTTTTGGACAATTTGGCATTCCTGTTGACAATTTGGATTGATATTGACAATATATATAACTATATGTATATTAGAAAGGTCATATAGTATTACTTTTTTAAGAGTGTAGAAGAATGTCATTCCGGCGCCTGCCTGCGGTAGGCATGAAGGCCGGAATCCAGCCTAAGCGAAGAACGCGTTTTTTTACTGGATCCCGCCCTTTGCTCGCCGTCGCGACGAAGCGCTTTGGCACAGTCGGACCGGGATGACAAGAGGGCGTACCACCGGCATTCTTCACCAGCCTCATTTTATGATATACGAACGCGCGATATACCCCTTTCTCAAGGAGCACGCCACCCGCAAACAGATTACGGTCATTACTGGTATGCGGCGAACAGGAAAAACAACGATTGTAAAGCAATTGCTGGATTCTATTTCATCTCAAAATAAGTTATACGTTGACTTGGAGCGGATAGACAATCGAGAACTTTTCTCCGCAAAGAACTACGACACCATTATTCAATCCCTTGCCCGGCGCGGGCTTTCCTTTAAGGAAAAAGCGTATCTTGTCCTTGATGAAATTCAGCTGGCGGGGGGAATCTCCAGCGTTCTCAAGTATCTCTATGATACGTATGACATAAAATTTATTGTAACCGGATCCGCCTCCTATTATCTGAAAGACGTATTTTCCGAGTCCTTGGCCGGGCGGAAAAAAATATTTGAACTTTATCCTTTGGGCTTCGGAGAATTTTTGCGGTTCAAAGAAATTTCGTATCCCGCGCTTCCCCTGCTGGAGTCATTTTTTCTGTCCGATGAATATGAGCGTCTCGGCGAGTACTATGAAGAGTATATTCAGTTTGGCGGATTTCCTGAAGTCGTTCTTGCTCAACACGCCGATGAGAAGCGGGACCTGATTGTCGATATCATCAACTCATACTTTCTTATTGACATCAAAGCGCTTACTGATTTTCGCAACCAGCAGGACATTTATACGCTCATGAAAATGCTTGCGAGCCGGGCGGGGACACGCCTTGATTATTCAAAAATTTCGCGCCTGACCGGACTTTCACGCCAAACGGTTCTCAATTATGTTGAGGTGTTTGAGAAGACATATCTTATCGCGCGGATTCCCGTTGTATCAAAGAATCCTGATCGTGAAATCGTGAAGGCAAAAAAAATATATCTGACCGACACGGGCATTCTTAATCATCTCGCCGATGTGAGCAGCGGAACACAGTTTGAGAACACCGTGTACAACCAGCTGCGCGGTAAATGGGCGATTGCTTATTATGCGCAAAAAACAGGTGACGAGATTGACTTTGTCATGGACCATACGATTGCGCTTGAAGCAAAGGAGCATCCCACCGAGCAAGATCAAAAGACACTCCTGCGCCTCTCCCGACATGTATCGCTCCAGAAATCCCATCTCATCGGTCGGTATGCCGTACCGCGTTTTACGAACTATATTTGGGGAGGAGCAATACGTTAGGGCATAAAATTTATGGCACTCACACCATTTCCGCGAGAAAAATTTGAATCTGCAGACGATGATGTCCGCGAAGCCGTTGAGAATATTGAGGACCGACTTTTTTCGGTTGACCGTGCAGGTCTTGAGGGAATGGCGAATGCCATTGATTCAAAAAAGCAAAAAAGCGATTTTGCGCGCAAAGTTGAATCCTTGTTTCGACGAGGGATCGCGAATCCTGAATGTAAACTGACGCAAAGGCCAAAAGATATTCTCGCGACGCTCGTTGAACAGGAGGTTGCGCGGAAAATGTTTCACGGTACCGCAGACTTCACGTCGCCCCTGGGCAGAAAAGAACTCGCGGAAATAGAAGAACAGGTAAAGGCACTACTTCCTAAGTCAGAGTCGGAAGGTCGGGCAGTCATTGACTGCATGAGGCGTTTTGACACCACGATCCAGGAGGCGCTTGACAATGACGACGAGATGCAGACGCCGATGCTCTGGCAAACAGTCCAGGACTATTATATCGATACCGGCAAATCGTTTGGGATACTCTCCGCGCGGCGCGAGGCGACACTGACATTTTTACGCGGACAATTGTTGGGGCGGGTGCGTGACATGCTCGACCCGAGCGATCTGGATGCGGATAGAAATCAGAGGAAATTTGTCGAGATGTTTGAACACACCAATCTCCTGAATGGCCTTACAAAGAAAGATATGCCGGTGCAACCTGATAGGCTTGCACATTCTGGCGTACAGCGCGAAGTACTAGAACTTCTTAATAGGCAGTTTGATGATGGTGTTGAGCCGAGGACTCTCGAGGCGTTGGAACTGGGTGTTATCGAAGCGCGAAACGTTCCAATGCATCTTGCAGAACGTACGCTTGAACGCGCGGCGAGTCAGACCGTTGACGATGACAGTTCATTAGAGCGGCTCGCCCGTGTTTTTTCTGATACTAAAGTACCGTTTTCAAACTATGCCGAGGCTGTTAACAATTCGCGAGTAAAGGAGCAGACCATTGGTGCAATGAGAGCCATGCTCGAAGGGGGGAGCACGCTTCCCGAGTGGCAAGACGGAATCGCTCAATTTGACGCCTTTGTAAAAAATCGTGTTCTTGAGCCATTTTCCGCGCTGCCAGATACGCCGGGACATCCGGATGCTGAGAAAAAAATGGAAATTCTTGTCACCATACCCGCTACCATATCTACATTGCAAAAAGAACTTGATGCGGCGGGCAAACAGCAGGAAGTGATGGAGAAAGAACTGAAGGACATGAAGAGCGACAGGCTCATAAAAAAGGCGGAGGACAAACTCGCAGAACTTGATAAAACGATTGAGGAATTAAAGAAAAACATCAAATCTCTTGCCGATAAATATGGACCTTCGGAGCGGGAGGCGCTCTTTGCTCCCTATCGACGTCTAAGCAAGGATGAGTTGGACGATACGATTTCAAATGAGGACACGAAGAAGAAACAGCTGCAGCGGCTCATAAGTCTTTTTGAGCAAGGACATGATGATGATTTTATCACATTTCGCGCCGAATTATTGAAAGAACGAGGAAAAGACGCGTATTGGCAGTATCGTATTATTAAAGATGCCGACCTTGTGCACCCCCGCTTTGTTGATTTTATGGAGCGCATAGCTGTTGAGCGATTAAAAAATCTCGCTTCTGATTCTGCGAAGCAGACAGAATTGAGAAAGCGTTTTATCGATAAACACATAGTTTCGGACGCCGCATTACGGAGCAAAGGAGTTTAATTTTGGCCTGGATCCCGGCCGGAGTTTATCCCGAGTACCCCCGAGGGACCGGGATGACAATTCTTAGTCGTCCACTGTTTTTCTTTCTTGCGCATGGTATACTAGAGCTATCACTCATGGTCGCGTTTCATGAGGCAGTTTTTTAGTAGCATCAAAAAGAAAAGGTTAGGCACCATAACAGCCGCAGCCCTTGTTTTATTTTTTATCGGCACAGGGGTTTTTGTTTTTGGGAATAGCATACAGGCGGCAGGGATCCTTGACAACATTGGAGATTTTACCACCGCATCGCTTACAAAAATTGTTGGCGGATTGGTTGGTTGGCTTGTTCAGACGATTGGGTGGATGCTCTTGAATTTTATCTGGGTGCTCCTTGCGGTTGGCAACTACAATCAGTTTTTGGCATCAACAGCCGTTACCACCGGCTGGGTTGTTGTCCGCGATTTTGTCAACATGTTCTTTGTCTTGGTTCTGCTTGCCATTGCTATTGGCACCATTCTTCAGCAGCAGCAGTACCACTATTCTCAAACATTACCGAAGTTTCTTGCCGCCGCTATCCTCGTCAATTTTTCAAAAACAATCTGCGGCATTGCCATTGACGCGGCACAGGTGGTGATGATGACGTTCATGGGTGCGATCTCGTCTGCCGGCGGAGGCAACTTTGCCGTGCTCATTGGTCTTCATGGGCTCCTCAAACATGTCGGAGGGAGCAATGACCCTGTTAGTGGAACGATGGCCGCGACCGGCATGCTCTTAGCATTTTTTTATGTTGTTGTTGCCTTTATTGTCGTTGTGATAATGGTTGTGATGCTTGTTATTCGTATCGTCGCATTGTGGTTTCTCATTATCCTTTCCCCGGCGGCGTTCTTTTTGATGTCGCTTCCCAATGACCGCGGATATTTTTCAAAATGGCAGGAGCAATTTGTCAGCTATTTGTTGCTTGGACCGGTGATGGCGTTCTTTCTTTGGCTCTCGCTTACAGTTGTCGCAACACAGATGGAGGGTACTACCGATGGGTCAACTATTTATATTGCAAGTGAATTGGGGCTTGATTTAGCCAATAAACCGGAGTGGTCTGGAGATAAACAATTCGGAAGCCTCGGCAGTTCCATTATTGGCACTCTGGGAGGCACTGCAAGCTACATCCTTGGCATAGTCATGTTGCTTGGATCGCTCATGGCGGCGCAGCAGCTGTCATCGGTTGGCGGGAGTATTGCCGGTGGTGCCGCATCGTTTGCCAAGGACTGGATGGCGGGTAAACGCGGACCGTTCAGTCCGTTTCGCCGAGCGCGAGAGACGTTGGGCGCATATGCGAAAATTCGACGACAGGAGCGGGAGCAAAGAACACAGCGTCGCGCTGCGCGTCTGGCACAAGTTGCGGGTATTGCCAAAAAGTTGCCCGGACAAACAGCGCGACGATTGGGGAGGGAGGCTTTCGATCGAATTGCTCCCGTACGCGCAATACACGAGCAACTTGGCAGAGCATCCTCGGCGGCAGATCGGTTTTTTGGCAATGTGTCAGGGGGTGTACTTGGATGGGGCAAGGGACATCAGGATCGTTTAGCCGCTAGAAAGCAAGATGCCGCAGAGCGGGCACCAAACTTGCGCACCGAGGCAGCAATTAGTATGCGTGAAGCAGAGCGTTTAGATGCGCTGGCACGGAATGACCCAGTTGCTGCTCCGGGTTTGCGCATGCTAGCGACGCAAGAGCGCGCTGCTGCATATAGAAATATTAACGAAGCGGAGAATCTTGAGGCAAGAAATGTACGTGATAGTGTCCTAACGGCAATGCCAAAGATTACAATGGAAATGGGGAAGGCATGGCTTGCTAGTCAAGTTGGCATGTGGGGTATGGAAGGCATGGCGGGTATGCCGGGAATGGCCGGAGCATCCGGTGTGGCAGCAGCTGGGCATGGCGCCCTTGCAAGCGCAGGAATTGGAGTCATTTACGGTCCCGGTGTTGTGACCGATATTCAAAGGAGCGGTGAGTCACAAACACTTGCTGCCGCAGATGCCCTTGACAGCACCATGGGAAGATTGATTAGAGAGATGCAACGACTTACCCCCGAGCTACGAAATTCAGTTGCAAACGGTACAGCACCAGGCTACTCAGATATTGAACGTGCGGCGGCAAAGGTTGCCATGTCGCAAGATCTAGTTAACGGGTATGCTCCTGACGAGCTCGTTGCTCAATTTGGACGATTTGCATCAATGATCAATGCGCATCAGGTTGAGATCGCGCGCTGGGGCCCACCACCACCGCCAGGGGCGGCGGGACCGCCGCCAACCGCTGCAGATTTTCAGAGACTTATTGATGCGATTCGCGATCAAAACCGCACGTGAAATCCTTAAGAGAGATGGTGCTTTACTAGTATGACTTCAGAACAGCTCGCACAATTTATAGAACAGGGGATATTCAACCTCGACAACATTACCGTCAAGGATGTGAGTTGGGTGTTGGTTGGCGCCTTATATTTGGTCGGGCAAAACGATAGTGCAAAGGCGCTACTTGCGTTTGACAGGCTTGTGTTTATAAAGCCGGATGTTCGTGATGCACTAAAGGTGCAGATGGAAGCGCTTTTGCCCCAGCTCGAAGCAGGAATTCGATTCGCAGAGCGTGAACCAAACAACTATACGAATGGCTTTGTGTGTGCGGTTCGCATGCTCGGCCGCGCGCATGGTTTGACCGGGCGCTTTCTCGCGCTCGCCGATGACGGAACGTGGGCGCTTTCTGATCCATTACGGCGCGCGGCAACAACTGCGCTCATTGCCGATGCGTGCAAGAATCCGGACTTTGCGGCTGATATTCTTCTCTCTATTCCCGCAACAAGCATTCATAATGAAGATATTTTTGCCGCAGTTCGTGAGCACGTTACAGACATAGCCACACCCCATGTCATGTTACGCCGCGCACGCGAAGGGATTGACGCGATGAAAGATGCTTGTCACGCGATTGCGCTTGACCTCAGAGATCATGGCCAGGAAGCGGTGAAAAAGTTTGCCGCAAAGATTGCGTTTTCTCCTGACGCCAAAAAACTTTTCTCAATCCCTGACTATATCCAAGAAGTAAATCTCACAGCCGACTACGACATCTTTCTTAGCCAGTTAAAGGAAGCGTTTCAGCTCTCTGATGAACAGGTTGGCCGTATTAATGAGACCATTCTCAATGTGTGGACCAAAGAACTTCCTGTTGAGAATCTTGCGGCTGAAATCGACAGCATTTGTGCATTTAAGGATGAAAGAGATCAGCTTTGCGCTCGTGAGATTTTTCTGAATGTCGTTCTTCTGTTCCCCTATCATTTTGGCGATCAGCGGGAATTGTATCGATCGCTTGGCGGCAACCCCGACAAGGACGTTCAAGGAAGCCGATTGAATATAGCGGCGCAGAAGATATTCATTGATGTTGCCCAAAAGATATACGAGAGCTATACCATAAAGGATGTTGAAAAAGAGAGGCATGACATGGCGCATCTTTTCCAAACCACGCTTGTATTCCATCTGTATGGGAATGACTCTATTCTTCCCGCATTGAACACGACGATTTTGCAACTTCTCAACGAGATCGAGGGGTATGCGCAGGAGCTCCTTAATGCGATGTATAAAAACGAGCAGAAGATTGGAACAGAGCAGGTGAACGGGGCAGATCCGACGGTTGGCAACTGGATCAAGGACTTTTTGGGATTTTCCAAAGGCGAGGGATCGTCTCTCACGCTTGCGAAATATCTGACACAAAGCGCCGCCGCGCCAAAACTCGTTGAGCGCGATCGCGAGGCGCTGCGCAAACTCTTGGATACTTATCTCGTTCTCAAAGGGTTTCCAAACAGTTTATTGGAATTGCCACGTATAGATTGGATGGTCATACCGTTTCAACTCTCAGAAGAAGAGGAGAACACACGCGAGAGAGTTATGAAAATAATGTCTGACGCTCTTTCACAGGAAGAGGAGACGGTCGTTGAAAGCGCAGAACGGGGTCAGGGACAAATGGATCCCGGCCTTCGCCGGGATGACAAAGAGGAGGTTCGGGATGACAAAGCAGGATTAAGCCAGACCCCAGCGGTACCGACACCGACGATTACTATTGTTGAGGCGCCGACAATGCAGAATCAAGAATTACGAATTAAGAATCAGGCAGTGGGAACGGGAATTGATTTTATGGCGGTTGCCGATGCGGTGACTAACAAGGCGGGTGCAATCCTTACTGACGACAATCGAGAGCGGGTGAAGAAAATTATCGTGACGCTGCTGCGCAACATCCGCAATGCGATAGACACAAAAGATCGATTGTGCGCGCCAACCGCTGAAGGCGGCACTGGTTTGTCCTCAGAGGATGCTGAGAAGCTCTTGCAGGAGGCGGCACGAGCGGCACAAGCTGTTGCTGAAGGAAGGAGTGGGGAGTATGTGGGAACGGGGTCAGAGCCAGACCCCACTCCTCCGAAGATGGTTATTAAGGAAGTGGGAGGGGTGCCGACTATTGTTGAGAAAGTCGAGAAAAAGGCGAACGGAAAAAAGAAAGAAGAGACGCCTGTTGTTCCAGAAAAAACTCCTGAGGAAACTCCTGAGTTAGCTCCGGAAATGGTGTCAGGTATCATTTCCGGAGAAATGAAACCAGACACCATTTCCGAGCCAGACACCATTTCCGAGCCGGTGAAGGTGCCCGAACATCTTGAAGATGCAAAGGATATTCCCATTGTGGTTACGGCAAAAGCTTCAGAATCTGGCGGAGGAGCGGTGGCAAAAACTGCCGTTGGCGCGGACAAAAAACCAATACCGGACGTGAAAGCGCCGGTGCGCCTTGTCGGACCCATTGATGAACTGCGCGCATTGACCATCAAGGACCTCCGCCGCATTTCACAGGATCCTGATGCGGCGACACAGAAAATTTTGGAAAAAATTAACGCGCTGGGAAAAGAATCCCTGAGCAAAAAAGCCGAGGCGATAAACGCATGGAAGGAGAGCCCTGCCTACCAGCTCTATCTTGAGATTGGCCAACAGAATTTTGGACAGGACATGACGAAACTTATTGAAGAGAGGAAAAGCGCAGGGAAAGAGTATCTTACACCAGAAGAATTCGACGCGCTCCTTGATGTGAACGAGAAGTTACGGCACTAGCGTTGTGATGCCTTCAGAATAATGGTATACTGTCTGCAATGAAGAATTAAGAATTATGAATCAAGAATTAAGCAGAAGCAAGATACAATCATTTACAGATCTCAAGGCCTGGCAAGAAGGGCACGCTCTCGTTTTAGAGATATACAAAATTACAACAACGTTTCCAAAAGATGAACAGTTCGGTTTAACAAATCAATTGCGTAGGGCAGCTGTTTCCATAACGTCAAATATTGCTGAAGGCTTCAGCAGAAATTCCTATAAAGAGAAGGCGCAGTTTTACTCAATGGCCCTTGGGTCGCTTACGGAAATTCAGAATCAATTGTTGATAGCAAGGGATATAGGCTATGTCGAGAGAAGCACCTTTAAGAAAATCGCTGATCTTACCATAGTGGTAAGTAAAATTATCAATGGTCTGATCAGGGGCACAAAATCAATCATTCGTAATTCTTAATTCGTCATTCTTAATTCTCGCAGTGATGGATCAAATAACCGTTCCGCAATTCATTGAGAATGAAGACCGCATCTTGGGGCCTATAACGGCGCGGCAGTTTGTCATACTCCTGGTTGCCGCTGGGATGATTTACGTGGCGTACAAGACATCCGACTTGACGCTCTTTGTCATAATGGCGATTATTATCGGCGGGGTCGCGGCAACGCTCGCGTTCTATCGCGTCAACGGCCAGCCGTTTCACTTTTTTCTCCTCAATATTATACGTACCGCAAGTCGGCCTTCTTTGCGGGTTTGGAAAAAAGAGGCGCGCCATGTGCGCCACGCAAAAGAAACGAAAGAAGAGCGGGAGGCTCCATTGCCCCCTGAGCGGCCGCGCGCGCTTGTCGGCAGCCATCGTCTCAGCGACCTTGCCCTCATTGTCGACACCGGCGGGGCGTATCGTCAGGACGTAACTCGTAACTCGTAACTCGTAATCTGTGGGAAAAAAGAAAAAACAAACCTCCGAACCAAACCCAAAAGCAGGGAAGGGAACGGCCTCGACGCAGAAGCACCTTCAGGTTGCGGAGATTAAAAATGACACGATCGTTATGAAGGACGGGACGTTGCGCGCAGCGTTGCTCGTATCCTCGGTCAACTTTTTTCTCAAGTCGGAGGACGAGCAGAACGCGACGATCCAGACGTATCAGCAGTTTCTCAACTCCATTGACTACCCGCTTCAGATCGTCATTCAATCGCGCAAGTACGATATCTCGCACTACCTTGCGCATTTGCAGGAGCTTGAGGCGCAGCAAACGAACGATCTGCTCAAGATGCAGATGGCGGACTACCGCCAATTCGTCGGCGAGCTTGTGCAACTGGGCGATATTATGGATAAGAAGTTTTATGTCGTCATACCGTATGACCCGACGACCGATACGCGTCGCGGGTTTTTCCGTCAACTGACAAACGTGTTTACTGCCGTTGGAGAGATCACCCTGCGCCGTGAAGCATTTTTAAAGCGAAAACATATTCTGGATCAGCGCGTTGATGCTGTCATATCCGGGCTCTTGAGCATGTCGCTGAACGCCGCGCGTCTTGACACGCAGAGCCTTATTGAACTGCTCTACACCACCTATAACCCACTGACGGCAGCCAATCAGCGGATGGCGGAGGTTGGCAAGCTGCAGGTGGAAAACGAAGAGAACGTAACTCGTAATCCGTAATCCGTAACTCGTAACTTGTACAAGGAACAGTGCAAAGAACTTGGAGAATAATCAAAAGAGGTTATGCAGCTTATTAACGGGCTTATTAGTTCAATCGAAAATCAAAAATAATTACGGATTACGGATTACGAGTTACGAATGACATCATGTTTATGCCATTTAAACCCATTAAAGCTAAAAAGGAGGAGCACGAAAAAAAGCCCATCACACCAACTGCGCAGAAAGAAGCGGCGCAAAAAGCCGTTCTTGAAGAGGAATTAGCGTATCGGCGCGGTTTGGTCGCGGTCAAGGATCTGATTGCCCCGTCCGCGTTTGAGGTGCAGCCCAACTATGTCCGTGTTGGGTCGAAGTATTGCAGAACGCTTTTTGTCGTCGGCTATCCGCGATATATCAATGTCGGATGGTTTTCTCCGATTATCAACTATGCTGCGTCTTTTGATGTCGGGCTCTTTTTTGCACCTTTGCCGACGCCCATTGTTTTAAAACAATTGCGCGATAAAGTGGGGCGCGTTGAGGCGGAGATTTCTTCCGGGCAGGAGCGCGGCAAGCCCCGCGATCCGCAAGCGGAGACGGCGCTGCGCGATATGGAGCAATTGCGCGATGACCTGACGCAAGGCATTGAGCACTTTTTTTCCATCGGTGTTTACACAACACTCTATGCCGATACGCTTGAGCAACTCGACAAGATGACGGAGGACATCGAATCACTCTATGGATCGAAGCTGATTTTTACCAAACGCGTGCTGTATCAAGCGGAGCAGGGATACAATTCAACCCTGCCGCTTTGCAACGATGAGCTTGCTATTCCATTTAACATGAACACCTCGCCGGCCGCGGCGGCCTTTCCATTTATCTCATCTGATCTCACATCTGACAATGGGATTCTCTACGGGATTAATCGGCATAACAACAGCTTGATTCTCTTTGATCGGTTCAGCCTCCAGAATGCGAACCTCACCGTGTTCGCAACGAGCGGCGCCGGTAAGTCGTTCGCCGTTAAGTTAGAAATTCTACGCTCCATGATGATGGGGACTGATGTGCTGGTTATTGATCCGGAGCGGGAGTACAAGCACCTTTCCGATGCCGTCGGTGGCACCTATATTAACATCTCACTTTCCTCAACCAGCCGCATCAATCCCTTTGATCTGCCGCGGGCAGTAGGGGAACAAGCGTCGGTTGCCGATATTATTCGCAGCGCTGTTATTACGCTCAAAGGGCTCACGCGCCTGATGCTTGGAGAGTTTACGCAAGAGGAGGATTCCATCATGGATCGCGCCTTGCTTGAGGCATATGCCAAGCGAGATATTACTCCGCAAGCCGACCTCTCCGCAGGCATCCAGCCCCCGACGCTTTCCGACCTCCAGGATATTCTCGAGGGTATGGAAGGAGGAGCAGGGCTTTCGAATAAACTGCGGAAATACACCGAAGGGACGTTTGCAGGGCTCCTCAACCATCAGACAAACGTGGAGACGCGAAATCAATTGGTTGTTTTTTCGGTGCGTGATCTTGAGGACGAGCTTCGACCCATTGCGATTTATACGGTCGTCAATTACATCTGGAATGTCGTGCGTTCGGAGGTGAAGCGTCGCATATTGGTCATTGATGAGGCATGGTGGCTGATGCAGCACGAGGACTCCGCGCGCTTTATCTTCGCGCTGGTCAAGCGCGCCCGCAAGTACTATCTCGGGGTATCCACCATCACGCAGGACGTGAACGACTTTTTGACATCGGAATATGGACGCGCGATTCTCACGAACTCCGCTCTTCAGCTCCTGCTCAAGCAATCGCCCGCGGCCATCGATGTTGTACAGAAGACATTCTTGTTGACAGAGGGTGAGAAGTATCTATTATTAGAAGGAGGTCCGGGAGAGGGCATTTTTTTCGCGGGAACCAAACACGTTGCGATTAAAGTGATTGCGTCCTACTCGGAGGATCAGCTGATTACGACCGATCCGCGCCAATTACTTGAGATCGAAGCGGCGAAGAAAGAGTTCGAGCTTGAAAAGAAACACCAAGCCTAGCTAGGATATTCCTAAACCCTAAACCCTAAACCCTAAGCCCTAATCCATGACATTACGCGTAAAAATTGTTCTGATCGCGATTCTCTCCGTGGTGGGACTCATGATTCTATTCTCGGCAATTGCTGTTGTGCGATATGTCCGCGCAAAAAAAGAGCAACCACTTGTCACGCAGGTTGAGGAACAGGGAAATCAAGGATCGAATAGCTCCGGGCAGGCATCGCCATCTTCATCCGTCGGAAAGGGTGCTGTGCAAGCGCCCCTCTCATCGCCACCTCCGGCAGAACCGGGCGAGGAGATCGTCTCTCTGGCGCTGCCGTTTGTCGAGCGATTTGGGAGCTACTCAAACCAAGGAAATTTTGAAAATCTCTCAGACTTGTTGCCGTTTATGGGCTCGTCCATGAGAAACTGGGCGCAAAAGCAAATAGCTGAACAAGTAAACAAACCCTTTCAGGAGTTGTATCGCGGTGTGACGACCAAGGCGCTCTCGTACACCATGAAGGATTATAAGCCCGAGCAGGGACGCGCTGAGATTCTTGTCGCAACGCAGCGCAAGGAGCTTATTGGCAGCACGGTCAACGCGCGCATATACAATCAAGACGTGGTTGTAAAGCTTGTGAAAGATGATGGGGCGTGGGTGGTGGACAGCGCCTACTGGCAGTGAGCTTGGTGCGGGATGAACATTATTGAAACGATGCTAGATTTCCTCTTTCCGCCGACGTGCGTCGGTTGCGGAAATGAAGGATCGTGGGTGTGCGCTGAGTGTTTGGGGTCGTTGAAGCAACACACAAACGACCGCTGTCCGTTTTGTAAAAAATCCTCAGTTCGAGGATTTTTGTGTTTGTGGTGTCGAGAGCGCTATGCGCTTTCGCAGGTGATTGCGGCGGTTGCCTGGGACGAGCATGTTCGCCGCATCGTTCATACAATCAAGTTCGGCTCCGTATCTCTTTGTATTCCGATTTTGGCGGCGCTTCTTCGCGATGCATGGCATGTGTACGGCGGTGAGTGGAACTCTGTCGTTGTGCCAATTCCGCTTCACGCAAGTCGCATGCGTGAACGAGGATTCAATCAAGCGGCGCTGTTTGCGAGAGAGTTCGCGCGAGGCGCATGCTTGCAGTATCGTGACGATATCCTCATCCGCACGCGCGCAACTCATGCGCAGGCGGAGCTTGCGCGTGACGAACGCCTTCGCAATGTTGAGGGGGCGTTTGCCTGCAAAAAAAGTGAGGACGTTCTTGATGTCAGCGTCCTTCTTTTCGATGATGTTTTTACCAGTGGTTCAACGTTGAATGAAGCGGCACGAACGCTGCGCAATGCAGGAGCGCGCGACGTACGCGCGCTGACCTTTGCGCACGGGTAAGATTTACTGAGCGCTTGGAAGTGCGCAATTGGTTTTCTCTGCAAGGCGCCCAAGCGAGAGTTCGCCGGATTCACGCGATCCATCGCCAAATTCCCATGTTGGGTACCCTTCAATTTTTTTGTCAGTGCAGTTTTTGGTCTGTCCTTTGCCGTTTGACAGCGAGCATTCAACATAGGGTAGTTTGTTCGCCGATTTGCCAAAAAGTTTTTTTTGAGTCTGACAGTGCGGACACCAAAAGGCCCCGTAGAATGTCGCCCCCTTGTCTTTGAGACATGAGGCAAATTCGTCAAGGGGCGCCGGTTTGTTGGACGCAGCAGCGATCATACCAATAACGGCGATGACAGCAATGCCAACGAGTGTCAAGGGAAGCAGTTTTTTGCTTTTCATAGAAAATATTCAAATTCGGAGAGGGAGGGATTCGAACCCTCGGACCCCTTGCGAGGTCAATGCATTAGCAGTGCATTCCGTTAGGCCGCTCCGGCACCTCTCCAGTTAATGTATGATGAAAATAGTCTATCGGAATAAAGGTCACCCGTCAATTATTTACACCAATTGCATAATTTGCTATACTCCGTAGTATGACGTTTATGCCAGAGCAAACAGGGTTCACATGGACATTCAAAGAATTCGACCAGCATGCGCGCGGCGTGTGGTGGTATGTCATTGCCGGCGTCGTTGTTGCGTTGGCGGTGCTGTATAGTTTCGCGACGAACAATTTTCTCTTTACCGTCATCGTCGTGCTGGTGGTATTGATTATTTTTGCGCGGCAATTCCAGAGTCCGGCGGATGTTACCTGTGAGATAGCCCCAACAGGCATTCGCGTGGGCAACAAGCAGTATTCATTTAACGACCTTGCATCATTCTCGATTATTGAGCGTGGGGACGGCGCGCGCGTACTCTATGTGCATGAAGCCCGCGGGCTTCGGAATATTCTTCCCCTGCCCCTAATTGACATTGAGCCCGAATCTATTAAACTATTCCTGATGGAATTTTTGGACGAAGATGCCGACCATCAGTATGAACCGATGTGGGACTGGCTGATGCGTACACTCCGCCTCTAGTTGCGTATTCGTGAATCCGTCGTTTCAGCCAGAGGCGGACATGCAACGGAATGAATCCGAGACACGGGATCAAGCAATCGAGGCTTGTCCCACCACCTTTCTTTGCGCACTCGTCGTTCAACGGATAGGACACGGGATTGCGGATCCCGTAATCGAGGTTCGATTCCTCGCGAGTGCAATGAATGGTGAATCAACTTATGAATCCTCTTGCGCAACCTCTCGCGAGCTTAGGCCGAACAGGAAAGGCATTGGAAAAAAAACTAAAGCCACTTGGTATTGAGACCTGCGAGGATCTCATTTTTTATTTTCCGCGACGATTTGACGATTTTTCCCTCGTGCTTCCAATCGCAGACCTGCGCACCCAGATAACAGCAACAATTCGGGGGCGGATCGATATGATCGCCAATCGCCGCTCTCGACGTTCGCGGATGATCGTCACCGAAGCATTGGTTTCGGACGCAAGCGGGAGCATCAAGATCGTATGGTTCAATCAACCTTTTCTTACAAAAAACCTGCAAGTCGGGGACTGGTTGAGTCTTTCGGGAAAAACGAGCGATCATTATTATGATCTCCAGATGGTGAGTCCCGTATATGAGAAAACGGGGTCAGGCGCAGAAAACGGGGTCAGGATACCTGACACCGTATTTCCATCGCTTCACACGGCGCGGCTCGTGCCCGTCTATTCGTTTCCCGCAAACGTTGCGCAAAAGCAATTTCGCCTCCTCATGCGTACGGCGCTTGATCGATGTCTTCCCTTTGTCAAAGAGTGGCTTCCAGATGATATCCGCGCGCACGAGCGATATCCCGATCTTTCGACCGCTCTTTTATCAATTCATTTTCCGGAAAAACAGGAGGAATATTGTATCGCCGAACAGCGCTTTAAGTTTGAGGAGCTTTTTTTACTTCAACTTTATTGCAAGAATCTCAAGGAATCGCTAGCCGCCCAGACTTCATGTGCCATACCGTTTGATCAAAAAATAACGAAGCGGCTCATTGCGGCGCTTCCGTTTACGTTGACAAAAGAGCAGAAGACCGTTGCATGGGAGATTCTCTGTGATATCCAGAAAGCGACGCCAATGAATCGCCTTCTTCAGGGTGATGTCGGATCCGGTAAGACAATCGTTGCTATCCTCGCAATGCTTAACGTTGTGCACGCAGGATACCAGTGCGCGTTCATGGCGCCGACGGAGGTGCTTGCACGGCAGCATTTCACTACATTAAAAAAGGTGTTTGCGGATTTTGATGTTCGCATTGCGCTTTTCACAGCACAGCATCACGAATTAAGAATTAAGAATCAAGAATTAAGAATCAAGGATTACGAGTTACGAGATACGATAGCAAATGGAGGTGTTGATATCGTTATCGGGACACATGCGTTGATTCAAGAAAAAATTTCATTCAAGAACCTCGCGTTTGTGATTGTAGACGAGCAGCATCGCTTTGGCGTCAATCAACGGAAAGCCTTGAGAGAAAAAAACAGTGCGCCAATCACTGCGCACGTCCTGTCAATGACGGCAACGCCAATTCCGAGGAGCTTGGCGCTCACGGTGTATGGTGACCTTGATATTTCCACGATTCGCGCATTGCCAAAGGGGCGAAAAAAAATTATCACAAAAATTGTGCCGCAGTCCTATCGCGCGTGGACATACGATTTTATCCGAAAACACGTGAGGCGAGGGCGCCAGGCATTTATTGTCTGTCCGATCATTGATCAATCTGATATATTGGGTGTGCGGTCGGTAAAGGAAGAGTATAAAAAATTAATCGATGGACCGTTTCGACACGAAAGAGTCGAAATGCTCCATGGCCGAATAAAAACCGCGGAGAAAGAACGGGTGATGGCCGCATTTCGAGACCATGAGATTGATATATTAGTTACAACGTCAGTTGTCGAGGTTGGCATCGATGTGCCAAATGCGACGATCGTCTTCATCGAGGGCGCGGAGCGGTTCGGGCTTGCGAGCTTGCATCAATTGCGCGGGCGAGTCGGGCGGGCAGACCATCAGTCGTACTGCTTTCTTGCACCAACCGACGAGGACAAAGAAGAAATCAGCCGTCTCAAAGCCGTTGTATCGTCACATGACGGCTTTGCGCTGGCAGAGAAAGATTTAGCATTGCGCGGAGAAGGTGATATCTTGGGACTGCGCCAATCAGGAATGCCGCGCTTGAAAATCGCGACGCTTACCGATATCGAGTTGATTATAAAAGCGCGAGAATATGCAGCGGCATATCATTCCAAGCTCAATGATCACCCGGAACTTAAAAACCGAATCGCCACATTCCAGGATACCGTGCATATCGAGTAGCGGTGTGGTATACTATAGAGGCCTCTATGGGTATATAGTTTCAAATTTACAGAAATCATATGAAAAAGATGCCGACTTTTGCGATCGCTGGGATAAGCCTTGGCATGATTCTTGCGCTTGGAGGTGTTGTGTCCATCGCCAATGGCGCTTTGAGCTTGTCCGAAAAACTCAAAGGAAGAATTCTTCTTCAAGTTGAAAGCAAAGGAGAGGCGTGGTATGTGCGTCCGGATACCGGCACTCGCGCAAATCTCGGCCGGCCCGCAGACGCATTTCTGGTGATGCGCGAACGGGGTGTTGGTATTACAAACGCGGATATTCGCAAAATTCCAATCGGTATCCTTACGCCCGAACTTGTCACCCTTATGACGACGGATGCAACCAGCGAGCAGGTTTACAATTCGATCATGAAACAGCTGGAACCCTGTACAAACGCGCTTCTCGACAGTGGCTCGCCAGATTCCTACGCAACATGCTATGAACAGGTACTCGAGAAGCTTGTCGGGATGAAGCTGACAGAAGACAGTGACAGGGACGGGTATGACGATATTACCGAGATTTTGAACAGTTATGATCCCTTTGGTCAGGGCAAGATGCCTATTGATCAAGCGTTTACAAAAAAGATGGCCGGCAGGATCCTTATTCAGGTCGAGCAGAAGGGAGGGGCGTGGTATGTTGATCCAAAAAGCGAAAAACGTTATTTCCTCGGCCGTCCAGCAGATGCTTTTTCCGTGATGCGCGCGCTTGGTCTCGGGATATCAAACGCAGACCTTGCCTCCATTGGCGCTGACAGTCAAACGACGCCGATCACTCAAGCGCCCATCGTTGCAAACATTACAGATGCTCACACAGCATTTGGCATAGAGACGTTGAAATTTCTTGCCAAAGAGGAGCAAGACAACATATTTATTTCGCCATCAAGCATCGCGCTGGCTTTGTCAATGGTGTATAACGGCGCGAAGGGAGGAACATATAACGCGATGCAAAACGCATTATCATTTCGAGGCTTTGATATCAATACCATTAACAGCAAGAGCCGCGAACTCATTGACGCTCTTAAAAATCCCGATCAAAAAGTTGAATTATCAGTTGCCAATTCCGTTTGGGCGAAGAAGGGTATTGAGTTTCGGAGGGAATTTCTTGACGTTGTCAAACACTATTTTAACGCCGAGATTTCAACGCTTGATTTTTCAAACTCGAATGCGGCGAACACAATCAATGCGTGGGTGAACAAAAATACAAAAGGGAAAATATCGAGCATAGTATCTCCACCGATCCCGGATGACATGGTAATGTATCTTATCAACGCGGTGTATTTTAAGGGGAGCTGGACTACTGAATTTAACAAGCAATTAACAGAAGAGAGGGCATTTACGTCCGCCAGCGGCGCCTCAAAAAAACACCCGCTTATGATGCGTCGAGACGACATGCCGTATTTTGAAACCGAGGATTTTCAAAGCGTGCAACTGCCGTATGGAAAAAACAAACGATTGAGCATGGTTGTGTTTTTGCCAAAAAATCTCGATGCCTTTGTGCAGTCGCTGAATGCCGATACCTGGACCGGCTGGATGAAACAATACAAAGAAACAGAGGGTACGCTCTTGCTTCCAAAGTTCAAAATGGAATATGAGAAGAGATTGATACCGTTGCTGACAAAACTTGGTATGGGCATTGCATTTGAAAATAGCGCCGATTTCACCGGCATTGGCAGGAGTCTTAAAATAAGTGAAGTCAAGCATAAAACATACGTTGACGTCAATGAAGAAGGAACCGAAGCCGCCGCGGTAACGGGTGTCGGCGGCGTGGGAATCACATCAGTCGGACCGGTGAAAAAGACATTTTATATGGAGGTAAACAGGCCATTCTTCTTTGCGATTCGCGATAATCAGACAGGCGAACCGCTGTTCATGGGCATTATCCGCAATCCGTAAAACAGGATACGTCCTTCTCTATGCGTATACACTCCGTCCTGAAGATGGTGTTTCTCTGCACCGTGATACCGGCGGGTGTTGCTGGTGGGTTAGTCGTTGATGTTGGGGTCCCGCCGTCACCAGCGCAAGTCGAATCCAGTCGCGCTACGGCGGTGCAGCCATCTTTTGCGTCGCGTATTTCTGCTCTGGTTGTACCGCATCATGAAATAGTTGGACAGCGGCGCACGGAGATGTTTCGGGTTGTTGGGGAGCGGTTTGCCGAGGTAGAGAAGCCGGAGACAATCATCCTTATCGGCCCCAATCATTTTGAGCGTGGGATTGCCAACATTCAGACAACACGTCGCTCGTGGAACACCAGTGTTGGCATGCTTGAGGCCGATGGCGGCGTCATTGACGCACTTGCAAGCAACAAAACGGTTCGCGATGAACCAGGAAGTTTCAACGGCGAGCACAGCATTTACCTTATTGTTCGTGATATAAAGCAAACATTTCCGGACGCGCGCATTGTTCCAATCATCGTCAAGATGGAAACATCGCAAGAAGAAGTTACGGCGCTTGCTGATGCGCTCAATGGGCGCTGCCCCGCGTGTTTTGTTGTCGCCTCGGTTGATTTTTCCCATTATCAACCCGCTGCGCTTGCCGATCTTCACGATCGGTTGACATTGCGCGCGCTTGTGAATCGCGACAGCTCATTGCTGATGCAAAAAGCGGAGGTTGACGCGCCCGCGGTTCTGTCATTTCTTGCAACGTGGGCGAATAGGCACGACACGAAACGTTTTGTCGTATTTGATCACACTAACAGCGGTGTTATTATTGGTAATCCTGACGCCGAGAGTACGTCTCATGTATTCGGTTGGTACGAAGAGGGCGAGCCGGTCGTGCCGGAGCCGTCGGTTTCGTTTGCGTTTGCCGGTGATATCATGCTTGGGCGTGCTGTCGGCTATTGGTATGAGAAGGATTCTTTTCGTAAACTTTTTTCTGATTTTGGCAATCGTGTTTTCTGGGGCGTTGATGCGCCGGTAGCAAATCTGGAGGGGCCCATCAGTGCTGCTATCCTGCGATCAAATCCAAAACCAAACAATTTGTCATTTAATTTCCCTCCTCAAAGTATGTCCGCGCTCCGCTTTCTCAAGCTTCGAGCAGTAAGTTTGGCAAACAATCATACCTTAAATCAGGGTGCAAACGGCCTTGAGACAACCCGCACACTTCTGCGCAAACAGAGCATCTGTCCGATCGGCGATCCGCGAGAAGTGAGCCAGCAGACTGTCTGCACATTTCAAGGACAGGGATTACGGCTTACTGTTATCGGCGTGAATGTGCTGTCGCATCCCAAACAACAGCCGGTCATTGACGCCATTCGGGAATTAAAGAAAGATGACACGAGTCGAGTCATTGTGTTTCCCCATTGGGGTGTCGAATATCAACCGAAACACTCACCAGAGCAAGAACAGCTCGCAAAGCAGTGGATTGACGCTGGCGCTGACGCCGTTATTGGCGCACACCCGCATGTTGTTCAAGATATTGGCGTGTATAAAGAAAAGCCCATTGTCTACTCTCTTGGTAATTTTGTCTTTGATCAAACATTTTCAAAGGAAACTCAGCAAGGCCTGATTGCCGCCGGCGAATTTACCGACAAGGGATTATCGCTCATGGTGCTTGGGCACGAATCCGTGCGTGCCAAGCCTCGCCTACTGAAGGGTGATTCCAAGAAGAAAATTATTGATACAATAACCTCCGCGATAGCGGCATATCGGCAGGACACGCCGTTCGGGACAGTTTTCTACTTTCCCGCATCCCAATAGTGTGCTATACTAATAGAATTAAGAATTAAGAATTAAGAATTAAGAATTAAGAATTAAGAATTATGAAAAATCGTCTTTTGTTAGGAACGGGACTGATAACCCTCGGAGCGGTTGTTCTTGGCGCGTTTGTGTTGTCGGCAAGTGCCGCGACATTGACCGATCGTCTCAAGGGAAGAATCGTTCTTCAGGTTGAGAGTCTTGGCGAAGCGTGGTATATCAGGCCCGACACCGGAAGCCGCATATATATGGGTCGGCCATCTGACGCGTTTGAGCTCATGAACAGCTTGGGTCTTGGCATTTCAAATTCGGATTTGCGCAAAATTCCTGTTGGCGTCGCACGCGATACCATGGGTGGCGGTCGTTTTAATGATTCTGACATGGATGGTGTTCCAAACAATCTGGAGGAAACTCTTGGCATGAATCCACAGGCCGCTGACACGGATTATGACGGATATCGCGATGACGTTGAGCTTCAAGAAAATCTTGATCCGCTTGGATCGGGAGCTTTACCAATAGATACGAGCCTTACTCGGCGCCTTCATGGGAAAATTTTGCTTCAGACTCAACGAAACGGTGAGGCATGGTATGTCAATCCAGTAGATAGCAGGCGCTATTTTCTCGGCCGACCGTCGGATGCGTTTAACATCATGCGCGAACTCGGGCTTGGCATTACCAATCGAGATATCAGCAACATCCCGCAAGCATATGCGCCCTATTTTTCAACATCTGGTCAAATATTTTCTGCTCCACAAACGCCGGAGTCAGGAGTAACATGGCTTTCCACGCCACAAAAACTATCTAATCCGCCACACCTCTTCCTGCAAACAAACGGGGAGGAGGTCACCTATTACAAAACAGGCAGCGATAACGGACGCGATGTTTTGCTTGCAGCGATTCCTCCGGACGGACCTTCGTTCGAGGATTACCACGCGTACTTTTTGGATGCAGGCGGGAACTATGAATTTATTGCCCGCAACTCCGAGGTGTATGATAAGGATACCGGAAAGGTGTTTGGCGGTGTCGTTGACCGGAACGTGAGGATTAACACCACGACCTTCTATCCATCCATTAAAGCGCCTGATACGATTGCGTATAAAGGAGTTACATTGAACCGCGGCGATTCTCGCTACGCAGAACCTGAATTTAAGACAACGCGTACGCAGGTTGCAAGTACGGCAAACGGCACGCTGTATTCCGTTGATGGGCCAGGATCAATCGAACCATTGCGCGTGCAGACGTTTGTCTTAAAGGCGCCCAATGGCATTGAATATTCTTACGATTATACCAAGAATGAGCTCGGGGGTGATGATGGCGTTCCCAGCATTAAGTGGAATAATGGCATAAAAAATACCGACGGGTATGAGGAACTTGCAACCGGTGGGTGTGGTGGCGGATCGTTCACGCCAGTGCTTGGTGATGCTTCGATTTCTAACATCACTAAGATTGGCACCGGAGCAGGGAACAAAACCGTATACGCGTTTAAGGCAGGAGCCAATTCCGTTGAGCGGGCGCTGTACGAGATGTCGGGCGGCGCATATTATGCAGACGGGGAAAGCAAGAAGTTAAGCTATGAACAGTTTCTGGCAAAGCGGCCCGTGATTATGGTGAAAGACGCGCTCAATCGCTATGTCGTATACAATAACACAACGTACGGTCCTGCCGTCGAATGCGGCAAGCCCGTCATCTACCTCTATCCGACAACGCCAACAGATGTATCGGTGGCGGTTGATGCGGAGATCCGCATCTCTGAGCCGGCGTACGGAAATGGCTGGCAGGTTCGCGCGTATCCCGATGGAACGTTGCAGCATGCGAGCGGGACATACTCATCGCTGTTCTGGGAGGGGACCGGAAAGCAGTATCCGACCATCACACGAGGATTCGTCGTTGCAAAAGATCAGCTTGAAGGCACGTTGCGAGAACACCTTGCACAGCTTGGGCTTAATGAAAAAGAAGCTGCCGATTTCTTGGAATTCTGGCTGTCAAAGATGCCAACGACACCGTACACGCGCTTGAGTTGGCTTGGCACGCGCGAGATGAACGCGCTTGCGCCGCTTTCCGTAACGCCAAAGCCAGACACAGTGATTCGCATATTCTTGGACTTCGATGGGCTTGATAAGCCCGTTGTGATGCGGCCTCAGGCTCTCAGCAGCATCCCTCGCAATGGCTTTACGCTTGTTGAGTGGGGCGGGCTGTTGAGGAAGTAATACTTTGGCCTTCTTCAAAATTAAATTTCCAACTCGCGGACGTTTTTAATCTCAACAAGCTGAATGCTTGTTGAGATTTTTTTTGACTGCTTCGGAATATACGCAGTCTTGAAGCCGAGCTTCTCCGCTTCCTTGAGTCGCTTCTCAGTGTGACTTACGGGACGCACTTCTCCTGTGAGGCCAACCTCGCCAAAGAAAATAGTCGGCAAAATGGTGTCTGGTAAAATGGTGTCTGGTTCCATTTCTTCAAAAATGGTACCTGACACCATTTTCCCTTTGTACGAGGAGAGAATACTTGCGCATACCGCGAGGTCTGCGGCAGGCTCGGATATTCTGAGGCCTCCGACAACGTTGACATGAATATCCTGATCGCCAAGATTAACCCCAAGACGTTTTGAAAGCACCGCGACAAGAAGTCCGAGGCGATTGGCGTCTATGCCGATGCTTTTTCGTTGGGGGTAGCCGAAATATGTCTTGCTCGTCAGCGCCTGAATGGGAACGAGAAACGCGCGCGATCCTTCTACAACCGCAGTCGTTGCAGTGCCTGCCGCGTGTTCGTTTTCTGACGAGAGAAAAAGCTCTGACGGATTTTTTACTTCAACTAACCCTGCGCCAGTCATTTCAAAGACGCCAATCTCATTTGTCGAGCCAAAGCGATTTTTTACTGTTTTCAATAGGCGAAAATACTGGCTTGCATCCCCCTCAAGATAGAGGACTGTGTCAACAAGATGTTCAAGAGTTTTGGGACCGGCAACACCGCCTTCTTTTGTGACATGGCCGGTAATAATGATTGGGATGTTTTCCTGCTTTGCGACTTCAAGGAGTTTGACTGTGCATGCGCGTACTTGCGCGATACTTCCCGCTTCTGAAGGAATATCGGAAGAGGCGATAGTTTGTATGGAGTCAACGATTGCGAGCGTCGGTTTATGATGACGAAGCGCACCGCAGATTTTTTCGCAGTTGGTTTCACCGATGAAGAGGAGGGTGTCAGCCCCGCTCCCTTTGTCATCCCGGCGCAGGCCGGGATCCAGTGCTTTGATCCTGTCAAACCGCATTTTGACTTGCTGGGCCGACTCCTCCCCAGAGCAATAGATGACGGAGTTTTTTTGTTGTGAAATTGAGCACGCAAGCTGTCCTAAAATCGTACTCTTCCCAATCCCCGGCTCTCCGCCAAGTAAAATCAAACTTCCCGGAACGATACCGCCACCCAAAACTTGATCAACTTCGGCAATGCCGGTGGAGCGGCGCGGGACATGTTCGTTTGAAATCTGCGAGAAGGGAATTGCGTCTGCTGGCGCTATGCCTGCGGTTGATTTTTTTCCGCTGGTTTTTTCATCTGCGATTCCTTGCGCAAGCGTTCCCCACGATCCGCACTCCAAGCACCGCCCTGCCCATTTCGGGCTTTGCGCATCGCAATTCGAGCAGATATAGACAGAAAGAGCCATTGATTTTTTGCTTAAAATATGGTATACTAATAGTATATGGCGGTACCAAAATTTTTACAATCGGCGTTGTGGTCATATCGATCATACGTATGAAACAGATAAGTAAAACGATCTTTAACAAGGAATTTACCAGCATATACAACCGGGAATTCATCATAGATCGCGACGGCATCTATTGTGTTGTTGTGCAAGCGTCCGCAAAAAGCTGGTGGCAAAATACCCGTACCGGACGTTCGTTGCCAAAAAAGGACAGCCTTACTATTCACGTTGACGGTGCCGAGATTGTTCCATCCGCTAAAAAGCAACGGTTATTAGCGGGAGATTTTTGGAATGGGAATGTATTAAAGGGACACGAGCTGACTCTTTTCGTTCTTGTATCCCTTGCGAAAGGCAGTCATTCGCTTTCATTGATTGTGCACGGAACGCCAACCGTTGGATCGCTAGCACTGTATGACATTGATGATGGAAAGCTGACGATACCATCAATGAGTTCCCCCGATCGTGATCGTATTCCGTGGCTGGTGCTTGTTGTTAAAGACACGATTAGTGTTTCTTCTTTTACTATGACGGCGCACGCAGAGAAGCGCTTCGATGACGACGATATTCGTCTTCGTATCGATGGAGCCACGGAAAGAAATAACGACAAGGGCGCTCATCGTGATTGGTATTTGTGCGGAAAAACACTCAAAGGCTCCTCAAAAACATTCACCCGCTCATTTACTGACGGCCAGCAGCCGCGGCGATTTGATATTGACGGGGACGGCACCCCCTTTATTCGAGAAATAACATGTGTGGTAAATGGCGCATTCGCCACTCCTCATGCATATAGACCGGGACCGGCGAATCAGGATTATAACGCCTATGATACGATCATTGGAGAGGTCGTTCATTACTGGAATGAGCATTTTTTAAAGAAAAAGAATCCGGTGCCCGAGCCGCTTGACCCCTCGCTTGTTAAGGCAATAGCCTATCAAGAATCACGTCTTGGATATGGGGCAAACGCAGTGAATTATCCTCCTTTTCCCGACATCATGCAGGTTGGTGATGTTAGGAATCCCGCGATTCATGTACTGAAATCAGAAAAAGGATTTGTGGAAAATGAATGGAATGATCAACAGGGGAAATCCGTTGTCATGGCATTCGATCAACCCATTGAAATAAAAGAGCCGAAAGATAGCATCCACTGGGGTGTACGATGGTTATTTCACAAGGCTCAATATGTAAAGAATAATCAGCGCAATTGGAAAACGTGGGATGAAGCGGTTGAGGCGTATCATAAGAATGGCGATACGCAATACAGAGATGCTGTTATGAAAGTTTACCGCAAAGGGATTGACCAGAATGGGTGGAAATTGTTACTCTTCTTTTTGGTCATGGGTATTCTTACAAGTGGAGCATTGGGAGCATATGGCATGTCTTTTGCGAATATCGCAAACAGCGATAATTCACAGGCCATGATGTCAACACTGAAAAATGCACTCTATACTATTGATCATAAGCCGATACAACTCATCAATGGATTTCATTCATTTCATTCAGCGCTCACTCCTGACGAGCGCGAGAGAATAAATTCATATGATACGTATGACGGTCCTTATTATGTCCGCTATGAGAATGGTGCTCTTGGCGACCTTAATAATGATGGCATTCAAGACGGGGTCGCTGTCCTTGGCGCGAATTATGGCGGCACTGGATATTACATTCATCTTGCAGCAATGCTTTCCATGGTCGACGGCACGTATCGGCATGCAGGCGATTATGTGTTCAATGATAGAGATGTTGTCAGAGATATTTCCGTCGAGGATGGCGTCGTAGAAGTTGAGGCCGTGATTCATGCTCCCGATGATCCACAGTGCTGTCCATCCATCAATACGAAAAAGCCTTTGAAGCTCTCTGATTTCATGCCGGTACCATGACATCCCTCCCGCCTATTTCATCACAATTTTAGCAGATGGTGGCAGAAAGAGGCATTGATTTTTTGGTCAAGTGAATGAATAATGGGGTCAGGAGTAATAATGGGAATAATGGGGAATAATGGGGTCAGAATAATGGGGTCAGGAGCCATTAAATTAATGGCTCCTGACCCCATTATATTCTGACCCCATTATTACTTCGTGGGCTATAGAAAACCAGACCTGACACCATTTCCCACCATTTCCCATTACCACCATTTCCCATTTCTGTGACACCATTTCTGCCATTTCTGCACCATTTCTGAAATCAGCGCTTTTGGTCGTATTGTGTTATTCTCAGTGGCTCAAACTGCGCGAGATTGGGGTTAATTGCCCATAGAAGTGAGTAGGAGCTAAGCGCGACAAGAATACCGATAACGGCATTGATTATGACTTTTTTTGCATCTTGAATTACACCCTTGTCTCCTGACGATGTCAACCAGCGAACTCCGCCCCAAGTGAGCGCGACCACCGCAAGAACTGCCGTGATTCCAATAAGCCAGCGATAGATAGCGGACAAGTATTCCTCAATGCCGGCGCATGCACGATTCGTTTCCCTCGTCGTGCAGACGGGAAGTGACTGACCGATATCGGGAATAGGGATCTCAAGCTGAACTGAAACATCACCTGCAGAAGCGGGAGACAGGAACGTTGTAGCGATAAATAGAGAGAGAGCAAAAACGAACAAGAGAGCTTTCTTCATAGTGTTAAAACCCAAACCACCGGCTCGCCCATGCGCTGCCATGCTATTTTTTTACTACGGCACAAAGCTTTTTGTTCCGTCGCAAGAATCCTTAATTGGGCTGGATACGTTTTTCATTTTTTGGGAAATGCGCCGCTTCCGCAGCCAACCGCAACGTGGAGGTGGTCTTTGTGCGCTTCGTAGAGATTTGTTATGGTTCCGTCTTTCCTTTTGTACGTAGTATTTTTAAGCCAGTCCGAACCTTGTTTATTACAGTCATTAAATGTTCGATCCGTGTTATACGCGTAGAAGAGCTCATTGACATTCGGCCGTGTTCCCAAATAGTCGGCAAGACGAGTAAGCGTTGCCCGGTCGCCAGTAATATCGGCGGCGCGTCCAGCCGGATTATGGAAGGTGTTGCCTGGACCATGACCGCTTACAATCGCGGAAAAGGTCACTGCATAGCCAGCTTTATCAATGTCACTTAGAAGATCGGCTAGGAGTTGCGTAATGACACCCGACGTTTCTACATCTTTTTTTGTGTCGGGATCGAACTTAACATTGGTAAATCCGGACACAGAAACACCTGCCCCAAGCGCAAATCGCCCCGCGAGAGCGGCATGGCTCGAAACGTCCGCCTCAATATCCAGATCTATTTTATTGATAGCGGCGATGGTGAGGGGGCCAAATTGGACGAATGACGGATTGATTGCCCAAAGGCCGGCGTATGAGAGGAGGGCAATGAGGAGGCCAACAAGGGCGTTGCCAATTATTTTCCGCGCTTCTTGTATTTTGCCACTTTCGCCGCGGGAAATAAGCCACTGCACGCCGCCCCAGGTCATGGCGAGGACCGCGAGAACGGCGGCAAAACCGATAAGAACGCGATAGATGAGGGTAATGTATTTTGCGATGCCGGCGCATTTTTTGCCGACACATACCTCAATAGAACCCTCGCCGGAAATTGGGATTTGCAATGGAAAACTGGCGCCTGCCGCAAATACAGACGTGCCAATATATGCCGTTATGATTGTCCCGAGTATTCCAACCGTGGCCAATACAACCCTTTTCCTATTTCGCGTCATAGATCGACTTGATGAGATTACTGATCCGTTGGGGGGTATACGCACCCGCAGGCGGCCAATTGTTCATTCTTGTCGCCATTTCACTCTTTGGCTCTTTGCCAACGTCTTTTGAGCCAAAGTGGGCGCCAACAAGATAAAGACCAAGAGCAGGATCTTTTGAAAGTGTTGCAATAAGAAGCCGAGCGTTTTGATCGCCGTTTTTTGCCGCATCGATCGTGCTATTGAGTGAGATTGTTGGGAACGGATCGCTGACGAGCGTGAGTGGCCTTCCCGCGGCTTTTGCGGTATCAAGAACACTCTGGCCAATGTTCTGGACAGTAGCATCATTTGTATTGCCATACATTGCACTAACTCCGTCTTCATACGCCCACGGCATATTTCCAGGATGAATTCCAAGTCCGACCTGCCAATTGCTACCCCACGATGCACAGGGAGTGTTGGGATTGTGGTCAGTGTCGGCGCAGTTATCCATAAATGTATCAAAACTATTTTCGAGTAATGGCCACATGCCGATAAATCCTATATCGGTCCTCGTTGCCACTGATGCCTTCATTGCCAAATCCTTGTACTTGTTCCACCGTCGCAAAGCCTCTCCTTCCATTTTTTTCCCGCTTTTATCCGGCTCTGTATTTGGGGGAGGGAACCCATACGCGGCAAACCTGTTGACATCGTATGTGGCGCTTGTTCCGCCAGCCGATATCGTTGTCGGCGTAATGTTGAGAATTATGAGTTGTATACGCCGTATGCTAATCGGTTTATACTCAACAAATTGTTTGCCAAGCGTAAAAAGCAGCGCGTACGACCCCAGCGCAAGAAGGAGGCCGATAAGGGCATTGCCCATGATTTTTTTTGCTTCCTGGATGGCGCTACTGTCCCCTCCCGACATGAGCCAACGCACGCCGCCCCAGGTGAGCGCAAGGACCGCAAGCACGGCAGCAAACCCAACCAGGAAGCGATAGACGACTTGGACATACTTTGCAATGCCGGGACATGCCAGTTTACCGTCGCTTCCGGTTTCACAGACAATCACTGACCGCAGCCCCCCGATTGGGATTTGAAAAAAAAATTCAGGAATAACACCGCTGCCCCCAGACACGCTTGGGGAGCCGACAGAGGCGGCGGCTACCATGTTCGGCGAAACTAAAAACACAAGAAGCATTGTCATTCCCGCGAAAGCCAAAACCCAGTAAAAGAAAGTTTTATCACGCATAGGCTGGATCCAGTTCCCCGGATCGGTGTCCGTGGCATGCTTCACCGGCGGGATGACAGACGTATCAGTCAAGGAGGTACTATTGCAATTGTATACTATACAATTTCCCCGAGTATTTGTTCGTGAAGAAAAGATATGTTTGATCTTTAGATACCTGGAGGTTTTGCGCGATCAGATCGCTTCGCGGTTCGGCGACCTTTTGCCTTTCGCCTGTTGTCAGATCAATTTTATAAATCACCTCGCCGCCGCTCTTTTCCTCGGCAACGACAGGCAGGAGCCCGCCGCCTTCAGGTATGATTTTTGGAACCGAACAGTAGAGTGTCTCATTTCCGGCAAAGCCGCATTTATCAGCCCATGTTTGTATATCAAGCTTGCGGCGATTCTCGCCGATTGTGTCGCCAAGCGCATCGACAATCCATACCTCGGGTCGGAAGCCAGATTTCGCCGAGTACGCGCTATACAAGAGCTGGGTGCCCAAAGGAGACCACTGTGCCTTGATGCCCCTTCCCTCGACCGTAATCGCCTGAAAATTCTCGCCGTACTTTCCGATGAAATAGAGCTGTTTGCGATCCGCGTCAACGCCCTCCTCATAAAAGCCGACAATTTGATCAGATGGGGACCAGAGTGGAGTAAACTGATTAATCTTCTTTCCCATGAGTTCAAGCTCTTGACCATCGGATCCGTCGGCGTTTGCGATGGCGAACCAATTGTTATCCGGGTTTGTGGCAATACTTTTGAAAACGATATTTCCGCCGTCAGGAGAGAAATCGAACGCTTCCCAATGCTTGGGAAGTGTTGCGACTTGCTGTTTGCGGCTAAAATCATAGAGAATTTTTGAGTCGTCTAGAAATTCAATAACCGCCCGTTCGTTGTTTGGCGACAAGGTGACGTTCGTTGCGCCCGCAAATGTCTGATCGGTTAGTTTTTCAGCCATCCCGTCAGGTGTGATGCGGTAAAACGTTCCGGCGTACGAGTCGAAGGTTACGACACTCGATCCATCGGGTGCGATCCGGGAGCCGATATTGTTGCCTGAGTCCAGCTCAGCGGTTTGCACCGGTCCTCCCTGCGCTTCCATGGCGGTTTCGGGTAATTGCTCCTCAGCGGTTGTGGGTGATGTCAAGACACCCGGACCTTCGGGCGGAATATATTCTCCAGGGATTGGCAGCTTGGTGACAGGTTCCTCCAGTGTGACCTCCTCACGAGGGGGGAGCGGGCGGAAGAAAAAGTACCAAATCAGCACAACGAGCAGAATAACTATTGCGACAAAGCCGATAATAAGTAGAATTCGTTTCATGTTCCAGGGAATAGGGGTTAGGGGTTAGGGGTTAGGGGTTAGGGGTTAGGCCTCTAGAAGGCAGTATAGCACACTTGGTTAGTGAATGAAATGGTGTCAGGCACAGATTTGCTTCACAAAACTGAGCCAGACACCATTTCTATGCCGCGCGGCGGGACATGGCAGATTGGGACATCCCGCGCATGATTTGCATGGCGTTTCTGGTCTGCGCACCAGTTGTTTGCTTCAATGTCTTTATTTTTTTCTCAAGATCTTCAACTTTATTTTTCGCTTGATCCCCATCCCAGGACGCCTCGATAAGGTCAATGATCAGATTGATCGTTGTCGTTGGAAGAAGATTGAGCAATGGTATCGCTTCAATTGCCATTGCGGCGACTGTACGTAAAAGACGATCTGGACGCGGCTCCCGTTCATGGATTGCAACCATCATGCGGATAATGCCTGGTATTGGAAAGGTGACTGAGCTTAAGAGGCCAAAGCTGACAAGAGCGCCGAGAACGTCTATAACATCATCGCCCATAGCAACAATGAGGAGTATCATACACGTTCCTTTTTTTCGTTCTTGTGCCGCGAGTTCCTCTTTCCAGTGTTCGAGCTCCTTGGTCAGTTTTTGTTCCTCGCGCTTGTTTTGCCCGAGCCGTTGCGCGAAGATTGCGCGAACAAGAGCGCCGTGCTGTTCACCTCCACCACGCTCCTGCGCTTGTTGTTCTTCGTCGGTGTCAACGGCAGGAGCAACTTGCGCCAGGAAGCTCTCGTCAACGCCTTTTGGCATAGCGGTTGTGTATGGTCCGGCATCTGAATGCGCGATCTTTGTATTCGAGCGAAAGCGTGATCGGCTCCTCGGACGTGCGGCGCAAGAGCACCTGCGCAAGCGCGTCCTCGACGGTTTCCTCAATCGTATGTCGAATAAACCGCGCGCCTTTGTTCGCGGCTGTATTGTGCGCCATAATTGCGTCGGGAAGCGTTTTTTGCCATTGGAGTGTAATGTGGTGAGGAACAACCCGCGACGCAAGTTCGTCCAGGCAGAGGTTTGCAATAGCGCGAAGGTGACCCGTCAGCAGAGGATGAAAGGTGATGGTATGGTTAATGCGATTGAGGAGTTCGGGAGAGAGCCACTGCCGAACATCGGCAAGGACGCGCTCTTGGTTAACGGCGCCGACCGTCGTTTCAGACTCGAATCCAAGCGTTCCGCCATTTGTTGTCCAATGCGCCGCGCCAATATTTGAGGTCAGGATAATAATCGTGTTAGAAAAATCAACTTCGCGTCCCGCCATATCGGTCAGTCGTCCTTCGTCAAGGATCTGCAATAACACATTCAAGACGCGCGGATGCGCCTTTTCCGCTTCGTCAAAGAGTACGATTGAATGGGGTTTGTGCCGGACGCTTTCGGTCAGCCGTCCACCCTCCTTGTATCCGATATATCCGCTGGGCGATCCGAGGAGTCGCGCGATGGTATGGCTTTCGGAAAATTCCGACATGTCAAACTTGAGGAGCGCGCCCTCGCCGAAGAGTTGGCGCGCAAGCTGGCGCGCAAGCTCTGTTTTCCCCACGCCGCTGGGACCCAAAAAAAGAAAGGATGCGCGTGGGCGTCCTTGTTGCGTAAGGCCCGATGAGGCGCGCATGATCGCGCGTGCGACGGTGTTGATTGCCGCGTCCTGTCCGATCACATGTTTTTTGAGCGACTCTTCAAGCGCGAGCGTGCGTGAAGAGTCTTCATACGCAAGCAGGGCGCGCGGAATACCGGTCATGTTCGAGATAATATCGGTTATAACCTGCGACGTAATGACGCGGTCTTGTTGTTCTTCCACCTTTATTTTTGCCGCCGCTTCGTCAATGACGTCAATGGCTTTGTCGGGAAAGTATTTTTCGGTGATGTAGCGATCCGCAAGATTAATGCAAGCATCAAGGGCGGCGGGCGGAATGGTGACGCCGTGAAACTGTTCATAGCGTTCCGTCAGTCCCAGGAGAATTTGTTTTGTCTCGTCCTTGGTCGGCGCTGCGACAGCGATGGGCTGAAATCGACGCTCAAGCGCCGGATCGTCCTCAATCCATCGTTTGTACTCTTCCTGAGTAGTCGCGCCGATACAATGGAGTGTTCCTCGCGCAAGTTCCGGTTTTAGGATTTCGCCGGCATCCATGGAGCCGTGCATGCCGCCCGCTCCAACGATGTTGTGCAATTCGTCGATAAACAGGATAGCGCGCTCCATTTTATGAACGTCGGCGATCAGCGCGGAGAGGCGGAATTCAAGTTCGCCGCGCATTCCCGCTCCCGCGAGCAGTGTCGTAAGATTCAACGAAAACAGCCGCGTGTCTTTCAAATATGCGGGGACATTCCCTTCCACAATGCGCTTCGCAAGGCCTTCGACAATCGCGGTTTTTCCGACCCCCGGCGGACCAACCAATACCGGATTGTTCTTCGTCCTTCGCGCAAGGATATGCATGAGCCGTTCAATCTCTTTTTCCCGACCGATCAAAGGGTCGATTGACGCAGCAACGTACTCCTGCGTGAGCTCGGTTGTGAAAAATTCAAGCGCCGAAGGATTTTTTCCATGATGATGATGGCCGGGAAGCGCCGCCGGATCCTGAGCTGTGTTGTCTGGGGATCGCTGTCCTTCACGCTCCAACATTTCAAGGAGGTCGAGGAGCCTTGAGGTGTGATTGACGATGCCGACAAGCTGGCGTTTGATCGCGCCGGAGTCTACGTTGTGGTTTTTTAGAATCTCTCGGATACCTGGGTCCGGATGATGGAGAAGGCTTATAAAAAGATGCTCGGGTCCGACCGCGTCGTGCGAGTAGTTCTCGGCCAACCGTACGGCGTCAGCGAGAAGATGCGCGCTTAACGGGGAGAGCGAAAGTGAGGCAACCGATACGGGAGAGGCGCTTGTGGGATTAACGCGCGTATTGCGTTTTCGCGCGCGTGGCTTTTCCATCCGTTGATCCTGGTTTGTGAGTCCAAAAAAAAGATGGGACGGCTCAATCGTCTCTTTTCCCTCCGAGGCGGCTGCTTGAGCGGCGTTTGCGAAAACGCGCAACAGTGGCTCGGTACAGCGTTTTAAAAATGATTCCATACCCCGCACTTAACTCCGATCATCCTCATGCTGCGACACGACAGCAGAGGAAATCGAGGTGATGATGAATAAACGGTGTGTAGTGTATATCATAGGACGGATGATTAATAGCAGCAATCGGAGTTAAGTGCGGGGCATACGAGACAGGGTATAGGTTATAGTGGTTAGGGTATAGTGAAATCTTTAACAGTATTATATACTATATGTATATGAACGTCAAAAGTGTTTCAATCATAGCGGCGGTCCTTCTTTTTCTTTTTTTTGCGCACAGCTCAAGTCTCCGCGCCGACGAGGCGGTGACCGGCGGATCCTATGTTGATAATTGTCCTGAATACGCGACGCTGAAAAACCGTAAGGCCAGTATTGGCGGCAACGCATGGAATTATTACACCCAGTGGATTTATAATAGATTTACCGGCGGGGATAATAAACCGTACGGCGTGTATAAAAAGGCTGAGAAGATAGGCGGCACTGACGCATCTGTTGGAAATGAGATTTACGGCTGGTCGCGTCCCCAGTGGCCGGACAATATTATGGAAGATCCCGAGCACGGACTCATCTGTTGGGGAGAGACGTGCGAAGGGCCTCCGCTGAAGGATAGCTATGACACACTTGACCTTCGAACATTTCTTGATGGGAACGATGGACTTCCTCGTGGGCGAAATGATTCATTTGCAAGACTTGACTTTGACAATCGTGAGCCGATGTGCCATGAGGTTGTTGATCGCAATGAAGACGGCATCGAAGACGGCATTTATGAGCCTCACTACAGAGGAAGCGGTGGGAACAGAGAGCCGGTGTACAAGCCGTGTGAGATGATGGACAATAAAGAGAAATATGAAGAGATGCGTAAGTCGAAGGAATCAGATAGTGGGAAAATTCCAGCATACTGCATCTATCCACTGAAGGGATGGATGAAGATTCGTGGCCTCGGGGATAATGGTTGGACGCGCTTGAGCGGAAGAATTTTTGGCGATAATGTGCCGAAAGAGAAGAGAGATGACAAGTGGAACATTACTGGTATTCAGCCAGGTCATTTTGGAACGTGGCCGCTATTGGATAAGTTAAACTGCTCTAATGATGCCGTATTCAGTGCCAACAAGATGGCATGTTCTTACCGCGTAGCCTATGATCCGCGCAAAAAGGAATTTTATGGATGGGCGTGGAATCCGTTCGTTGAGTGGATTTCTTTTAGCGGAAGCACACTCTATGATACGCGGGAATGGGATAATAAAACGTGGTGCGACGGCCCTTCATGTACGGAGGTGAACTACGACCAGAATTCAAAACGGAGCCGGTGGAATACCGCATACCTTGGGGTGTGGGTTAAAGGCATTGGCGGCAATCTTTTTAGCAGAAAAGGTTTTTCCGGAGTGAATCCGCCACCGGGTGAGTTTAATACCGACTATCTTCTTGTGACCGGGCGGTATGGGGATAAACAGGGCAGTGTTGATACATGGGAGGGGGCCTGCGACGATCCGCGCCTTGCCGTACGCAGCGGATGTCCTCCACTTGCTGATATTTTTGAACAAAAGAGAAAGAAACCACCAATCACCAGTCAAGAGACTAGCCAAGAGATTTTTGATCTTCGCCCTCCCACCGCGTCACAACGCGTGAACCGCTCGGCGATTAAGCGGGGATCGCTGGGATCATTGAATGGGGATGCGTTATTTCCAAAGCCGACCGACCCGCCTCAGCAGGCCGGTCCGGCGCTTAAGAACGCGTATGGGAATAACGTGAAAATTATTCAAAGTGAAAGCGATGTTTTTGGCCAGTCAATATACGATCCAATTATTTTGAACAACACTATCTATTATCACGATGGAGATCTTGAGATTGGCGCAAACGACAATAGGGGCAGGCGGGAACTATTGAACGGCATTACGGGAAGCGGTGCGGGAACGATTGTGGTGAGGGGTAATCTTACCATTAAGCGGCCGATTGAGTATCAGCAAGCATCAGCATTGGGACTGACCAATTTTCACCAACTTGCTTCGCTCTCGTGGGTGGTGCTGAATAGAGATACTCCCGCACTGCACGGTGAATCACCGATTGAGGGTATTCTCGACGATGAGTGGCGCGCGGGCGGGAATGTTGTTATCGATAAATGTATCCCTGGGCATATTGATTCCAAAGAGGGTATGGGAACCGGAACGCCCGACTATGAATATAATATGAAGCTAGAATATAAAAAAGACGCAGCTGGAAACTTAGTTTTAGAGAATGGAAAAAAGGTTTTGGTTCCCGAGAATCCAACAGAAACTGCGGCAGTGAATAAGATTTTTGAGAATCAACAATTTACGGTTGTGTCCGGATCGTTTTTTGTTGAAAATATTTTTGCAACCGGAGAGGGAAGGGGCGGTGCGAATGCGAGTGGTGGCGAATGTCCCAATTTGAAAATAAAATATTGGACAACGACCGAGGTGTCAGACCTTGATGATCAAGGCCGACAGCAGTACGACGCCGTCGGAAATGAGAAGAAAAAGATTGGAGAGGCGGTTTTAAATGAACTCTATTACGATCTTCCTCTTGAGATCCGCGGTGTCGTGGTTGCAAAGAAAATGCTTCTTCAGCGCGTGTACCGCGGTGTCAATCGTGGATCGGAGACCATTGTCAACACCGGTCGCGCGCTCGTCAATCCATCTCCCGGCATTGCGGAATTCGCGCGATCACTACCTCTTTGGTGAAAAGAGTGCTATACTTTAATCTGAAAGTTGAAAGTTGAAATTGTTATGCCATTATTTGAAAAAAAAGAAACATCCATCCTCGGTATCGATATCGGAACCTCGAGCATCAAGGTGATCGAAGTCGATCGAAAAAAAGAGGGGCACGCGCTGCTTACCTATGGATTTGTCGAGGATTTTCATCGCGATTTGCGTAATCTCGGCCGCGAGGACGCAAAGCTGACGAGTCAAGCCATCCGTTCGGTTGTCGAGCGCTCGCGATGCCGTTCAAAACGCGCCATTGCCGCGCTTCCAACGTACGCGGTCTTCACATCCCTTATAAGCCTTCCCCAATTATCCGGCGAAGAACTTGATTCCGCGGTGCACTGGGAGGCAAAAAAGATTATTCCACTGCCACTTGACGAGATCGTTCTTGATTATCGCATCCTGAACGCGCCCGCAAAAGGCGAAAAAGGATTAAAGCTTCCGTTTGGGAAAAAGAGCGCATCAGAGGAAGAAGAGCCTCAGCTCAAGATTCTGATTACTGGCGCGGCAAAAGAAACCGTTGAGAAATATACGGAGATTTTTGGACTGAGCGGCCTTGAACTCGCCGGACTTGAAACGGAAATGTTTGCGCTTTCCCGGTCTATTATCGGCAGCCAGCCCGGCGAGATCATGATCGTGGAAATAGGATCGGCGGTTACCGATATCATTATCATGGAGAACGGTATTCCTTTTTTTGGTCGAAGCCTGGAACAAGGCGGGTCGAGTATCACGCGGGCGATTGTGAACAGTCTTCATATTAATGAAAAGCGCGCGGAACAGCTGAAACGGGATATCGGCATTCGCACCGGAAGCCAAGATACCAGTGGCACGGGCGGCATTCCCGATGTTATCCGTTCCGCTCTCGAGCCCATTGTGCACGAAGTCCGTTATACGCTCGATCTGTATAAGAGCCATTCCCTTACTCCGTCGGGAAAGGCAAGCGGCACTATTGAAAAGATTATCCTGACAGGGGGGTCGGCATTGATGCCAGGTATCGCGGAGTACTTTGTGTCCGCGCTTGATGCGCGGGTGTTTATCGGCGATCCATGGTCGTATATCCAATACCCCGCCGATCTTAAAGCCGTACTGGAAACTATAGGCCCAAAGTTTTCAGTCGCAATCGGGCTCGCCATTCGAGAGTAATATGATATACTGTTAGCAATACGTTGAAAGATTTCTTTCCCCATGCCAGACCTCAATTTTCTCGAAACAGGAAAAAAGAAAGAAACGCCCGTGAAAAAGCGGAAGCTGTTTTCATTTGGCAAAGAAAAGAAGCGTGCGGTCGGCGTCAATCTTATTACGTCCGAGGCGAAAAGTGAGGTGGAAAGGGCAATCATCAGGAAGAACGGCATTCAGCTATTTTTGAGTTTTCTTTTGGCATTGATTCTCTCTCTTCTCGTCTATGGGGTGGTACTCCTGTACGGTACGCAGGAGTCCGGCCGCGTCGCTATTCTGCGTCAGGACCTCAATCGGATAGAGGCGGATATCGCGCTCCTTGAGAAGGATAACAAAAAATTGCTCGGCTTTCAGAATAAGCTTACCTCAATCAAGGCGCTTCTTGACGGGCAGACAACATTTTTGCCGTTTTTTCAAAAACTGGAAGAGAACACGCTTCCCGAGGTTTCATACGACACTCTTTCATTCTCTCGCAACGGTGACGTTCTTTTAAGCGCGGGGGCCGGAAACTATACAACACTGGGGCGCCAGCTTCTTGCCTTCGAGCAGTCGGAAAAGTTTCTTAAAAGCGTACAGTTCTCCGGCATTAGCTCGTCACTCGACCAGCTGGGCTCGATTATTGGCGTGCGGTTTAGTGTTGTCCTTACCCTGAACCCTGAAATCTTAAAACTGGACTTTTCACAGCAATAACTATTCAGTATGGCGGCACGAATTCAACAATCCCCGGTAAAAATGTTCGATGCGATTGTTCCCTTTCTTATCGTGTTGATTTTTGCTGCTGTATTCGGTTCATTTTTTTATTATGTTATCCAGCCGGAACTACAGAAGTATTTACCAGGGGGAACCGAGAATTCGACGGCAATCAAGCAGCTTCTTTTAAGCCGGACCGAATACAGAAACGTTTTAAAGGATCTTGCCGGCGTTGTTAAGGCGGCATCGGAAAACGCGCAGGATCCCGCTGCGCTTGTGCTTCCTTCCCGCAAGGACACGCCGACGCTGTACGCGCTCTTTGAAAAGATTGCGCAGGATATAGGCGTAGGATTGCAAGTCATTGACATTACGCCAACGGACAACGATGTTGACAATACTCAAGGTAAAATCAGACAAGTTAGAATCGCGCTGCGGTTTGTCAATGTCAACTACGAAACACTGAAAACACTTATCGCGGTACTGGAAAACAATATGCGCTTGACGACAATCGAGTCGCTTGCCTATGATCCGATTGGCGAATCGGTGAGCTTTGCTGTTTCTACCTATTATTTTGCAGAATAACAACGATATGGCTGACATGATTCAGAAAAAAAAGAAAGGCCCCTCTCGACAAACAACGCTATTGGTTGTCTTTGCGATTGTTGTGCTGGGCGGGGGTGGATACTATTACTACACACGATTCGCCCCTCGTGGCGTAGAATCGGTTGTTGAACTTGGCACAAAGCGCCAGCTCCAAATCAAGCTCGTTGACTGGAAAAGAGTCGTCTACGAACACGCTCTTCTCAAGCGTTTGAAGAATTCTCTTCAAAGTCCGCTTGAAGTCGGGGTCAAGGGCAATAAGCAGCCATTTAGTCCGCCAGCACAATTGACTGAATAGGTATGGATCCGCGGCTTATAAAAAAACTGATTGATACAAATATTCTTGCCCCTGATGCGGTGGCTGGACTTGAAGCCGATGCCGCAAAGGAAAAGAGAGATTTCGAAAGCCATCTTATCGCCAGTGGCATTATCTCTGAGGAGGGTATTGTCAAGCTTAAGGGCGAATTGTATGGCTTGCCGTATGTCGACCTTGTGCGCACAGAGATTCCCCAGGATGTTTTGCTTATTTTGCCGCAAAGCGCCGCGGAGAACTATGAGATGGTGGTGTTTGCCAAACAGGATCATACCGTCAAAGTTGCGCTTACCAACCCCGGGGATTTTCGTGCGCTTGAGGCGCTCGAATTTTGGGCAAAGCAGGAGGGATATGATCTTGAAAAATATATTGCCACCCCCACCGGGTACCGTGCCGCGCTCAAAAATTACACCGCATTTCAAAAAGAGGTAACCGAGGCGGTTGAGCAAATTGAGCAGAAAAAAGGCGAAGAGCTCCGCGAGAAGCGCAAAAAGCGGGTAAGCATCAGCGAAACAATCCGCAAGGCGCCGGTGGCAAAAATTGTGACACTTGTTGTGGAGGAGGCAGTGAGCGCGGGGGCATCCGACATTCATATTGAACCATCAGAGAAAGAGTCGCGTGTTCGTTTTCGTGTCGATGGAGTTTTACGCGTGTATCTCACCCTTCCGGGACACCTGCATTCCGCGCTGGTTGCCCGCTTGAAAGTTCTTGCAAACCTTAAGATCGACGAAACGCGCGTTCCTCAAGATGGGCGCATACACACTGAAGTGTATGAAGAGGAGATTAATCTTCGCGTTTCGACACTCCCCATGATGGCGCAAGAAAAGGTTGTCATGCGCATTTTGCCGACAACGACAAAAGTGATTACTCTTGAAGATCTGGGGTTTTGGGGCAACACGCTTACCGTTCTCAAGAAGATTATCGAGCGACCCACGGGCGTACTTCTTATTTCAGGTCCGACCGGTTCGGGAAAATCGACTACGCTTTACTCAATGCTTACCGCGCTCAACAACGATTCGGTCAATATCACCACGCTTGAGGATCCTATAGAATATGCAACGCCGGGTCTCAATCAAGTTCAGATTAATACCGATGTCGGCTTGACCTTCGCATCAGGATTGCGCGCCATCTTGCGCCAAGATCCGAATATTGTTATGGTGGGTGAGATTCGAGACCGGGAAACGGCTGAGCTTGCTATTCACACGGCGTTGACGGGGCACTTTATGCTCTCGACGATTCACGCAAAAGACGCGCTTGGCGTGATTCCGCGCCTTGTCGACATGCATGTTGAGCCATTTTTGATCGGCGCCGCGCTCAACACCATTACGGCACAGCGCCTTGTGCGCAAACTCTGCCAACACTGCAAGGTTCCCGCGGAGATACCTGATTATTTAAAAGCAGAGGTGGATGGCGAGATTGCATCACTTCCAGATTCCCAGCTCATCAAAACGCTCGTGTCTGCCGGTGGGAAATCAACATTTTATCGCCCTGCCGGCTGTGATGAGTGTGACAATTTGGGGTACAAAGGGCGCACGGTTGTTGTGGAGGCCATTTCTATGAGCGACGAGCTCCAGAATATTCTTAATACAAAGGTAAATATCGAGGTTCTTGAAAAGGAACGCGCGCGGCAAAAACTTTTATCAATGAAACAGGATGTTATTGTCAAAGCATTGCGCGGTGAGACAAGCCTGGAAGAACTTCTGAGAGTTACTCGCGAGTAAATAAATTCACTGACCATTCACACATAGGAGGAAATAGAAAATCGAAAATGAACACGGAATTAAAAGATATTCAGGATAGGGAGGAGCGCGCAATTAAAAAAGCGAAAACAGTCAAGGAGCTTGCCGAGGTCGAGCTCTCGCTTTTTGGAAGGAAACAAGGATTGCTCACGACGGTGCTCAAGTCATTGAAAGACAAGCCGGAACATGAGCGGCGTACATTCGGGGCGCAGGCAAATACGTTAAAAACGCGACTCACGCAACAGATTGAGGAGCGACGCGCAATAGTGGGCGGACTGGAAGAAGGGAGCGAACCGTTTGATCTGTCGGAGCCGCTGCTTCCCATTCCCGCAACGGGAAGTCTGCATCCAGTCACGCAGATTTCCGAAGAGCTTGAAGAATGTTTTTCCGCCATGGGGTTTCGCGTTCTTGATGGGCCCGAGCTTGAAAATGATTTTTATAACTTTGAAGCGCTCAATCATCCGGCAGATCACCCGGCGCGAGATATGCAGGACACTTTTTATATCAAAGACGCGCCTGCCCTGCTTATGCGCACCCATACATCGCCGATGCAAGTGCGTGCGTTACGCCAGTACGGCGCACCGCTTGCCGCAATTGTTCCGGGCAGATGTTTTCGGAATGAAGCGACGGATGCGCGCCATGAACACACCTTTCATCAGCTTGAAGGTTTTCTCGTTGATGCCGACGTATCGTTTGCGCATCTCAAGGGCGTGCTCGAGGCCGTCGCGCACCAGTTGTTTGGCGAAATGGTACGAATGCGGCTGCGTCCCAAATATTATCCATTTGTTGAGCCAGGCGTGAGCGGGGAAGTAACCTGCATGCTCTGCGAGGGGAAGGGATGCCGCGTATGCAAGCAGACCGGATTTCTGGAAGTGTTCGGCGCCGGTCTTATTCACCCCAACGTATTGCGCGCAGCCGACATTAACGCGCGCCGCTGGTCCGGATTTGCCTTTGGCTTTGGCCTCACACGTCTCGCGATGCTCAAATACGGCATAACCGATGTCCGCCTTTTTCATAGCGGAGACAGCGACTTTCTCAAGCAATTTTAAAAAGGTATTGACAACTCCAAATTTTAATATAAAATGGAGTTATGTATACCAGATTACTAAAAATTCAAGAGCGGAAAAGCTTCTTCCTTTTCGGGCCTCGAGGAACGGGAAAGACGACATGGCTCAAAACACAGTTTCCAGGCGCGCTTTATTTTGATCTTCTTGATTCGGAAATCTATACCAACTTTTTGGCTCGCCCAAACCGTCTTGCCTCCATGATTCCGACGGATCAGAAAGGCATTGTTATCCTAGATGAAGTTCAGCGTGTTCCCGCGCTTCTTCACGAGGTTCATAGACTCATAGAGTCACGCGGTTTGGTGTTTGCACTTACCGGCTCAAGCACAAGAAAGCTGAAAGCAAAGGACGTAAATTTACTTGCCGGAAGAGCTCTCACGTTTACCATGTATCCCCTTACTGCGCATGAGCTTGGCAAAGATTTTTCTTTTATTCACGCGCTCAATTTTGGCACGCTGCCCTCGGTTATTCAGAAGCCCGACGCAAGGCAGTATTTGGAGTCGTATGTGGCGACATATCTTAGGGAGGAGGTGCAGCAGGAAGGGCTTACCAGAAATCTTGGAGCATTTACGCGTTTTTTGGAGGAGGCAAGTTTTTCTCAAGGGTCTCTGCTGAACATATCTGAGGTTTCACGCGAATGCGCGGTGAACAGAAAGGTTGTTGAACATTATTTCTCAATCCTCGAAGATTTGCTGATTGCAGAACGGATCCCGGTCTTTACTAAACGAGCACAACGGAATGTTGTATCACACCCAAAATTTTATTTTTTTGACGCAGGGGTGTACCGTGCAATTCGTCCTCGTGGTCCACTTGATAGCGTTGAAGAAATTGATGGCGCCGTTCTTGAAACGCTCGTCGTTCAGGAGCTCAAAGCATTAAATCATTATCTTCGTTGGGGATTTCGTTTTTATTTTTGGCGTACTGCAACCGGGCAAGAGGTCGATGTTGTTCTTTATGGAGAGCGCGGAATTCAGGCATTTGAAGTGAAGCGAAGCGCACGGTTGTCTTCGGATATGTTTAGGGGACTCCGCGCGTTTCGTCGCAACTATCCAACAGCGCGCACTACACTGATCTATGGCGGCGATCGTGAGTTTTGGGATCAGGATATTCACGTGATTCCCCTTGAGGCGTTTCTTAAAAATTGCCGAGATGTTATTGAGATGAAATGTCAAATACTGCAATGAAAAAAATACTTCAAAAAATTCATAACGCCTTTCTGTCCGACGATTTTTCAGAAAGCATTGCCATAGAACGAAGCGGCATCTATCTCATCGAAATTACGGCATCAGCAAAAAGCTGGTGGCAGAATACGGTTGCCCGCCGGTCATTTCTGAAAAAGGATAGCCTTACGATACGCATCAATGCCAACGATATCGTTGAGCAGAAGAAGAAAATGCGTGCCGACGATTTTTGGAACGGCAACGTGCTTAAAGGGAATAATCAGACAGTATATGTCTGTATGTTTTTTGAATCCGGCACGGCCAATTCTATTTCCGCTGATTTTGATAATGATGGAGTCAATGAGTTGGTTTTGATCTTTGACGATCCGTTGGGTCATGAATATCTTACGATCATGATTATTGATCAGGAGGGGTCAACACTGAAACACACTCAACAAAAGATTGATCGCCAATATAGCGGTGGTCCGCCGACAGCCATTGACGTGACCAGCGATGCAATTCCAGAGATTATTGTTTATTCAACCGGCGGAAGGCAGGATGTTCAGGCATACCTGTTTCGATATGATGCAGGCGCGCTTCACTTAGTTCAAGCATTCGAGCGCAATTATCTCCGGGCGGATTTTATTTATTCTGACCAAAATGGAAATCACATCCCGGAAATTATTGTACGCGGAGAACAGTATGGTGATGAATGTATGGCATGCGACCATCCTCGTATTGAAGAGGTGTTTGAATATGAGCCATCATCAGAGACATTTGTCCTTCTTTCTTCAAAACTAGAAAAAACAAAAGAAACCCCGTATAATGTTCTCATTGAATAATTGTTGATAGAACTATGCTTCTCGTTAAGGATTGGTTGCTAGAATTTGTTTCGTTGCCGAAAACCGCGACCGATGAGGAAATTGCGCGTCGGTTGTCGCTTTCCACTGTTGAGGTTGAAGGCGTGCGGTCGGGTGGCGGCTTACAGGATTGGCACGATATTGTCGTTGGAGAAATTCTTACGATTGAACCGCATCCGAATGCGGATCGGTTGCGTATCGCGCACGTACATTGCGGAAACAAAAAAAAGCCGCTGTCAATTATTTGCGGTGGAAGCAATCTTGCAGTTGGTATGAAGGTCGCCGTTGCGCTCCCCGGCGCTCGGGTGCGATGGCACGGGCAGGGTGATCCGATTCTCCTCGAAAAGACGGCAATCCGGGGGGTAGAAAGTGACGGTATGATTTGTGCCAGCGCAGAAATTAGTCTTGCCGATGTATTCCCTTCATGCGCGGAGCACGAGATTCTTGATCTCTCGGCTCTTGCTGCGCCCGCTGGAACGTCTCTTGAAAAAGCACTGCCCGCGCACACCGTGTTTGAGATTGATAATAAATCTCTCTCCCATCGTTCTGATCTGTGGGGACATCGCGGAATGGCGCGTGAATGCGCCGCGCTATTCGCTGCGCCGTTTCATGACAAGAAGATGCCGGCATTGCCTGGTGGCACCGGACGTTCGCTCACCGTTACGGTATCCGATGCCGATCTGTGTTCTCGGTATATTGGTCTTGCGGTAGACGGAGTCTCATATATGTCATCTCCCGGATGGATGCAAGAACGGCTTTCCGCTGCCGGTGTTCGGCCGATCAGCGCGCTTGTGGATATTACTAATTACGTGATGCTTGAGTATGGGCAGCCAATGCACGCATTTGATTTTGACGCCATTGCAGAGAAGGAAAACGCCCATATCATTGTGCGTCGCGCGCAGGAAGGAGAATCTATCCGCGCACTGGACGGGGGCGAGTATGTGCTTTCATCCGATTCATTGATTGTGGCAAATCAGAGCGGCCCGATCGCGATTGCGGGCGTAATGGGGGGACTGACAAGCGGTGTGACAGAGAGCACAACAACAGTCGTTTTTGAGGCTGCGCATTTTGCGCCCGCGTCTATTCGCCGCACCGCAACAAAACTTGGTTTGGTGTCGGAGAGTTCGCGCAGATTTGAGAAAGATCTTGACCCCGAGCTTCCGCGCCTTGCCATGGCACGCTGTTTGCAGTTATGCGCGAAAATATTTCCCCAAAGCCGCGTGTCAAGCGCGGTGCGCGATGTCTTCCGTCCGCGGCCACAATCAAGACCCATCGTGCTTACCCGTGAGTATATTGAGAGACGGCTTGGTATCGCGTTTCCCTTGGGGAGGATGGTGACACTCTTGAAACGCTTGGGTTTTGGCGTTCGCGCAGGGAGACAGAGTATAGCCGTTGATGTGCCGTCGTTTCGAAGAAAGGATGTGATGCTGCCCGAGGATATTCTTGAGGAAATTCTTCGTCTTGCCGGATATGAGACCGTTCCCTCTGCTCTGCCGCGGGTGGCGCTTTCGGTTTCGCATCCTGATACACTGCGCGCGGTGTGCCGTGACATACGGCATCATCTTTCGTTACGTTTTGCGTTTCACGAAACATATACGTATGCGTTTTCCAGACCTCAGACGGTACGCGCTGTCGGACACTCCGTTGACGATTACGTGAAACTTGCAAATCCCTTATCCGAAGAGCGGCCGTTGTTGTGCCGGTCGCTTATCCCCAACCTTTTGGAAGTTCTTGAAAGAAATCAGCAAAAGGAGAAACGCCACGCCTATTTTGAAATCAATCGCGTTTTTTTGAAAGAATCATCATATCCGAGCATTCCGTCTGATCACAGCCCGGTCGTTCCTCATCAACCGCTCCTTTGGGCGTTTGTTTTCGGATCGCGAGATGATGCCAAGAGATTTGCCTTTTGTACCGATGCCATGAAAGCAACCCTTTCGTTTCTTGGTTGGAATGCACAGCTCGGAAAGGTGTCGTCTTTGTCGCTCTTTTACCCCAACCGTTCTGCCGTGATTATGGTGAACGGCGTAGGGGTCGGCGCAATTGGGGAAATTGCGAGAGCGACACGAACACAACTCGGTATTGATGAACCGACAGTTGCGTGCGAAATTGATCTGTCGCTCCTTGCCAAACAGTCTCGCGATGTTCTTCGCTATGTCCAACCCAGTGAATTTCCCGCGAGTTTTCGCAACGTAACGTTTGTGATCGACGAGCGGCATTCGTATGACGCTATTGCGCGCGCGCTTGCGTGCGCACACCCCCTTATCAGCGTCTTTGAACCGCGTGCCATCTTTCGCGATGAAAAAAAAGTGGGAAAAAATAAAAAATGCCTCTCGTTCCACATCACGTATCAGGCTCGCGACAGAACGCTCACGTCAGAAGAGGCGGATCGCGCGCACGCATCAGTCGTTGATGCGCTTGCGAAAAAATTTAGCGCAGCTATTCGTTCATGACTATTCAATGGATAAACCGGTTTAGCCATTGACCGGATGTGCTCTATCCTATACCCTATACCCTATACCCTAACCCCTGCATATCCATGGACACCGTAGAAACACTTGCATTTCGAAAACTGTTGGTTACAGCCGCCAAGCGAGAAGCAACCGATCTGCACTTGACGATCGGCTCTCCGCCCATGATTCGGGTCGATGGCATGCTCATTCCCGTCGAAGATGAAGAGCTTATGACCGCAATTCGACTGGAACGGATTGTCGATTCTATTATTGATCAGCCGCAGAGGGAACGGTTGGAGAAGAATCGTGATCTTGTTTTCACAATGGTGTTCGACGAAAAAATACGGACAAAAATCCATATTTTTTATCAAGAAGGGTATCTTACTGTCAGCTTGCGCTTGTTGCGCCTTGATGTCGGCACGGTACGCTCGCTCGGTGTTCCAAAGGCTATCGAACGATTTACCACCGTAAAGAATGGCCTGCTTATTGTTGGCGGCCATTATGGATCCGGGCGCACTACGCTTGCGATGACCTTGCTTGAGCATATTAACCAGCAGCGCACCGAGCATATTTTGACACTTGAAGAACCCATTGAATACAACCTTGTTGGTGCGAGCAGCATCGTCAATCAGCGGGAAGTCGGGAAGGACGTGAACAGTTTTGAAGATGGGCTTGTATCGATTGAGAGAGAAGATGTTGACATTCTCTTCATCAGCGACCTGCCGACGCCCGCGGTCATTCGACGAGCGCTTGAACTCGCCAACGCGGGACTTCTTGTCATCACTGTGCTTGATGTCAGTTCATCAGAAAAAGCGCTTGAAAAGCTTCTTTCCTCGTTTCTTCCACATGAACAAGTCTATATCAAGGAACTGCTTGCCGATGTACTGCGCGGGACGGTTATCCAATATCTCCTTCCAAAAATCGGCGGAGGGCTTGTTCCGGTTCATGAGGTGCTGGTGAATACGCCGTCGGTACGCGCATTTATTCTTTCCGACAAACTCACGCAGCTCGATGGCGTGATCGCCCAATCTCGGCAAGAGGGGATGGTAAGCTTTGATCACGAACTTGTCAATCTCGTGCGGAGTCGTGTCATCTCACTGGAGCACGCGCGCGAAGTTGCGCGCAATCAGGAAGTGTTTGAATCATTGGTAAAAGGAATATTTTATTAATATGGTAACAATGGAAACAGTGGTTAGTTTGTGCAAGCGCCGCGGATTTATCTTTCAGGGCTCTGAAATATATGGCGGACTGGCAAATTCGTGGGATTACGGGCCGCTCGGGACCGAATTAAAGAATAATATCCGCGACTGGTGGTGGAAGCGTTTTGTTCAAGGGCGCCTGGATATGGTTGGCATTGATGCGGCAATTATGATGAACCCAAAAGTATGGGAGGCATCAGGGCACGTCGCCGGGTTTAATGACGCATTAGTTGATTGTAAAAAGTGCAAAAGCCGCCACCGAGCCGATCATCTCATCGAGGATGCGTTTCCTGATCTGAAGGTTGACGGGAAGCCGGTTGAAGAACTTTCAGCGATTATTGCAGAGAAGGAGATACAGTGCCCCGCCTGTGGCGCAACAAACGCATTCACCGGCGCGAGAAAATTTAATCTTCTTTTCCAGACGTCATTGGGGTCGGTGGAAGGCGAAAAAAACACCGTGTACCTTCGGGGAGAGCTTGCGCAAGCGATGTTTGTCAATTTTAAGAGTGTTCTCGATACGTCGCGCAAGCGCATCCCCTTTGGAATTGCATCAATCGGGAAAGTGTTTCGCAATGAAATTACTCCCGGCAACTTTATTTTCAGAACGCTCGAGTTTGATCTGATGGAATTCGAATATTTTATTCGCGAGCAGGATTGGGGGCGATACTTTGATTATTGGCTATCAGAACAGAAGGCATGGGTTGCCGAGATGGGTTTTGCACAACATTCTTTGCGCGTACGCGAACACACAAAAGAAGAGCTTTCCCACTATTCGAAGCGAACATGCGATTTGGAGTATAACACGCCCTTCGGGTGGAAGGAGATGTTTGGGCTTGCATACCGCACCGACTTTGATCTGTCTAATCACATGAAACATTCGGGCGAGAACCTCACGTATACCGATCCGGAGAGCGACGAGAAGTTCGTTCCGCATGTGATTGAGCCGACATTCGGCTTGACGCGCTTGACGCTCATGACTCTGTTGGCCGCATATTGTGAAGAAGAGGCGCCAACTGCTGAGGGCGGTAAAACAGAAACGCGCGTTGTTCTCAAGCTCCATCCCCGCCTCGCTCCATACAAGGTCGCAGTATTGCCTTTGTCAAAGAATGAAACACTCATTCCAAAGGCTCGTGAGGTACATGCGTTTCTTGCCTTTCGCTGGATGACGGATTATGATGAAACGCAAAGCATCGGCAAGCGCTATCGCCGGCAAGATGAAATCGGAACGCCGTATTGCGTGACCATTGACTTTGAATCACTTGAGGATAATGCGGTGACTGTGCGTGATCGCGATTCAATGAAGCAGGAACGCATTGCGATTCCGGAACTTGTTGTATATCTTCAGGAAAAGTATTCTTTGTAAACAACGGCGAATAAGGAATAAGGAGTCATGAATTATTGGAATAACCCCCCATGATTCCTGATTCATAATTCCTGATTCAAGTGTATGGTTCACAAGGCAACATTGAATAATAACGTCCGCGTGATTCTCGCCCCCGTGCCAAGCACGAAAAGCGTCACTGTCGAGGTGTGGTTTGGCGTTGGCTCGCGCTATGAGGAGAAGCGCATTAACGGCATTTCCCACTTCATTGAGCACATGATGTTTAAAGGCACCAAGCGTCGTCCCTCGACACTTGCGCTGTCAAAGGAGCTCGACGCGGTTGGCGCGTTGTATAACGCCTTTACCTCAAAAGAAGTGACCGGCTACTGGGTGAAAATCAGCGCGGACAAGCTTGATCTTGCTCTCGATATCGTATCGGACATGCTTTATCATTCGAAGTTTGAGGCAAAAGAGGTTGAGCGAGAAAAATCAGTGATCTGTGAAGAGCAACACATGCATCGCGACAACCCAATCATTTATATTTACGATCTGCTTGAGGAGTTCATGTTCTCCCCCTCACCTCTTGGATGGGATATTGGCGGTTCTGACCAGGTGATTCACTCCCTCACGCGCGAGGATTTAGTGCGGTTTCGCAACAGCCATTACCATGGCAAAAACTTGATTGTCGGCATAGCGGGAAATATCGACGTGGATCATGCGCGCGAACGCGTTGCTCACTATTTTGGCACGCCGTGGGAGGGGGGTGCACGGGCAAATATCTATAAGCCGTATCGACGGCCGACGCACAAAGGTCCCCGTGTCCACCTTCATTATAAAGATACAGAGCAGGTTCAGGTTGATTTTGGCTTTCATGGGTATGCCTATACTGATCGGCGGGCGCAAACAGCCGCATTGCTCGGAGCGATTCTTGGCGGGACGATGAGCTCGCGGCTCCATATCGCCATCCGTGAGCGCAGAGGTCTTTGCTATTCCATTCGCGCGGGGCACGAGAGCTTCCAGGATGCTGGTATTTTTTATATCCAGTCGGGTCTTGAGAAGTCTCGCGCTCCCGAAGCGCTTAGGGCAATTCTCGCAGAACTTACACGCGTCAGGGATAAGGGTGTGGGCGCCGCAGAACTCAAACGCGCAAAAGACAACGTCAAGGGCCGCCTTGCGCTTTCTTGGGAAGACTCCGAAAATGTGGTATCATGGTATGTAGGCCAGGAACACTTTACAAAAAAATTGCTTTCACCGGATGAAAAGCTCAAGAAACTATATGCGATTACGGCCGAGGATATTCAACGAGTTGCGGCAGAGCTTTTTGTCACAAAGAACATTAACCTCGCGGTTATCGGGCCGTATAAGGACGCAAAAACATTCGCGCCGCTTCTCAGGATTTAATCATAAATTCCCATGCCTATGGAGAGCCAATCATCAAATCCGATATCTGGATTGATATCGCTGATCGTCGTCGTTGGTATAGCGTCATTCTATCTTTTTACTCTCGGACCCGGCGGCGTTGTTCTTTTTGTTCTGCTTTGTGCCGGCATTGTGCTGCTTTATCTTCTCGTTGGGTTGCGCGTGATCGATCAATATGAACGGGCGGTGGTGCTCACGCTCGGGAAGTATTCATCGACCAAGGAACCAGGGCTTCGCTGGATTCTGGTCGGGTTTCAGCGGCTTATTAAAGTCGACCTTCGTATTCGAACGATCGATATTCCCCAACAGGAAGTGATTACCAAGGACAACGTGCCGGTTGGCATCAATGCTGTTGTTTATTTCCACGTCGAAACCGCGGAAAAAGCAATCCTTAATATTCAGAACTATACCGTGGCGGTTGCACAATACGCTCAAGCCGCGCTCCGCGATGTGATTGGCGGTATCGAGCTTGACCCGCTCCTCTCTGATCGTCAACAAATTGCGCAAGAAATTAAAAAGATCGTTGACGAGGCGACGAAAGCATGGGGGATTAACGTGACGGATGTCAAAATTCAGGACATTGAACTGCCCGCAGACATGAAGCGGATTATGGCAAAACAGGCTGAGTCGGAGCGGGAGCGACGCGCTGTTATTATTCGAGCTGATGGTGAATATACCGCATCGGAGAAGCTTGCTCAGGCTGCGACCGTACTTGCCTCTTCGCCGGGCGGCATTGCCATACGCACGCTGCAAACGATTGAAAAAATCAACCCCGACCCCTCAAAGACCGTTATTTTTGCCCTTCCGGTAGAGTTCTTCGAGGGCGTCAAGGCGATGTCAGAATTTTTCAAAGGCAAGACAAAATAACGAGAAAACTGTCATCCCGGCCCCTCGTGGGTACTTGGGATAAACTCCGGCCGGGATGGTAGACCCTACTTAATATTCTTTAGAAACTCTTCAATCAGTGTGACCGTTTCGGATGTTTTTTGATACACCGATTTCCAAACGACAACGATATCGACGTCATTGAATATTGAACGCTGCACCTCGCGGATCGTGTCGCCCCCCGCGATTGAAATCATGATGTTATAATTTCCCTTGATGCGGCGAATCTCGTGCAGGGGGATTTGTTTTTCTTTGTTGAACCGCTCTTCGTCAACGCCACGATGGACGATCACGACGGGGGGAATTTTTTTTAAAGCGCGCAGGATAGCGAGAGGGAACTCGACATTCATCATGTCGATCATCGGGTCGATTCCATGGCGGTCACACGCGGCGATAAAGGCATTCAATGTCTCAACGGGAGCACATCCAAGCGCGACCGCGGCACTCGCGCCCGCATTTTTTGCCATGATCACTTCTGTCTCGCCCCGATCCATTGTTTTGAGGTCTGCGACAATATAGGGATTTGCAACTACGCCGAAGAATCGATTGCGCGCGGCATCACGTATTGTTCTGATTCCCACAGCCCCATATTGCTTGATGAGCGGCGTGCCAGCTTCGATGAGAATGCGGTCGCTTTTCGGCAGATTGTTGATGATTGCCCGCGCATCATCAAGCGTGCTGTTCAGCGCAATCTGAAGATAGGATTTTTTTGGATTGAGTTTAGATTGCGGTCGATGGCTCATAAGAACCCCCTATGATTATTTGTTGTGGAGCCAAGGGGAATCGAACCCCCAATTCTCGAGCGTCAACCACGAGATCCGCACCTTGCGGTGGCCCCATGACTCCACGGGCACAGTATACCACAAAAAAGAAAACCCCGAACTAAATGCGCCGGGATTTTCTTGCTTGGGGTTCGAAACGATCGCATGATCGTAATCTCGTGGTTGACTTCACGGTTATCATGGCACATACGCAATTTTGTGTCAAGTGGAAAACTACATCAAATCGCGCAAAAGGCTTCTTCCGGTCATTTCGGGTTCAGGTTTGAGATCGATGATCTCAAGAAGGGTTGGCGCGACGTCAGCTAAGATACCGATGGGATTGTACTGCACTTTGAGGAGCTGTTTTTCTTCCTCGCTTCTATCCTTGCGTTGTTCTTCGTCGACAAGGAAGAAGGGGACAACAGTGGTTGAGTGTTCTTTTTCGGTTTTTTTGGTAATAAAGTCAACAACGCCCTCAGCATTGCCATGGTCGGCGGTAATTGCGGTGACGCCCCCGACCGCTCTGTTTGCCTCGACTATGGCGCCAATGCACGCGTCTGTTGTTTCAACCGCTTTGACTGTCGCGTCAAAATTGCCCGTATGTCCAACCATATCGGGGTTTGCAAAATTAACAAGACAAAAGTCATACTTCTTTTTTTTGATTTCCGCAACCAACTTTTCCGTGACTTCACGCGCGCTCATCTCGGGCTTTTCATCAAAGGTGCGCACCTTTGGCGATGGAACAAGAATACGATCTTCACCGTCATAGATTTCCTCACTGCCGCCATTGAAAAAATAGGTGACGTGCGCGTATTTTTCCGTTTCGGCGATGCGAAGCTGTTTTAGCTTATGCTTTGCGACAATCCAACCGAACGGATGTTTGATGTTCTCCGGCGGGAAGGCAACTGCGCTAGGAAGTCCGGCCTCATATTCTGTCATTGTGGCAAAAAAGAGATTGGCGGGATGTACGGTGCGCTGGAAGCCGTCGAATTTTTTCTGGACAAAGGCTTTGGTAATTTGCCGCGCGCGATCCGGGCGGAAGTTAAAGAATAAAACGGCGTCATTGTCTTGAACCGTTGCGAGGGGTGCGCCTTTTCGGTCGCACAGAACAACCGGGTCAAGGAGCTCGTCATCAGATTTTGCATCGTATGCCTTTTGGAGAGCTTTGATAGGATCGCGCTCCTGCGCTCCTGCGCCTTTCGTGAGGAGATCATAGTATTTTTGCGTGCGATCCCATGCGCTGTTGCGATCCATCGCATAGTATCGTCCGCAGAGTGTGGCGAGGGTGCCGATGCGGAGCTTTTTCATCTCTTTTTGCAGACCCTTGAGCTCATCGGCGGCCGCCTGAGGCGCGGCATCGCGACCGTCGGTAATTGCGTGCACAAAAACCTCTTTTACTTTTTGCTCTTTGCAGAGTTTCAACAATGCTTTGAGATGTTCGATATGGCCATGGACGCCTCCCTTGCTCGCAAGACCCATGAGATGCACGCGTGAGTTATTTTTCCTTGCATGTTCTGCGGCCTTTACAAATGCGTCATTGCTAAAGAGGCTTCCATTTTCAATCGAAATGTTGATGCGGGGCAGGTTCTGATACAGGACAAGACCCGCGCCAAGGTTGAGATGTCCGACCTCGGAGTTACCAACTTCGCCCCATGGCAATCCAACGGCGATGCCTGACGCGTCCAATGCGCCGAATGGATAATGGAGCATCAGACTGTCAAGCACCGGTTTTTTTGCCACGCTGACAGGATTTTTTTCTTGGATGGGGGAAAGCCCATAGCCATCCATGACAATGAGTACCAGCGGCCTTTTCATAACTACTTCAACTCGACCATGATGGTGACGCTTGCGGTAACGTCCTGGGTTCCGACTTGCGGCTCGGGGACCATCTCCGCATCTTCCGCCCCCATCATGGCTTCTCCTCCCGTAAAAGGTTCGGGATAGAATGAGGGGCTCTCGTTTTCATACAAGGAAACGATTGCTCCCATCTTCACTCCCGCCGTTGTTGCGATAATTTCTGCTTTGCGCCGCGCGTCTCTGATCGCCTCTGCTAGAGCCTGCTTCTTTACGAGTTCTTCGTCATCCAGGATGAATGACAACGACCCGACCTGATTCAGACTGAATTCGCCAAGGGCAGCCATAAGCGATCCGAGGCTTTGGCGGTCGCGGACTTTGAGCTGTACTTCCTGCATAACAGTATCGCCAACTTTCACTTGTTTTTCTTCGTCGTTCTCCTCCCGGTATTCATACGTTGGGTAGATGCTGTACCGTGTTATTTTTCGGTCGGCGTCAGTAATGCCAAGCGCGCGCGCTCGGGCAAGAAAGGCATTCATCTTCTCGGTATTTTCCTTTTGCGCGGCGGCAACGGTTGGCGCCGTTGTCTCAAGCCCCGCGAGCAGGACGGCGGTATCGGGCGTTACTGTTACAACGCCCTTGCCACTGATCGAGATCGTGTCACGGAAAACCTCCGCTTTTCCAACGCGATCGGCCTCTTTGAGGGTGAGGATCGCAAGCGCCCCGAAGTAAAAGAAGAGGGCGGAGAGAACAAGCACCGCGAGCATATGTATTTCTTCCCCGCGCCACCATGGCTGTCGAGACTGCAGAACGTTGAGTTTTGGCATAGTATGCTTTTTGTGAAGCCAGTATTAATTTTTATAACGTCAGTATAGCACACAAGCAATCAATTGACCAACAAAGATGTTTTGATATACTGGTTTCATGTACGCCGCGGTGGCGGAACTGGCAGACGCGCACGACTCAAAATCGTGTGAGGTAACTCATGTGGGTTCGATTCCCACCCGCGGCAAATTATATATGCCCCAACTTATTTTTTGGATCGTTATTTTTTGCATCTCTCTCGCGCTTTTGATCAAAAGCTCCGATCTTTTGTTGACACGCGCTGAAAAGATTGGCCTTGCGCTGGGACTCACGCCATTTATTGTCGGCGCACTGATCGTTGGGGTTGGAACATCCTTCCCGGAACTGATCTCGTCCCTTTCGGCGGTATTCCAGGGGGCGACGGATGTCGTTGTTGCAAATGCCGTTGGGTCCAATATCGCAAACATTCTATTGATCCTTGGCTTCTCATCGATCGTGGCCGGCGTTCTGGTTGTTACGAAGGAGCTCATTGACCTCGACTTGCCACTGCTTGCGTTAAGCACGTCACTGCTTCTTGTCGTTGTGTGGGATGGGCGGGTGAGTTTTGTAGAAGGGATCATTCTTCTTCTCACCTACGGCATCTATCTCGCCTACTCCATTCTTCATACGGAGGAGCGAAGTGATACCTTTATGGAGCGCGTTATCATGCGCCTTAAGGGAAAAGTGCCTCAGCCGCTTGCAACCGAAGAAGCGCCTGTTCAGAATCGTCAAAAGATACGCACGGTCGATCTATTGGTTTTGCTTCTCAGCGCTGTCGGACTTGCGATCGGCGCAAAGTACCTTATCGAATCGGTTATTACACTCTCCGCGCTTCTTGATATCGCTCCGGGAATAATTGCGATCACCGCAGTCGCTGTCGGTACGTCATTGCCGGAGCTTTTGGTGTCGGCACGCGCCGCGTTGCGCAAGCAATCAGAGGTGGCGCTTGGCAACATCTTTGGATCAAATGTTTTTAATGCCTTGGTTGTTGTGGGATTGCCAGCCTTGTTCTCACCCCTTCCTGTTGACGCGCAAACGTTTGCAATAGGCGTGCCGGTCATGGCCGGGGCAACGCTTCTTTTTATCATCTCAGGCATTTCTCGTCGCCTGCATCTCTGGGAGGGGGGATTTTTCCTCGCCCTTTATGTTCTGTTCGTGGGTCGATTGTTCAATGCCTTCTAGGGGTTACAGGTTATCTCCGCGGAAGATCCCCGAAAACAGAGCTAATTATAGCAATTATAGCATAAAAATCGTGATTTGTCAAAATAAAGGAACCGTGGTATCCTCCTTGCGCGGGGTGGAGAAGTCCGGCATCTCGCCTGGCTCATAACCAGGAGATCGCGGGTTCAAATCCCGCCCCCGCAACAAAGAACTTCTCGAAAGAGAAGTTTTTTGTTGCTGGAGAGCAACAGAACTGCTTCTTGTTTTGTTCTGGACAGTTTTGAAGCAGTGTGTAATAATCAGGGTATAAAAATGAGTCACTATTATGAAAAAACAAATTTTCACCGCCGTATATAAAAAACGCGGCAAATGGTATCTCGGCTGGGTTGAAGAAATTCCCGGCGTAAATACTCAAGGAAGAACACGCAAGGAAGTGAAAGAGAATTTACGGGAAGCACTTCTGCTTATTTTGGAAGTAAACAAAGCAGTTATTGAAAAAGAGATCATCGGAAGGGTAGTTCGTGAACCGATGACGGTTTCTTCAAGATAGCGAGAGCGAAGATGAAGAGAAAAGATCTCATTGAATATTTATTGCAACACGGAATAGTATTTATTCGGGAGGGATCGAATCATAGCGTGTTCTATAATCCTATGTATAAAAGAGCGAGTACAGTTCCACGACATAATGAAATAGACACATTTCTTGGGAAGAAAATTTGTAAGGATCTCGGAATTTCGCCGATTGAAAAGCGATAAGCAGATGCGGCAGAGTAGCTCAGCCGGTTAGAGCAGGGTCTTCATAAGGCCAAGGTCGTGGGTTCGAGTCCCACCTCTGCTATATAAAATCTGATAAGAGCGACAGTCGGGGACTGTCGTGAGGGATGAGAAGGGTCGAGAGCGCGCAGACCCCGGCCCCGAGTCGGATGCGAGGGGGAGTCCCACCTCTGCTATATAATTGATAGTATGAAAAACGAACGGCTTATATCATTTCTTCTGCGTGCCGGCATTGCGGTTGCATTCCTCTATGCGGCTATCGCGGCATTTTTAGATCCATTTTCATGGGTTGGGTTTATGCCCGCTTGGATTGACGCCATTGTTCCTCGAAATATGTTGCTTATGATCTTTTCTGTATATGAAACAGGGCTTGCACTGTGGCTCTTGTCGGGACGGGCGGCGTACTATTCAGCGGCGTTTTCTTCCGCGACACTTTTTTTCATCATTCTTTTTAACATCTCTTCGTTTGACATACTGTTCCGCGATGTGCCGATTCTTTTTGCAGCGCTTGCGATGGTGGCGATGACGGCTCGATCCCGCACTTCGGCTGGATGACAGGGGAAAACAAGGATGACACCGTATGGTATTTGAAACACTTTTTCTTGTATTGTCCGTGCTTGGCATAGCAGATGCGGGATACTTGACATACAAGCACACACGCAAGCAGCCGCTCATCTGTCCTATTGGAAACGATTGTTCTGTGGTAACCGAGAGTACGTGGTCGCATATTTTTGGGGTGCGCAATGAAGTGCTTGGTCTTTTGTATTATATTGGGATGGGGTGCGCCATGCTCATCGTTCTTTTTGCATCCTCACTGGACGGAACGATCGTATGGTTGCTGCCGCTGGTGACAGGTATTGGTGTGCTGTTTTCCCTCTTTCTCGTTTCGCTGCAGGCATTCGTTATAAAAAAATACTGTTTTTATTGTCTTCTCTCGGCCGCAATTTCATTTCTTCTATTTCTTGTGGCCTTGCGATTATTCTTTCCCGCCATATCATGATTGACATTCGCGAAAATGTGCCACTTGCGCCACTCACCACACTGGATGTCGGCGGGCCGGCGCGTTTTTTTGTTTCAGTAACAGATCAGAACGAACTGCTTGAAGCAGTTGGTTTTGCTAAAGAAAAAGGTGTTCCGATCTTTATTCTCGTCGGAGGGAGCAATGTGGTTGTCAGCGACAGTGGATTTCCCGGCCTTGTGATAAAAATGGAGATGAAGGGGATCGAAACATATTTCGACGGAGACGATATCCTTGTTCGGGCCGGCGCCGGAGAGTCGTGGGATGGATTGGTTGGCTATTGCGTGGCGCAAGGGTTGAGCGGCCTTGAATGCCTTTCGGGAATTCCGGGGAGCGTTGGCGCTGCGCCGGTGCAAAATATCGGCGCGTACGGTGTGAGTGTTGGTCCGTTCGTGGATCGCCTTGAGGTATTTGATCGCAACGACAACAAGATACGTACGCTACCCGGACACGCGTGTGAATTTTCCTACCGCGATAGCATGTTCAAGCATTCCAGTGGCGCGTCGTTGATTATAACAAACGTGACATTTCGTCTTAAGAGATCTTTGCTCGGCGCTGTTTTGAGATATCACGATCTTCAGGCGCGATTTGGCGATCAGGCTGAGGCGCCGATCGTTGATATACGGAAAGCTATCCTAGAAATTCGCGCGGGAAAGGGCATGGTAATCCTTCAAGGCTATGAGGCGCATAAGTCAGCGGGATCATTTTTCAAGAATCCCGTTGTCGCCCCGGAGCAATTCACCTATATAGAGAAGGCGCTTATGGACCATCCTGACGGGGTGTGCGCGCCGCCATGGTTCTGGATTCAAAATGATGGGCAGGTGAAAGTTGCCGCGGCATGTCTTTTGGAAGCGTCCGGATTTCATAAAGGGTATCGCGAGGGGAGTGTTGGCATTTCTCCAAAGCACGCCCTTGCCATTATTAACTACGGGGGCGCGCGGGCGAGCGATATCGTTGCTCTTGCGGAAAAAATTCAACAGCGCGCGCTCCGCAAATTTGGCGTGCGTCTCGAACCCGAAGCTCAGTATATTGGATTTGACCTTGCCTCTCATTGACGAAGTTGATATACTACTCACATCATTGATGAGGTCGGACCCCCTGAAGTAACCATGCGCGGAAGTTATAACGAGCGCAGCACTGCCGGAGATAGGGGGAGATCCGACCTCTTACGAATATGGGAAAGGTTATTGCAATCGTAAACCAAAAGGGGGGCGTTGGAAAGACAACGACGGCCATGAACCTTGCGGCATATATTGCCCAGGGCGGCAAATCATGCCTTTTGGTTGATCTTGATCCGCAGGCAAACGCAACCTCAGGGTGTGGATTGGTTCCAAGCGAGATTGAGCGAGGAGTGTACGAGGTACTCTCCGGAATTTCAAATCCCCACGAGGCAATTCATGAGGTTTCGCCCCATGCGTTTCGTATCCTTCCTGCGAGCATGGCGCTCGCTGGCGCAAGTATCGAACTGGTGTCTGTCGAGGATCGAGAGTTTCAGCTAAAAGAAGCCCTTTCAGGATTCGTTTCGCTGTACGACTATATCATCATTGACTGTCCGCCGTCACTTGGCCTGCTGACGCTGAACGCGCTCGTTGCGTCAGATTATGTGCTTGTGCCGGTGCAGGCAGAGTATTTTGCGCTTGAAGGCATCGGTCAGTTGCTTGAAACAGTCCAGCTTGTGAAAGAAAATCTCAAACCAGAACTTTCAATCTTGGGAGTTGTGCTCACGATGTATGATCGCCGTTACAAATTATCGGAAAGCGTTCTCATGGAGCTCTATCGGCATTTTCCGGAAAAGATTTTTCGCACCGTTATCCCTCGAAACGTGCGCCTTGCCGAAGCGCCAAGCCACGGGAAAACAATCGGCGACTATGATGCGTCGAGCCGCGGAGCAAAGGCCTACGAACGGTTTGCAAAAGAGGTCCTTGAGTATCTGGGAGACAGCCGAAATTGTTAAATTGCTAAATGGTTCAATTGTTATGAGAGCATACTCGGTGAAATTAAAACAACAATATAATCATTTAACAATGTAACAGTGCAGGTATGCAAAAGACTTCGCTTGGTCGAGGGTTGGATGCGCTCCTCTCTCGCAAAAATGCAAACGCCGCTCCATCTCAGACAAGACCTCCGTCGTCGGACGAGGCTATTGTCGAATTGCCGATAGAGGTCATTCAAACAAACGAATATCAGCCGCGGCATGAGTTTAACGAAGAACAGCTCTCCGAGCTTGCCCATTCGATTCGCGAATATGGGGTTATTCAACCGCTTGTTGTCTCGCGGAGCAAGGATGGGTACCAGCTTATCGCCGGTGAGCGGCGTTTGCGCGCCTCAAAGATGGCGGGACTCAAAAAAGTGCCAGTTGTTCTCCGCGAAGCGGGTGACCACGAAAGGCTTGCTGTTGCGCTTATTGAAAACGTTCAGCGCGTCGACCTCAATCCTATTGAATTAGGGATCGCTTTTAAGCGGCTGCACGAGGAATTTAATTTGAGCCACGATGAGATCGGGCGGCGCGTCGGGAAAAGCCGTCCGGTCATTTCCAACATGATTCGTCTTTTAAACCTTCCCGCTGTTATTCAAGACGCGCTTCGTGAGGGGATGATTCATTTTTCGGTTGCTCGCGCGATTCTTGGTCTTCCCGGGGAAGACAAGCAGCTGGAATTTTTTTATCAGGTTCTTGAGGGGAATGTTAAGAAGGATGATATCGAGCATCAGGTGACCGTAGCGCGCGGCGCAAGCGGACGCAAGCGGCGCGGGGATCCCCATCATCTCGCCCAAGAAGATGCATTGCGTCAGAAGCTCGGCACGAAGGTTAAGATTAAGCGTAATGGTGCCGGTGGGTCAATTGTCATCTATTACTACTCGCCCGAGGAGCTTGAGGAGCTTATTAATGCCATCCTAGAATAATGTGGACAGTATGGCAGACATGCTTCGTATATTCCACGACTTACGCAGTTGGCACATTTCGTTGTCGCGACTTCCGGCGCTCAACACTGTACCATCAAAGTACAGCTTATTCCGCTCCTCAGTCGCTCCTAGAACTGTACTCAACTGCGTAAGTCGTAATATTCGTAGAAATTTGTATTCGTAGGGTATGAAATTTATCATCAATGGAGGAAAAAAACTCCACGGAACTATTCATGTTTCCGGATCAAAGAATGCCGTGTTGCCGATATTGGCCGCCACACTTCTTGCTGACCGGCGATGCGTCATTCACAACGTCCCCCGCATCCGCGATGTGGAGGTTATGATGCAGCTCATGCTGAGCGTTGGTCGCACGGTGCGCTGGGATGGCGAACATACGATCATCGTATCGGATGGAAAACCTTCACTCAAGAAACTCGACCCAAAACTGATGAGAAGTTTTCGCGCCTCCGCGCTTTTTGCGGGTCCGCTTCTTACGCAGTTTCGTACTGTACGTATTTCAGAACCGGGGGGGTGCGCGCTGGGGAACCGCCCTCTAGACGATCATTTCCATGGGTTTCGCCGCATGGGCGTTACGATTGCCCGTTCGCGCGGTATGTACACACTCTCGCATCGTGGTCTGGAAGCAAAGACAATCGTACTCATTGCCCCATCGGTTACCGCGACAGAAAATATTGTGATGACAGCCACTCTGACGGTGGGTACGACGGTTCTCAAGAATGCAGCATGCGAGCCGCACGTGCAGGACCTCTGTGACTTTTTGAACAGCATGGGCGCAAAAATCAGCGGCGGCGGGACAAACACCATAACCATTCAAGGAGTAAAAAAACTCCACGGAACAACTCATACCGTCATTCCCGATCCCGTCAACGCGATGACGTTCGTAATCATGGGCCTTGCAACAAAGAGCACGATTGTCGTCGACGGTATTCGGCCCGATCATCTCGATGTTGGACTTGAGACATTGCTGGCGGCCGGCGCTCGATTTGACATACACAAGGACTCTATTACACTGAAATCAACCGGTGTACTCAAGGCGATGAAGATACAGACACGTCCCTATCCCGGTATTCCTACCGATGTTCAGTCGCAATTTGGCGTTCTTGCAACCCAAGCGCAAGGAACGACATTGATCCATGAGACTATTTTTGACGGGCGGTTTGCTTATATTCAGGAGCTGGTGAATATGGGGGCGGATGCGACGGTGTGCGATCCTCATCGGGCATTGATTACCGGTCCCACGCCACTTCATGGCCATGAGATACAAAGCCTTAATTTGCGCGCCGGCATTACTCTTGTCGTCGCAGCGTTGGTCGCTTCAGGCCAAACGGTCATTCACGACGCGCAGATCATTGATCGTGGCTATGAAGATATCGACATACGCCTTCGCGCGCTGGGCGCAGACATTCGAAGAGAGGCGTAATGCTAAAAAACTATGGACGAGACACAGATTCAAAAAAAACATATAACGCCCGCGTACATTCTGCGTAAGTACTTTCTTTTTTACGTAGCAATCGCCGTAATAGGAGGAAGCTTTTATGGCGGGTATCTCTATGGAAGGAAAGAGGTAACATTGCCCTTTTCTTCGGGGTCGACCGCGCAGGCGGCTTCCGGTGGACGCGTGCTTGACGCACAAAAACCGCTTCCGGATTATCTTTCTAAGGATGTTGACTTTGATCTTTTTTGGGATGTATGGAAGCGGGTCAAGGGCGATTACATTACGAAAGATACCCCGGATACGAAATTGTTTTACGGCGCAGTTGCCGGAGTCGTTTCAGCGCTCAATGATCCTTATTCGGTTTTTTTCGATCCCAAGTCGGCAAAAGAATTTAACGAGAGCCTTACGGGGAGCTTTGATGGCATTGGCGCCGAGATCGGTATGAAAAAAAATCAGCTTGTCGTTATTGCACCGCTCCCCGATATGCCGGCGGAGAAAGCGGGACTCCGGGGCGGGGACAAGATTCTTGCCATCGACAAGAAATCAACGACAAACATGACGATTGATGAGGCGGTTACAAAGATTCGCGGCAAGCGGGGCACGAGCGTGACCATTACCATTTATCGGGACGGGGAACAAAAAGAGCGCGACGTTATGATTACACGGGATAAAATTGTCATCAAATCAGTGCGGTGGGAAGTGAAGGAGGACTCCGTCGGCTATATTCGTCTGGTGAGTTTTTCGCAAGATACGGCTCCTGATTTTCGCAAAGCCGTCAACGATCTTCTTTCGAAGAATATTCATTCGCTGATTCTTGATCTTCGCAATAACCCCGGAGGATATTTGGACGCTGCCGTTGAGATTGGGGGATACTGGGTTGATGGGCAAACAATCGTTATCGAACAATATGACGGAAATAAAAGTGAGGAGTATAAAGGAAGGGCGCGTCCTCGACTCCAGAACATTCCAACAGTCGTGCTGGTGAATGGGGGGAGCGCGTCGGCATCAGAAATCGTTGCAGGCGCACTGCAAGATTATGGTAAGGCGAAAATTATTGGTGAACAGACTTTTGGGAAGGGATCGGTTCAGGACTTTCAAAATTTACAAGACGGTTCTGCGTTAAAGCTGACGATTGCAAAGTGGCTGACACCTAAGGGGCGCACAATCCAGGACAATGGTATTGCCCCAGATGTCGTTGTAGAGATTACCGAGGATGACTTGAAAGAAAAAAGAGATCCTCAGCTGCAGCGTGCATTTGATGAGTTAAAGAAGTAACAAAAAACATCCGCTATCATGCGGATGTTTTTATTGGTCAGGCAAGCGCTTTTACGCCGCCACCTTTTAACTTTTCCTCAAGCACATTGACGACGGTTTTTGCCTTCAATGTACCGTCAAAGCGGCGTAATGCTCGGCGAGTAAAATGGACAAATCCCTTGCCAGCCGCATAGAGCGTATCATCGCCGCCGCGCCGTACATTCTTTCCCGGGGCGTATTTCGTTCCACGTTGTCGAATAATGATCGATCCAGTATTGGCAAATGCTCCTTCGGGAAGTTTGACTCCGAGGCGTTTTCCATGGGAATCGCGGCCCCAAGAGGTAGAGCCGCCAGCTTTCTTATGTGCCATACAATGAGTTTAGGGTTTATGTTTAGTGAATAGTATAGGGGACTGAAAAAAAATTGCAAGTTTTGGGTAATTGAGATACACTGTTGTTTATCTATGCTTCATCCATCACTCGATGCACTGTATACAAAATTTTTCTTCCGCGATCGCCCATTTTTTCTTTTTATCGCAGGGGCGGGAGGGCTGTCTATTCTTTCGTGGCTCTTTCTTATTATCAATCTCGACACGTTTCGCCCGAGCGACACGGAATATATCACCCTGCATTATAAGATGATTGTGGGGACCGATTTCATCGCGCGCTGGGAGTCAATTTTTCTTATTCCTGCGCTTGCCGTATTTATCGTTGTATGCAACACCGCTCTTGCGCGCGGGATGATTCACGCGCATAAACCCCTCGCACGCGCGCTTTCCTGTGCCGCGCTGATAACGTCAGCGGTTCTTTATATGAGCCTCACTCTTCTCTATCGCATTAATCAATAGGTCCGTGGTCTGTGGTGACACTCAACATAATTATCTTCAAGATCACCTTTCTTTCGATCCTTTCATTTCTCTGGGCGTGGATGTGGACACCCGTTGTACATCGATTGCTTGTTCGTTATAAGTTGGTGAAAAGGATTCGCGATCATGCCGCTGCCCCGATTTATGCCGCGCTGCATAAAGGCAAAGAGGGAACGCCAACTATGGGAGGGGTGCTCATTTGGATTACGCCGCTATTATTTGCATTGTTTTTTGCCTATCTTGCACTTCTCTTTGAAGATACGCTCATTCAACAATTGAATTTTCTCAGCCGGTCTCAGGTGCTTTTGCCCCTCGGCGCGCTCGTCGCATCGGCGCTGGTTGGGGTTGTTGACGATCTTTTGAATATTAAGGGGCTCGGTTCATTTAGTGGGTTGCGCATGCGCCATCGCTTCCTTTTGTATACATTGATTGCGTGCGTTGGCGCGTGGTGGTTTTATTTTAAACTCGGCTGGGATACGCTTCACGTGCCTTTCTTGGGAGACTATACGATCGGTATTTGGTATATTCCTTTTTTTATTATTGTTATTGTGGCAACGGCTTTTTCCGTCAATGAAGCCGATGGTCTCGACGGCCTTGCCGGCGGAACGCTGCTTGCGGCATTCGCATCGTTTGGCGCGATTGCCTTCACTCAAGGGAAGTATGATCTCGCAACATTCTGCGCAGTGATTATCGGGGCGCTTCTTGCTTTTCTTTGGTTCAACATTTACCCGGCAAAGTTTTTTATGGGTGATACGGGATCCATGTCGCTGGGGGTAACGCTTGGCATTGTTGCAATGCTGACCAACAGCGCGCTGTTATTGCCCGTGATCTGTTTTCTGTACCTGCTGGAAACGGGGTCGGTTATTATCCAAAAGTGCTCACGAAAACTTTTTGGGCGCAAGCTCTTTCTTTCTACGCCATTTCATCACCACTTGGAGGCACGGGGCTGGCAAGAGCCAACGATTGTCATGCGATTTTGGGTTATCGCGGGTGTGACGGCGGTCGTGGGAGTCAGTATTGTGCTGGTAGAGAGGGGGCTGTATTAGTTCGTAGTTAATGAGTTTGTAGAAAAAATAACTACGAACCATGAACTACAAACTACAAACTATAAACTATGAACCCTATCACTTCTCCTCACGATTTTTACGGCAAAAAAATTCTTATCCTTGGACTTGGCCTCCATGGCGGAGGAGTGGCGGCCGCTTACTGGTTTTTCCGACAGGGCGCGGAAGTTATCGTATCCGATATAAAGAGTCGAGCAGAGCTCGAGCCATCTCTCGTCCGTTTGACAACACTATGCAACGAATATCGTCTCGCTCATCCCGGGAAACACTGCGCATCGATTGAATATATTCTCGGGCGCCATCGGGATGAAGACATCTTGCGCGCCGATTGCATTATTCAAAACGCAGGCGTTCCGCGGGATTCCCCATTTCTTTCTCTGGCACGCGCGCACGCCGTGCCGATCCATAATGATGCAAGCATTTTTTTTGCGCTTGCACAGAGAGTGAATACGATCGGTGTAACGGGTACCCGTGGAAAAACGACGACGGTGTCGCTCCTTGGAGTGCTGCTAAAGCAGACATTTCCGCGGGTGGTTGTCGGTGGTATCGCTACCTCGTCAGGAGCCATTTCATTTTTTTCAATTCTTGACCGTGTTCTTGAGGATCGTCAAAATGGGTGTACCGATCCCGTTGTTCTTGAACTCTCCAGTTGGCAGCTCGAGGTACTTGGCGCTCACGCAGTAAGTCCGCAGTATGCAGTGATGACGACCATCAAACCAGACCATCTTAACCGTTACGCATCGATGGATGCGTATATTGAGGCAAAGAAAAATATTTTTCGATTTCAGCCTACTGACGATAAAGGTGGGGTCGTGCTGAACATCGATGACCCTATCCATCGATTGTTATCAGCAGGCATTGCTTCTGAGCGGCTATATTGGTATTCTCGCACTGGCGCCACGATCGAACGCGGATGTTCTATCGAACGGAGTCGGGCATCACATACGCAGACTGCTGTGTGGCACGATGGCGTATCGCGCCTTGCGGTGTATGACATGTCGAATCTATCGCTTCAGGGGCTGCACAATCAAGACAATGCCCTTGCGGCATTAACCACTGGCATGATGGTTGGCGCAGATGTTCCCGCCATGGATCGCGCGTTGTCATCGTGGACGGGAATGCCGGGACGTCTTGAATGTATCGGTATCCGCGAAGGTCGCATATGGTACAACGACACGACGGCAACATCTCCCGACGCAACAATTGCCGCGCTCACCACACTTGGCAAGCGGTCAAAAAAGATCATTCTCATTGCTGGCGGCGCGGATAAAAATTTGCACTTTGACGAACTTGGATGCGCAATCGGCAAACGGGTGAAGGCGTTGATTATGCTTTCCGGAACAGCCAGTCCCCATATTGTCTCTGCCTGTGCGGCATGCGGTTATTCAGCGTCTATTGATTATGCAAACAGCATGGCAGATGCGGTGAACAAAGCGTGGAAAAGGAGCCAGAAAGGTGATATACTGCTATTGTCTCCCGCAGCCGCAAGCTTTGGGTTGTTTCAGCATGAGTTTGATCGCGGGAATCAGTTTCTGGAAGCCGTGCAGGCTCTTCAAGCAAACAGAGGAGTATAGCCGCATCCATCCCTTATTCACGACGAATGAAGAATTACGAATTACGAATTAAACAGGTCACTCTTCTTAATTCTTAATTCTTAATTCTTAATTCTTTTGCGACGTGCCTCGAAAGGGATCGGCGAAAGTGTTGCGTTTTTTTTCGTTGGGCAGCTCAGAAGCTCCCGATTATTTTTTTGTTGGCGCATTTTTTTTACTTCTGACCATCGGTATCGTAATGCTTTCCTCGGCATCGGCGGTTCTTTCGTATCAAAAATTCGGAACGCCCTATTACTATACAATCCATCAATTGTTGTTTGGCCTTCTTCCCGGTTTGGTCCTTCTGTATATAACATCGCGGGTGGATTATCATGTGTGGCGCACCGTAGCGCTTCCGTTTCTTTTGGCGTCAATCGTCCTCCTGGTTCTTGTATTTCTCCCAGGTATTGGCTATGAATACGGAGGAGCCCGACGCTGGATTCATCTTGGGCCTCTGCTTTTTCAGCCATCAGAGGTCGTCAAGTTGTCACTTCTTCTCTATCTTGCAACGTGGCTTTCGGCAAAAGGCGCAAAGCATGTTCAAAATTTTGCGTATGGATTTCTTCCATTTGCCGTCATGATCGGAGCGATAGCGGTGCTGGTTATTCTACAGCCCGATGTCGGAACGATGGGCGTTATTTCTGCAATTGCGTTTACCATGTACTTTATCGGCGGTGCGGCAGTGCCTCATTTGGCGCTCGCAGGCGCTGCGGGCATTGCAATGATTTTCGTCCTTATCCAAACGGCGGAATATCGCTTTCGCCGCTTCATGACATTTCTCCAGCCCGAGCTTGATCCGCTTGGCACCGGATATCATATTAATCAAGCGCTGCTTGCCATCGGGTCGGGCGGACTATTTGGGAGGGGGTTTGGGCATTCGCGCCAGAAATTTGCCTATCTCCCAGAAGTAACCGGGGATTCAATTTTTGCCATTGTCGCAGAAGAGATGGGATTCCTGTTTGTGATTTTTTTTATTGCACTTTTTGTCTTTATAGCTGTAAGGGGCTTACGTATTGCGCGCAATGCGCCGGATGACTTTGGGAGACTTGTTGCCGTGGGTATCGTCGCGTGGATTATTTTTCAGGCATTTATCAATATTGCCGCGATGCTCTCTCTTCTTCCGCTTACAGGCATTCCGCTTCCCTTTGTCAGTTATGGTGGGTCGGCCATGCTTGTTTCGCTGGCAGCCGTTGGAATTTTAATCAATATTTCACGTCAAGGAAGGAAGGTATGAGGATGCTTTTTACCGGGGGAGGAACATTGGGATCGGTTATTCCTCTTGTCGTACTTTATGAGGAGCTACGTGCGGAGGGAAAAATGATATCATCAGATGCTTTATGGATTGGAGGAAAAAAGGGACCAGAGCGTGATGCGGTTGAACGTGCGGGTATTCAGTTCCGATCCATTATAACGGGAAAGATTCGACGCTATGCGCATTGGAGAAACGGAATTGATCTTGTTTTGATTGTGGTGGGTTTTTTCCAAGCGATGTGGCATGTGCTCCGATTTCGGCCCAGCGTTATAGTAAATGCCGGGTCATATATCGGGTTTCCCGTTGTTATGGCAGGATGGATGCTGCGAGTTCGCTGCGTAATTATCCAGCTTGACGTTGATCCGGTGCGCACCAATCTCCTCACGGCGCCATTTGCAGATAGTGTGTGCGTCGCATTTCCTGAAAGCGTGCGTTTTTTTCCGGCAAAAAAAACACTCGTCACGGGAATTCCTGTTCGCCCCACAGCGTATTCCCTTATATCGGTTCGTCCCGACGAGAAACATCTGCCACTCGTGTATATTATCGGTGGGAGCACCGGTTCCCAAGCGCTCAATACGCTTGTTGCGCAAACAGTCGCTTCTCTTTCCCATGTCGCACGGATTATTCATATTACCGGGAAACAGAAGGGTGGGGAAAACAGCGCCTTGAAATTGCGCTACCCGAATTACGAGCCATATGAATTTGTCGGCGATGAGACGCTTCTCTATACCGCGAGAGCCGATATTGTCGTATCGCGAGCCGGTGCTGGGATGATCGCCGAGTTATCCGCGCTCAAAAAACCCTCCATTCTCATTCCGCTTCCATCTTCTCCTCAAGTGCATAACGCTGCGTATGTCCAAGAGCGCGGCGGGGCGCTTGTACTGTCGGAGGAAACATGCACTCCCGAACTTTTTGTTCATACGATCACTCGGCTGTTGAGTGATTCCGCGCAAAGAAGCAAGCTTTCTGAACATATCGCCCGTCTTTTTCCAGCCGACTCCGCCAAGCGCATTGCGAAACTCATCACGCACTAGCATATGGGCACCCCCGTCATCGCGGCCATTATTCCCGCATACAATGAAGAAAAAAACATCGCCAGTGTCATACGCGCATTAAAGGGCAGCGCCTCGATTTCTGAAATTATCGTTGTCGATGATGGTTCGAGGGACGACACAGCGCGTCTTGCAAGCCTTGAGGGCGCGCGTGTGATACGGCAGGCAAACATAGGAAAGGCGGGTGCAATGGCAGCCGGCGCTCGGAGCACACGCGCAGACATCTTGTTTTTTGCAGACGCCGATCTCGTTGGATTTACTTCCAAGCACGCCTCTGCGGTAGTCGATCCAGTTGTTCGAGGAGTGGCTGGAATGTCTGTTGGGATCCGCGGATGGGGACGCATTCCACTGTGGGTCATGCAGCATTGCGTTCCCGTGATCGGCGGAGAGCGCGCGATTCTGCGAGAGCATTTTTTGAAGATTGCCGCGCATCGGGCCGCAGTGCGCTATGGCATTGAAACCGTGATGAACGCCTATTGCGCGCGCCATCGTATTCCTGTTATACTCGTCCGCATGCATGGTGTTTCTCTGATACGCAAGGAACAGAAGATTGGATGGGCTGCCGGTTTCTGCGCGCGCCTTCGTATGTTTGGGCAAATCGTGCGAACGGAATTGATTTTACTTTTTAATCGGAACTGGTAATGGATATCTTCGGCAAACGCATTCATATCGTCGGCATTAAGGGGGCAGGCGTATCGGCGTTGGCAAAAATTCTTCGCGCACGCGGCGCCACGCTATGCGGTTCAGATGTTGACGAGCGTTTTTTTACCGATCGGGAATTACATGCCGAAGGCATACCTGTTGAGCCGTTCTCATCAGCGCACGTTGCCTCTGATGCCCTCGATAGCTTGATCTATTCAACGGCGTGGAGCGACGCCGACGAGGTACGCGCAGCTCAAGAACGCGGGATCCCCGTGTTGAGCTATCCCCAGGCGCTTGGAGAAGTGTTTAATGAGAGTCGCTGCGGTATTGCCATTGCGGGATCTCACGGAAAGTCAACGACATCGGCGCTTGTGTCGCATATTCTAAAAGAGGCGGGGCACGATCTATCGGCAGTGATTGGATCTGTGATGGTACAGCATGAGACCAACGCGTTTGTCGGCAGCGATCCGTTTTTTGTAATCGAGGCGGATGAGTATGAAAACAAATTTGCATATTATAAACCCCATGCTCTCTTGATTACGAATATCGACTATGATCATCCCGATTATTTTCGCGACCGAGAGGCGTATGATCGGGTCTTTGAGGCATTTGCGCGAGGAGTCTTCGCGCGAAAGGGTGTGGTTGTTGCGTGTGGCGACGATAGCGGAGTGCGGCGGGTTTTTTCTGGTGACCCGGTGACATTCTATGGCACGTCAGCGCTGTGCCACTATCAGATATCCGGCATTGCAATTCATAAAGGACGCATTCAGTATACGTTGTTCAAAAGAGATCATGAAATTGGAACGTATACGAGCGCATTGGCTGGCGTGCACAATGCCCTGAATATATGCGGCGCGGTTGCGCTGTGTGATGTGTTGGGCATTGTGGATTGCGATGCTGCCGCTCGCCATGCCGCCACATTCATGGGTGTTGCGCGGCGGTTTGAGTATAGGGGAATGCGCGGGTCGGTTCGTGTCTATGACGATTTTGCACACCATCCGACAGAAATCGTCGCAACGCTCAAAGGAGCGCGCGATCTGTTTCCGGGTGCGCGAATCTGGTGCGTGTTTGGCGCGCATACCTATACTCGAACGCGCGAGCTTCTTCCAGATTTTGCGCGCAGTTTTGTTCATGCCGATCGAGCGCTCATCCTTGACATCTACGGGTCTGCGCGCGAGCAGGGAGGCGCTATTCATGGCCGCGATCTTGCAAGCGCGATCTCTAGCCACAGCAACAACGCGTCATACGTTGGGTCGCACGCATCGGCGCTGGAAGCGATCGAATCGCATATTGACGAAATGGATGTTCTCATTACAATGGGAGCAGGCGATGTATGGACAATCGCCGAGTCTCTTCTTAATCACTCACGATCTATAAAATGAAAATCATCATTCAAGATACCGCTAAGGAACGCAAACCAGAACTCGATACGCTTATTCGGCGCAAGGTGCGGACATTATCGCGGTACGCCGCGTTTGTCAAAGACGCGGTTGTCGAGGTTGTCCACGACCATCATCACAGAAAGGGCAATGTTGCGACAGTCGATATCTCCCTGCATTTGTTCTGTCATGGAAACCTCCCGCTTCGCGCGAGCAGTACCGGATCGGACGTTCATGCCGCCCTTGATACGGCGCTTGACAAGCTCAAGCGCCAGCTCGGGTCTCACAAGGAGATGGAAGCGCACCATAATCCCACCATTATTCGTCAAGCGCGCGGGAAATAACAAAGAAATACATGAGTTTTTTGACAAAAGTATTCGGGGATCCGAATACAAGAGTAATCCAATCGTTTCAACCCCTTGTCGCGGCTGTCAATGAGCGCGAAGAGAAGTACTTGCATCGTTCTCACGAAGAACTGAAAGAAGATGCTCTCATCCTTCGCGAAGCAATAGCGCGGGAGAAGATAACGCTTGACGCAGCGCTTCCCGATGCTTTTGCCTTATGTCGCGAAGCGGCAAAGCGCACCATTGGCCAGCGCCACTTTGATGTTCAGTTGATGGGGGGTATCGTACTTCATCGTGGGCAGATTGCGGAAATGCGTACCGGAGAGGGAAAGACACTGACAGCAACACTCGCGGTATTTCTTAATGCATTAAGCGGTAATGGGGTACACGTCGTTACCGTTAATGATTATTTGGCAAAACGTGATGCAACGTGGATGGGTCGTGTGTACCATGCGTTAGGACTCTCAGTCGGCTGCATTCAGCATGAGGCAGCCTTTCTCTATGATCCTGAGTATCGTCCGCAGGAGAGCCCGGCGGAGCCGGGTCAGGCTTCGCCTGATTTTCGCGTCAGCCACGAGCGACTCCGCCCGTGCTCCCGAAGTGAGGCGTATGCGGCAGACATCACCTATGGCACGAACAATGAGTTCGGATTTGATTACCTCAGAGATAATCTTGTTGGATCGCTCTCTCAGATGGTTCAGCGCGCTCACTCCTATGCGATCGTCGATGAAGTCGACAGCATCCTTATTGATGAAGCGCGCACGCCGCTTATTATTTCTGCGCCAGCGGCAGAATCGGCCGATAGCTATTACACGTTCGCAAAACTTGTTGCTCGGCTTGGCGAGGGGGAGGATTACAATGTTGATGAAAAGATGCGCGCCGCGACACTTACTGAAGGGGGTTTGAAAAAAATGGAGCAGTGGCTCGGTATTGATAATATGTATACGCCCGCCCATGTAACGTTGGTACACCATATCGAACAGGCGGTGCGCGCACGCGCGCTGTTCAAGAGAGATCGCGACTATGTCGTGAAAGATGGCGAGGTAATTATTGTCGATGAGTTTACTGGCCGCTTAATGCACGGACGCCGCTATTCGGAAGGGTTGCATCAGGCAATCGAAGCTCAGGAAGGCGTAAAAGTGCAACGAGAAAGCCAGACCTATGCCACTATTACCTTTCAGAATTATTTTCGCATGTATGCCAAACTTTCCGGCATGACCGGAACGGCCGCGACCGAGGCAGAAGAGTTTGCAAAAATTTACAAACTGGAAGTTGTGACCATCCCCACTCATCGGGCGATGATTCGCAAAGATGCGCCTGATCGGATTTATAAGAATGAGTCTGCAAAGTACAATGCCGCTGTCGCAGAAATCAAAGAGCGCCACGAAAAAGGACAACCGGTGCTTGTGGGCACGGTTTCGATCAAAAAAAATGAGTTGTTAAGCGAGCTGCTTGAACGCGCGGGCGTTCCCCATACGGTCCTGAACGCAAAGAACCATGAGCGCGAAGGAGAGATCATCGCCCAAGCCGGCCGACGGGGCGGCGTTACCATTGCGACGAACATGGCGGGACGCGGCGTTGATATTATTCTTGGCGGCAATCCTCCCGATGAAAAGGAAATGGATGCGGTGCGTTCATCGGGCGGGCTGCACGTTATTGGCACCGAACGGCACGAGTCGCGGCGTATAGATAATCAGCTGCGCGGCCGCTCCGGGCGACAGGGAGATCCGGGGTCATCGCAATTTTTTCTTTCGCTTGAGGATGATCTTATGCGCATTTTTGGTTCGGACAGAATCAAGGGCCTTATGGAGCGCTTTCAGTTTCCTGACGACGTGCCTATTGAGCACGGCATGATTAGCAAAGCTATCGAAGAAGCGCAGAAGAAGGTGGAGGGCCACAACTTTGATACCCGCAAACACGTAGTTGAGTACGACGATGTCATTAACAAACACAGAGAGATTATTTATAAACGGCGTCGTGATATTCTTGAGAAGTTTGAACGCGAGACCACGAACAACGAACAACGAACCACGAACGCAGTATTAGATCAAAGTGACGAATCAGGAATCCCGCCGAGGCTGGCAGGCAGGAATCCCGCCGAGGCTGGCAGGCAGGAATCAGGGAAGAAGACCCTCAAACACATGATTCTCGATATGGTCGAGCAGGAGGTAGAACATGTTGTAATGTTTCACACCCAAGGTGATGACGAGACGTCATGGAATATTCAGGAAATTTATGAGATCGCGCATACGATTTTTCCTCTCACGAGTGAAGACCGAAAGTCGCTTGACGACATTCATCATACCGCAGGCGATAAGCTTGCAGATGTTCATGCGCGAACAAAGGTAATCGAATATCTTACCGCTATCGCGCACCGCGAGTATGCGAATTTAGAACAGCGTATTGGAGAGGTGGTCAGAGTGACCGACCCAAACGCCGATGTCGCGCACGCGATGGCACATCTTCATAAGGATGTTCTCCTGCGAACGATCGATACGCTTTGGGTTGGGCACCTGGAATCTATTGAACATTTGCGCACTGGTATAGGGCTGCGCGGCTATGGCCAGCGAGATCCGTTGGTTGAGTATAAAAAAGAATCATATCGCCTGTTTAGCGAACTCATGGCGATGATTACAAGGCAGATTGTGTATACAATCTATAAAATTGGCGGCATCGGTGCGCATAGCGAAAGCCAGGAGCAGGTGTTGCCGCAGAATGCCAAATATTCAGCGCCGGAAAAGGGCGGAGAGCCTGCCAATCAGACATTCGGCGGGCAAAAGGTTGGCCGCAACGACCCCTGTCCGTGTGCTAGCGGCAAGAAATGGAAACGCTGCCATGGGTGATAACGTATGGGAATCGAGCAGGAAAAAAAATATAATGAACCGGCTGATCAGCCTAGTAGAGCGCGCGAATTGCAAGATTTTTTGACAACAGCGCCATTGACCATCGACATGATAACGGCGGAT
>JACQSC010000009.1 GCA_016206155.1 Candidatus Uhrbacteria bacterium | reverse complement strand
TCAACAAAACGCCTAAACACATAGCTCACAAATGATGTATATTCGCCCGGATTACTCTCATAAAGAATATGTCCCTCGGCAATGACCTGCCGAAGAAAAAGGGAGGACATGCCCCCGAGAGAAACAAGCTCAAGACGAGGCATGTGTAGCTGTTGACTCATTTCAAATTCCGCGCGTGCTATTTCTGACAAGCCCATCGATTGATCCGAAAGAAACCCCATATCAACATCGCTCTGCCGGTGAGTTGTTCCGCGTGCCTGCGAACCAAAAAGCAGTACGAGTTTGAACCCGTACGTCTGCGCAATCTCTGCTATGACTTTTCGCTGTTTTTCTGTAATTTCCATGAATAAAAACTACCATGGAAAACGTGTTCGGTCAAACGCGTGTACAAGACGCATACACGGGTAACGCTTTTGAAAATTCCAAAAAACGGTGGCTGTCTCCGCTCATCACAGAAAACGGCTCCTGACACCGCTTCGCTTGACTCTTATAATACAAGTAAATATCGTTTTCTCCGTCCTGATGATAGACCTCATCGGCATTCTTTAGTGTGTCGAGCGCTTCATTCTGCCGTCCGTCAAGCTCAGCGTGTTTGTGGTGGACGATATGCTCCCAATATCGTTTTGTAATCCTGATGTTTCTTTGGATCACTGATTCTACTTCAATTATGTCCTCTGGGTCTATGATGCCATTTGTCATACACCAATGGTATCATGAGAAGAAACGACGTCAAGAACTGTGTAGAAAAACACAATGCCCAGAACGGAAAACCGACCGGGCATAAATTTGGGTCTGACGTGGTGATTATCTGAGCTTCGCGGCCGACTCCTCGGTCGCGACGAAGACGCTGCCGGTAGCCGACCCTACCCAGAAGAACCAACGTTTGTGGAGATCGCTCCACAATACGTTGTTCCAAATGTTTCGGTACTCGACCTCATTTCCTTGATCACTCATGGAGCTCCCGCCCCATGGGATTACCCTGAGCGGCCTCCATGCCGCATCACCTTTATTTAAACGCCAGAGCGGACCATCGTCCGCCCCTGGCAGATTGTCGTCACCGTAGCTAAAGTACGGTGGATTGTTCTGCTTATATCGTCCATACCGAAACGCAAACGCGCTCCGATACCCAATTCCGTGGTCAACCCTGACACCGGCCACGAGTTGTGTCGATGAGGGGAATTTATCATATAACAGGTCGTGGTCAGGATACCACTCTCCAGGGTACCACGGCAGCCCCTCTAAAGAAAGGCTGCTACTTCCCCATCGCCCCTCGGCTTGCTCGGACAAACGCGCCGGTGTGCTGGCCGATGATGCCGAAGACAGCATCGCGACGTCATGGGCCGGGGTCGCTGGCATGGTTTGCCAAAGACTCTCCAGGGTTCGACGCCGAACACTCGCATTCCAATCCCCCCCGCAGCCAGCGCCCGCACTGTACCCTGCCTTGAGTGCCTCGACCTCAGTTCTTTGCTTACTTACGAAGATGAACTGAACTCGATCGCCATCGCCGAGAGCGACCCTAAACACCGCCGCGCCTAATAGCGGCGCGTTCCTATAGTCATAATAGTCGAAAACTTTTGGCGTGTTGTGACAAACCCCTCCATCCCTGATCCAAAACCACCATCTATATACAAGAACATACACCTCCCCGTCTAAGCCAGCCATGGCAAAGACGTCCGTCCGCTCATCATGTGTAAATCCTGCAAATCCGCCAGACCCTGTAATCTTCAGGAGCTGGAGACCGTTTCCCTGGGTAACAAGCTTCCCTGTTGCCCAGGGCCCCGTAGCACTGGGCGAAGGGGTTGGCGGAACAGTTGTGATCGGCGCCACGGGCGTGGCATCGTTTGGGGTCGCGATCTTGGTCGGTGTGGGAGTGGGAGTTTGGGTCGACGGCGACCCGACCAGCATATATGGTGACTGTGTCAAACCAACCGGAGTCGCGCGCGATTCACGCGTGCTCGGAGCCTTTTTTGCTCCGAATAGATCGCAACCAGCGACCGCGATGGTTAGGACGAGTGTGCCAATCGAAAAAAACTTGCGAATCGAGCTGGCCATTTTGATTTCTCCTTTCACGAGAAACCAGCGACCGCGCCGTCAGCAAGAGATGCGCGCAACAACGCGCGACCTCGTGTTGACGAGACGATCTGGGTAACGCTAAATCCAATGGAAATGGGGTCTGACTCAGTTTTTGCTACTGCAAAATCTGTGCCTGACCCCATTTCCATACACCCACATAATCAACACGAGTTTTCAACGAACAAAAAGTACCCTCCTCTTTTCTTTTATGCGATGTAAAGTATATCGGGAATGTTCAAATTGTCAATTTGGTCGGAATAAAATGGGGGCTGACCCACATTTCAAATGTTCGACATCGGATGTCGAACATTCATAAATCAGACCTGACACCATTTCTCAAAAAGAGAGTTGTCAAGAGATTTAGAACCTGCTATGATACCAATATGATACCAATATGAAAGAAACAGTTACTAAACTCAAATGTGATCACGTGCAAAAAATGCAAGATGCGCTATTCCGGAAGATGAGCGCTGACCAACGCATGGAGCTAGGTGTCGGTCTTTGGCGTCTCGGCCGTGAACTTTCACCAGATAAAACCCGCTATGGAACGGATCGATCCGCGACAACTTCTCATCGACATCGTAGCGATTCTTGAAGATATAGATATCCCTTATCTCGTAACCGGCGGTATGGCAGTTTTTATATGGGGTCGCCCGCGTTTCACCGCTGATATTGATATTGTTGTCGAGCTTAGTTCTCTCCATGGATTACTGCTTAAGAATGCACTCCGCGCATTTTCTGAAAATGGATATATCGATCAGGGAATGATCGATGAGGCGATTCGTGATAACGGCGAGTTTAATTTTATCGACGATGTAACGGGCGTAAGGGTTGATTTTTTTGTTTTGAAAAACTATGCGTTTGATAAAGAACGATTACGTCGCAAGATTCCAAAGACCATATTGGGACGAACAATCTATTTCACGTCACCCGAGGATCTCATTCTTATAAAAGCTCTCTGGAGCAAAGAATCCGAATCAACCAGACAGCGGGAAGACATCGCCTCAATCTTTGCCGTGTCCGGCGAGGGACTCGATCGAACGTATCTTCATGAATGGAGCGAGCGTCTTGATGTCCATAGTATTATCAAACCATTTCTCAACGAGTAAGCGGCTAAGATCGGATCTCGACCATGAAACTTATGCACATAAGAATTTTTATGATTGCTTTCTTTCTCTTTTTACCAGTTGGTTTGGCGCGGGTGGTTAGTCGGGATTGGCGCCTGTCAGAATGTTCGACATCGGATGTCGAACATTCATAAATCAGACCTGACACCATTTCTCATTCATAAATCAGACCTGACACCATTTCTCATTCTCAGCACACGGGCTGAAGAACTTTTACTTCCCGAAAAAGCGTGCGCGAAAGCCGAGACGACTCTCTGTGCAGATCATATCGCGTCTGAAGGTTAAGCCAAAATTGAGCTGTTGTCCCAAAGTAACGCCCCAAACGAAGAGCGGTATCCGCAGAAATCGCGCGCTCTCCATGGACAATCTCATTGATCCGACGCGGTGGAACAGAGATGTCTTTTGCTACTCGATATTGACTTATCTCGAGAGGCTCAAGAAACTCCTCACGTAATATTTCTCCGGGGTGAATGGACAAAATCTTTCGAGACATAGCATGGATATATTATGAATGATAATCAGTAATTGAAACATGATACGCGTGTCCCTGATCCCAAACGAAACAAATGCGCCACTGGTCATTAATTCGAATACTATACTCATCGCATCGATTGCCAGAAAGTTTTTCAAGGCGATTACCTGGTGGCACGCGAAGATCGTTTATATGTACCGCGGCATCAAGCATCAATAGCTTCCGTAATGCAATTCTCTGGATCGAGGTCGGAAGTTTACGAGAATATTCGCAGTTAAAAATCTTCTCCACCTCGGAACCGTGGAAACTTTTGATCATAGATCTATAGTAACGTATTGCGTTATTATTGTCAAGAAACTATTCCTGACACCGTTTCCTCCGGATGTCGAACATTCATAAATCAGACCTGACACCATTTCTCATCAACAAAACGCCTAAACACATAGCTCACAAATGATGTATATTCGCCCGGATTACTCTCATAAAGAATATGTCCCTCGGCAATGACCTGCCGAAGAAAAAGGGAGGACATGCCCCCGAGAGAAACAAGCTCAAGACGAGGC
>JACQSC010000008.1 GCA_016206155.1 Candidatus Uhrbacteria bacterium | reverse complement strand
CCTTGCCGCCGTCAATGCCGCGGGTACTTCCGCATACGCGCAAACAGACGCAACAACCAACATTGTCACCGTCTGCTTTAAACTGCGTCCGGCCGCACCGGTACTCTCGGGCGCCACGGCTCTGTCTTCAAATCAAATCCAACTCTCCTGGCAAGACAATTCAAACAACGAAAGCTCCTTTATTATTGAGCGTTCAGCAGATGGCACCACATTCCAGCCAATCGTCACCAGCGGTACAGGAACGACATCATATATTGATCCCAATCTTTCTTCCTCAACACAGTATTGGTATCGCATCAAAGCTCATAACTGCAAAGGTGATTCTGATGCAAGCAATGTAATGAATGCAACGACGCAGGCTGGTGGGGGGGGTGACACTGGAACAGGTGGTACAGGAACAGGTGGTACAGGAACTGGTGGAAATGGTACTGGTGCTGGAGGTACAGGCAGCGGAGGAGGAGCTGGCACTGGAGCTGGCACTGGTACAGGAACAGGTGGCACTGGTGGTGGCAATAACAATATAGGTGAGCAGTGTTCACTGCATAGTGAATGCAAAAGCGGGTTATGTTTTAACGGGAAGTGTGATGAAGACAAAGATAATGATGGGCTTCCGCGGTCAGTTGATCCCAATGATGCAAACGCTGATGTTGACTGTGATGGATTAAAGGATGGACAGGAGGATAAAAATAAAAATGGAAAAGTTGACTCTGATGAAACAAATCCCGTAAAATCCGATACCGACGAGGATGGACTGCTTGATAGTTGCGATCCCTTTCCGCTTGACAAGAACCGTCCCGCAAAAAGTGAACACAAAAAGTATCTTGATCAGTGTCCGTATGCAAAAAAAACCACCGCATGGGCAACTCAGCCGCTCATATTGGCACTAGAAGCGCTCTCGCATTTCGTCGCATCATTATTTTCCACCACGCCCGCATTTGCGGAAGAGCAGGAGACATCAAAGGAATTCGGGGCTTTCTCTGATCCCAAGAGTATTGAGCTTGAAGGCGCGCTTTCCGCCTTCGAGCTTTTCGGATGGCCGGATACAAAAACGCCGACAATTAATCTGTGGTGGACAGATGATAAGAATCAGAATGTCGAACAATATTATATATGGAGAAAAACAGCGGGAGCGAGCGGAGACCCTGCATTAGTTGGTAGCGTAAGCGGCACGGCAGAAAAAAAATATAGCGATCAAACAGGACTCGCTTGGGGAACTGAATATGTGTATGTCGTAAAGGCAAAGCGGGGCTCTGCTGAAGGCGAATCAAATCCAAAGAATATTACGACTGCAAGCAAACTTCCTGACCCGTCTCTTCCTCTTGGATCAGTACGCATCATGCGTGCGGGGACAGAGAAGTCGTCGGACATTTTTTCAAATTTTGGAGATGCGTACAAACATACGTATGAAGCACAAGCAATCGATACCGGCGGAAACGTTATTCAGTCGGGTATTGTGTACACTTGGAACCTCACAACACAGAATAGCGAGGAGGGCAGCAAGCAAGCAAAAAGGGCTGGCGTTGAGGGTAATCTCGCAAAACAAGATGTAACGCCGCTTAAAAATGGCAGTGCGACATTAAGCGTCACCGCAAGCCAGAGTCAATTCAATGTTTCAAAAAACGCAACCGTATCGTTGATGATCGATGCATGTAACTTTTCATGGGAGTCAGACGCATCGAGCGCCGCGCTTGTTGCGCTTGACATCAAGCTCTCCTATTGCCGCGGGAAAGGGGTTGCTGGTGACGCGTTACCACAACTTGTTGCGAGACCGGTTAAGATCGCACCGCGAAAAGAAAATTATCAGTTTCAAGAGGAATATCTCTTTCCTCTGGACGGCGCCAACCTTGGTAAAGAGAGCAACAACGCCCGCATTAAGTCAGATGTTATTATCATGCGCGTTGTTAAGGCAAAAACATACTCAGCGGCAACATGGTATGCCGACACGTATAAGCGCCAGCCATCACAACGCGCTTTGGTGAATGGTTACTCGGCGGTCCAGGATGCAACAACCGGCACATATGTCAATGCCTATGATACAGAGGGCGACTCAAACACAACCGGACCAACGATTTACTATTTTACAACAAACACCGGCGCGCAAGGCTCTACGCGCGAGATACTTAATAAAATTCTCGAGCGTTCGATATTTTCAAATGGATTTGGCTATGATCCGAGCTCTATTGATTCACAAGGCATGAAACTCAGAAGGGACGCATTGCGCATGATAGATGCGGAGGCGTATCGGTCGGCTATCAGTCGCGCCTCACGCATACCCACCCTTGAGTCGGGAAGTTTTATAAAGCATCAGACGATTTCCGCTTGGCCCTCGTGGCAAAATGAACTTGGCAGACAGCTTGGCATCAGCGCGCCATCTGATCCCTATCCAAACAAGGATGGTGCGCTGTGCCAGTCAGGGGAAGAGGGAAATGCCTGTAAAAATACGTGCACCGCGCAAGGGTATGATAAAAGTACCTGTTGGAAAGCAGATCCTAATCCGGCTAACCGCGCGTTTGGATATAGCGCTGTAGGTGAAAGGAGCGCCGTGGAAACCGCGATTTTCTCTCATGGCGTGCGATCGTATAGCTATACCTATAACCAGAATGATATCAACAAACCAATGAAATCGAATTTTTGCATGCTGCTTGAGCGACTTTTTACGAGCGGCTCTCATGAATATTGTATTTCCTATCAGCGGAGCGCGCAGAACATGGCACTTCTCGGCACAGGCGCTGTATGCAGCGATGGCGCGCAGTGTGCATCGGACCGTTGCTATACCGGCAAATGTGCTGATCCGCTTGCCTATAGCACTATAAACAATCCGCCGAAAATAAAAAGTGTGACGCATGACGGAAATAATCTCGATGGCAAGACGTTCAAGAAAACATGGGATAGCGAACAGAAGGTTGAGTTTATTGTTACTGCCGAGGATACCGACGGATCGATCGTCCAAGCAAGCGCGACGATGACAACCACGGGAGTTGATAATAATCCAAAGACAATATCACTCGATGATATAGAACAAATCATCTATACCCAAGATAATACCCAAGAACCGATAAATGAAGGAAAGGGAAAACGCGCAAAGTACAAAATGACCGTTGATATCAATCCTGCCAACAATGTCGTGCCCTCGGGCGAGTACACCATGACGATCAAGGTGATGGATGACTTTGGGTCGGAGGTACAGCGCAATATCAATTTTAGAATTGACGATCGAACTGCCAACAATCCTCCAACGCTTTCTGCTCCAACCATTTCGATATCATCAAACTCTCAGTCAAACGCTACTCTAATGGATAAAAAAATAATTGTTCGCAATGCAAGGGATGTGAGCATTAATATCGCGGTGCAAGCGAGCGATCCGGATACGGCTCAAGGTGACGCGATCAACGAGGTGTGGTATGAGTTTGGGAATTTGAACGAAAAACTGAATCAAGGCGAGGGGGCAAACTACCAAAAAAATGATATTTCACTTAAGGATGTGGATGACGGCACCCATCATACACTGCTTGTTCGGGCAACGGATACGCGCCACGGATTATTCGGCACCACCAACGGCATTACGGAGATGAAACTGGAAGAGGTCGTCATTTCGACCAATACGCCGCCGACCTTTAAGAGAATGCAACCGGTGGATGGAAGCAAGATTAATAAGGGGGCCGTACTTGCGATTACCGGTACCGCGCTCGATTCCGATGGCATAGTAGAGGTGCGCCTCTATCGAAAGAAAGGCGACGACGGCGCTTTTGAGTCGGTTAATGATCCGCTAGTCGGCACGTCAACAAGCCTCCTTTTTATTAATTTTCAGGAGCAGACATCAGATTTTGATCTGGCAAACTATACATACAAGCTCGTGGCACGCGATCAGTATGGAATGGAAGGTGAATATACGTTTTCTGTTACCACGGTTGTGAATGGTGGCTGGAGTGAGTGGGGAGGGTGTTCAAAAACATGTATGACCACATCCTCTGATCCTGGAAATCAGTCGCGCGCATGTAATAATCCTTTGCCATCAACAAATGGGGGAGCTGAGTGTGCGCGATCTGCAGATGCAATAGCGCTTGCGAATCAGCCCACTACTCCAGGAAATCGTACAGAAACACGCCCGTGCAGTCCTCCGCCACCATTTTGTCCGATACAGGGCGGATGGTCAAAAAAGTGGGCTTCGATATCGCCAGATTCGCAGTTTGATGATAATACTGGCGGTACATGTTCTGCCGCATGCGGCGGCGGGTGGCAGAAAAAGACATGCGATTATCCTCCGCCACAACACGGTGGATCAGAATGCAGACGCGAACAGAACACAATGAAAGAAGCATATGGTCAAGATGCAAGTAATACGAACACTCAACCTAATCAGCGCGATCAATACCGCAAATGCAATACCGGCGCGTGTCCGGCATGGAGTTATGGAGTCTGCTCCCCAACAGATTCCACTGCGCCAAGTTGTGGTCCTGGCGTACAGACAGCGACATGCACGAATGCCACAGCGCAGGGGACTATTGACTCAGCACAGAGCCGATGCAGTAGTCCGGACGGCGCTATGGGTGGACAGCGTACCGGTCTTTCATGTTCTCTTCCCGCATGTCCGGATACCGATTACGATGGTGTTCCGGATTATAAAGAGCCCAGCACGTGCGTTGGTTTGAAGGGGCCAGAGAACAATGATGGCTGTCCATTGCCAAAAGTGACTGACATGCAAAAAGATCGTAATTTATATTGGAAGGGAAGCACTCCAGCAAAAGTAAAAATCGCATGGACGTCAGAACATGCAGATTCTTTTGATCTGTACTATTCAGCGACACCAAACGGTACACGCAGCCAAGTGTATGCCAATTTGCCGGCAAATCTGACATATGATGAATCATCTGTTTATATTTCAATTCCAGAAGGTGATAATAGCCCAAGGATTTGGTTTTATGCGAAAAGCAGTGGAAGTGGAATTGTATTCATTGGCCATCACGATATAAACGTAACGAAACCAAGTATAGAAATCTTTCCTTCTATAGGGAAAAATGAATATTTAACCTGTAAAAAAAGCAATTCTTCCATGACAATAGACCGCTCTAATACTGCTATCTCTTTGTCCGTTCGGCCGCTTTTAGGAAACTACGTGGATTCATTATCGGTGTCCAATATGAATTTTAATTATAAAGCCGGCGATGGATGGTGGCACTTCTCCACTCCCAATACAGACTCGCAATGGTTTATTGTTGACGCGACATTGAATATGCTAAACGGTCAAGTGAATCATAAACAACTGGCACAATTTGTATCGATGCCCGCGGGGTACAGTGCTACATGTACGCAAGGCGGGATAGCACAGTCGGACTTGCGGGATGACTGTGATGGCGAGTGGGCAAGTATCGGTATTGGTAGAGATGAAGGCGAGAAGTGGTATAACTGTTCGGGAAATGAAGAGAAATTGTGTCGTGATCTTATTCGAGCTGGCAATTGTGCTGGTATTGGCGGTAGTTGGTGTGACGCAACATGGAGGGCAGTGTCGTGTCATAAGAGCACGCTCCCGAAGCCAGCCGGATTTTAGTTACTTTGCAATTCTATGGTGAGCATATCAAAAAAAAACATTGTAATAATTCTTGGCACCTGTTTAGGCATTATTGTTATTGGTGCTGTGTCACTTTTTTTATATCAAAAAAAACCCATAGAAAAAGCGACGAAGAATGAATTGCAGATTACTCCTCGGGCAATAATACTTCAGCCACTTGCAGATCTAGAAGCATCAGATCAAAAAGATGCTGCGGTTTTATACGGAACAATTATCTCGATTTCGGGCAGCGGGGATACGTTAACGGTTCAAGAGCAAGCAACGGAGGTTGGAGTGAGGGCGACGGTATTCACTGTGACCATTGGTCAAAATACTTCAATTATGCAAAGTATCATTGATAAAACGGAAAATATGATTACCATCTCCTCTGCGCCGCGAAATGGAGATTCTTTTGTGTTGCGCGTAGGATCGTATGTTGAAATAGCATATCGCAAGCCCTCAGTGGGTAACGAGATTGTCGCTGATCGTATTATTTATTCCGATTAATATGGTATACTCCTATAATACATAGCAACTTTCCTATGTTTGAAGACAGAAATCAACAGCCACAAAGCATCGGTCAACCCCAGCCGCCAACGATCCCGGAGCCGACGGTCATGCCCGTTACCGCACCCCCTCCCGCGGTAACAGAGCCGAAAGATATGTTTGCTGATGTAGATCTTGCTACGCCAGGACAATCGGCGCTGTCCAGTTATGGCGCGGCAGATGCCATTCCAGCAGAATCTGGGTATACATTCGATGAGGACGAGGAGCCAAAGCCCTGGTATCTCCAGAAAAAATTTATCATTTTGCTATTGGGCATTTTGTTGCTGCTCATCATTGTGATATTCGGGGTTCAGTTTGCGCTTCGCATCTTTGTCAAGCCCATAGCGCCAATTGTTCCGTCTGACCAGCCGCAAGTAACGGCGCCATTAGCTCCCGGATCGACCGCGCAGCAACAGAGCGCTACAAGTCAGGAGAAGCAGCAGGGGATCACGGACAGCGCAGAGCAACTGCAGCCGATCACACCCGCGCAAGTCGATGCCAGTCAGCAGCAAAATGGACAGCAATTGGATACCGATGGTGACGGACTCACTGACGCGGAAGAGCGGGCGATCGGAACGAGCATAACAATATTGGATACCGATGGTGACGGGCTTTCAGACAGGGAGGAGTTCCGAGTGTTCGGGACCGATCCCAAGAATCCGGACTCTGATGGCGATACTTATATCGACGGCGTCGAAGTAAAAAATGGCTACAATCCAAAGGGCGAGGGAAAACTTTTTACTGTTCCCACTGAGGAACCCCTAACCCCTAACCCCTAACCTAATGTTTGATCTTATCGAGGAAGACCTTGCAAACGAAAAAAGCACAAACGCATCTGATGTCCAGTTCAGGGAAGAGGACCATCCTGTGTATACCATGCCGACGACGTATCGGCGCGATCAACGTGCCAAAGGCTCCAACAGGAAGATTCTATTTATTATTTTTGGAACATTGTTTGTCGTTGCTATTGCCGCAACGGCGCTTTTCCTCTTCTTGAGCCAGCCCAAACAAGCAGTTACTCCCATCCAGCAAACACAATCCACCGCACCCACCACCCAAGAGGATACAGCAAAAGCAACAACAGAGGAAGCTTCCAGCGAAACAGAAGCGCCTCCAGATCAGGAACAACAGCCCGTCCCCGAAGCTTCCGAGGGTGGTGAAAAAAAAGAGCAGGAAGGTGAACAGCAGGGAGTAACGGCAGTGAAGCCGGACACAACTGCAGTTCCGCTGCTTGGTATTGACGCTGATCAAGACGGTTTGACGGATCTGGAAGAACGCCTTTACTCGACAAAGTCAGACAGCGCAGATACCGACGCCGATTCATTTGTTGATGGTGACGAGATAAAAAACCTATACGATCCTCTTCGAGGCGAGCAGAGCCGTCTGGACGTTTCCGGCCTCGTGAACACCTACACGAATCAAACATATCAATATTCTCTCTTGTATCCGTCTTCATGGGTTGCGCAGAGTACCGACCGCACCGATCGCGAGGTAATGATTAGCTCTGCGAGCGGAGAATTTTTTACGATTACGGTACAGCCAAATCCAAATCGCCTCACACCGGTTGATTGGTATGTCAGCCAAGCTCCCCCGGGCGCTGACACTTCTCGGTTGCAATCGTTTTCGTATGATACGTGGTCCGGCGTTATGACAGATGATTCATTGCATGTGTATCTAACGCGAAGCGAGGGAGATCCGCAAAAGCAGACCGTGATGTACCAGTTGAAATATAATCTAAACACGAAGAACGAGCTGAATTTTTTCACCACACTTCAGATGATGCTGCGCAGCTTTATTTTTACAGATCTCTCTTTTGTAAAATAATGAGACGAACCGCTCAGATAACGATTGTCGATCAGCGAAGCGACGCGCAGAGCCTTCCCGCCGCGACTGGCAGCGCTTCGTGGTATCAGTCATTGCTTCATAGCGCTGGGACGTGTATGAATCCGTTTCACCCCGTTCCGTTGAGCATTGTGTATGTTGATCCGGAGCAGATTCGGGATTTAAATAAACGATATCGCGGTATTTCACGCGCGACCGACGTGCTCTCCTTTGCCTACACTGGCGAGCAAGGAACGCTTGAAGAAGGAGAAATTATTATCTGCCCGAGTCGTGCGCTACGGCAGAGACACCGTTTTAAGACTACCAGGCATCAGGAATTCGCGCGTCTTTTTTTTCATGGACTGCTTCATATCTATGGACATGATCACGTCACTTCCGCTCAACGTCGGGCAATGCGATCGCTTGAGGTTTGCCTTATGAAAGCGTCATCGATATGAGGCGGCCATTGATTACATCTTTGCATCACGCGGCTAGGGGTTTTTTTCTGGTATTAAGAACAGAGCGAAATATTCGCATCCACGCTGTGTGCGCATGTGTCGCCATTCTCCTTGCGTTTTTCCTTCAGTTTAGCGCGATAGAGATTGCGATTGTCGTTATGGTAAGCGCGCTTGTGATCACCGGAGAGCTTTTCAATGCCGCGCTCGAGCGGTATAGCGATATTATCAAACCGCGCGTCTCGGGGTATGTCGAGCAGGTAAAAGATATCATGGCTGCCGGCGTGCTTGTGCTCGCGGGTATGGCGCTCTTTGTCGGAATACTGCTCTATGTTCCAAAAATGATCGACAATTTCCTTAACAGAATGTGACTAATGGAGTATACTTGAAGCATGGATGTGCAAAAGGTCTATAACGATTGGTGCTCTGAAATCTCCACATCTATGATCACGATTAACAACTATCATTCATCATTACTTTCTTCGTTTTCCTGTTCGTGTCGCACCAGGGGGATGAATCAGAGTTAAGTGCGGGGTATGAAAGAAACAGTTATCACAGGTTTGGATCTTGGATCGTCAATGGTACGCTGTGTTGTGGCACAGGTATTTACTGACGGCGGAGAAAAAAAACTTCAAGTTGTCGGAGCCATTGAACAGCCATCGGAGGGAATTACCAAAGGATCCATTTCTAGCATTGATGATGCCGCTAATACGATTTCGGCATGTCTTGAGAAGGCGGAGCGCATAACCGGGATGCCTGTCGATTCAGCGTGGGTCGGTATTTCCGGTACAACAATAATGGCCCAGAATAGCAAGGGAATCGTTGCGGTCGGTAAGGTAAACGGCGAGATTGGACGGCAGGACCTCGAACGAGCGCTTGAAGCGGCACGCGCAATAGCAACGCCGCCTAACTATGAGATTCTGCATGTCATTCCGCGCGGGGCCATTATCGATGGACAAATATCGATTCGTGACCCAATCGGTATGACTGGTACCCGTCTTGAAGTAGACACCCTCATCATCCAGGCATTTACTTCGGAGATCCGTAATTTTACAAAGTGCATTTATCGTACCGGCCTTGAAATTGAGGATTTGGTATTTTCCATCCTCGCAACAGCAGAGTGCACATTGACTGCGCGACAACGCGAACTGGGTGTCTTGCTGTTAAATATTGGAAAGTCGATTTCTAGTCTTATTGTCTATGAGGGAGGTGACATCCTTCATATGGCAGTGCTTCCAGTTGGCTCGGATCATATCACCCAGGATATTGCGATTGGACTGAAAGTCGCACCCGAGACCGCGGAGAAAATTAAACTTGATTACGCAACGCTGTATCAGAAGGACATTGATAAAAAAAGCGAGATAGATCTCTCGCTGGTAGACCCCGCAGAAGAGGGATCCGTAACAATAAAATATATCAGCCAGATCATTGAGGCGCGCGTTGAGGAGATTTTTGACAAGGTCGAGGAGGAGCTCAAAAAAATAGGAAAAGCGGGGATACTGCCCGCCGGCTGTGTTCTTACCGGCGGCGGTTCAAAACTCGCGGGCATGGGTGATTGTGCAAAACGATGCTTAAAGCTGCCCGCGGGCTTTGCGAACGTAAAGAATGTTGTGAATCCCATGGACAAGGTTCTAGACCAGAGCTTTACAACCGCCATTGGACTCGCGTCATGGGGCCTGTCTTTTTATCAGCAGAAAGGGAAAGGTAATTATTTCTTTCATGGTGAGAATACGTCGGATATCCAGGGTCGAGTAAAAAAATGGTTCAGGTCCCTCTTGCCATAACGTGGCATGAGGGTTATTATGATATGCGATGAATCAGTCGTTGATTCAGCGCTTTTTTGTTTTATGATTGAATCAAGAATTAAGAATCAAGAATTAAGCATGGGGGACGAGCCGCCATTACCCTTAATTCGTGATTCTTAATTCGTAATTCTATATGCATATGGAAGTCAAAGCGAACATTGAATCATTTGCAAAGATTAAAGTTATCGGTGTCGGAGGAAGCGGCGGATCTGCGGTCAATCGTATGATCACCTCGAAGCTGAGGGGGGTTGATTTTTTGGTTGCAAACACCGACATTCAAGCGCTCCATCATTCGCAGGCGCCTACCAAGCTACAAATTGGCAAATCAATCACAAAGGGGCTTGGCGCAGGGATGGATCCCGGCATTGGCCAGAAGGCCGCGGAAGAAAATCAAAATGAAATCCGTGACGCACTCGCTGGCGCTGACATGGTTTTTATCACATGCGGGCTAGGCGGTGGTACTGGTACTGGCGCAGCGCCGATTGTTGCCGATCTTGCAAAGGATATCGGCGCATTAACGATTGCCGTTGTGACAAAGCCATTTTCATTCGAGGGCGCACAGAGAAAATCGATCGGAGACAAAGGATGGGAAGACCTTGCAAAAAAAGTTGATGCAATCATCACAATCCCCAACGACAAGATTCTTCAGATTATCGACAAGAAGACATCATTGCTTGAGGCATTCGAGATGGCGGACGAGGTGCTGCAGCAGGGAGTTCGCGGCATTTCTGAGTTGATTACGGTTTCCGGTCTTGTCAACGTTGACTTCGCGGACGTGAAGGCAATTATGAGCAATACCGGCTCCGCGTTGATGGGCATTGGCCATGGCAGTGGAGAGAATCGTGCCGTTGAGGCGGCCAAGGCCGCGATTTCAAGTCCTCTTCTTGACATTTCGATCGAGGGCGCAAAGGGTGTGCTGTTTACAATCACCGGCGGCAGCAATCTTGGCATGCTGGAAATAAACGAAGCGGCAAAGATCATCACGAGCTCGACTGACCCCGAAGCGAAAGTCATTTTTGGCGCCGTTATTGACGAGAGTCTTGGCGATGATGTGCGCATCACAGTTATTGCAACTGGTTTTCATGATCGGGACACGCTGGTGTCAAAGGCGTCCCACGATAAAGTATACGCTGAGCGCAGCCCGGTTTTTTCCAGCCAGGCATTATTCTCGCCTGCAACACCGCGCACGGCAATGAGTAAGGCGGCAAAGGAAGAACATCGACAGAAGGATGAAGATCAGGGAGATTCGCACGATATCGAAATACCGGCGTTTATTCGAAAAAAGATGATGTAGGGATTTTCTGATCAAAAAAACGCACGCGCGATAGTGGTGCGTTTTTTATTTTCTGCTATACTATTTTATATGCCCCGCACTTAACTCCGATTGCTGCTTTCAACCATCCGTCCTATGATAAACACTACACCTATTTCATTCATCGTTACTTCGATTCGCCCTGCTGCCGTGTCGCAGCATGAGGATGATCGGAGTTAAGTGCGGGTATGATCCAACCATCATCAGCTCGTGTTGAAGCGCTGCTCTTTGTCGCCCAAAAACCGCTTACCGTAAAGAAGATAAGCCAGCTTACAGAGTTATCCGAAGAAGACGTGCGAGGCGCTGTTGACGAACTTTCAAGGGCGTATGCCGGTGATGCGCACGGTATCGTCTTGCTGCGTCATGTGGATTCATATGAGCTCGCCACGCATCCTCTGCATACAGAAACAATTGCGAAGTATACAAAAGAGGAAATTACCGGCGAACTTACGCGAGCGGGATTGGAAACGCTGACGGTGATAGCCTATCGAGGCCCGATGACAAAAATCGAATTGGAAAGTGTGAGGGGGGTGAATTGCACAATTGTCCTTCGCAATCTTATGATGAGAGGTCTTGTTGATGCCTCAGGCAGCGATAAAGGTGAAAAAAAGTATTCCGTGTCTTTTGATTTTCTTCGGCATCTTCAGGTATCAAGAATCGAGGATATTCCCGATTATGAACAGCTCCACCACGATGCGCGTCTCGAGGCGCTGATGAGTACCGCGGAGAGCGGAACAGATACAGGAGAAAAGGTATGATCCGAAAATCTCTCATTATCGCGAACTGGAAGATGAAACTATCCCCACGAGAGGCGTTCTCGCTTACACGTTCGATTGTGCCATACATCAGAGTTGCGGCTGGCGCACGTTCACGAAATTCTTTTGTTATCTGCCCGTCATTTGAAAGCCTCTCTTGCGTCGGCATGCTTCTTAAAAAAACACCCATTGCGCTTGGTGCGCAGGATTGTTTCTGGGAGCAAAGCGGCGCGTATACCGGAGAAGTATCACCAACTGCGCTCAAAGAAAGCGGATGCTCATATGTACTTGTCGGGCACTCAGAGCGACGACTCTATTGCTCAGAGAGCGATTCGATGATTGCAAAAAAAATGGCCGCCGCGTGCGAAACGCCACGTCTGCAGCCAATTCTCTGCATCGGCGAATCACTGGCAATTCGAAAAAAAGGAACCTATCGTTCGTATATTCAGAAGCAGCTTGAGGCGGGCATTGCGCTGATACCGCGCACCAAGCGCGTTCAATTTTGTGTCGCCTATGAACCGCTCTGGGCAATCTCAACCATGGGAATAGGTTTGCCAATCGGTCCCGAGCATTGCGCAGAAGTCACCACATGGATTAAAACGCTCTTGAGCCAGAAGCTGCCAGGCGCGCATGTCCGGATCATCTATGGCGGAAGCGTCGACTCAGAGAATGTGATGCCTTTCTTACAGCGCGGTGTTTCCGATGGTGTGCTCATTGGCGGAGCGAGCTTGACAGTACGTTCATTTAAGAAAATACTAACCGTTCTCAATCAATGATTATTACGATTGTCTCAATTATTATTACGATCGCATGTCTCTCGCTTCTTCTTTCAATTATCGGGAAGCGCTGGAACGCAGTGCAGGCCATTGATCTTGAATCGCTGCCCTCAGAGCGCGATGCCCGCGTGAAGAAAAAGATTCTTACGGACCGTTTTAAGCGTCAATACAATCAGGTTAAGGCGCGGGCGCATCTCAGCGCCGCGCCGCTGGTTGGGATGGTGCGCGATCGATTAGGGCGCATTGGCGCTTCGTTGATCGAGGTACTTCCGCGCCCGCGCAGCATCGGGGCACGACCAGCGGTCTCAGCCGAGCAAGAGGGAGTGTCGTCTGCGCCGCCACGCATTGAACACGCCCTAAGCGACGCCGCGCGGCTCTGTGATGCGGGAGAGTTTGAGGAAGCCGAAAAGCGCTATATTGATATTATCGCAAAAGATGCAAAGAATCTCGCGGCGTATGAGGGATTGTCATCTATCTATCTAAGGCAAAAGGAGTGGGCAAGCGCGCGTGAGGTGCTTGAATTTCTTTGTGCTTATCTGCGAGAGCAGCGCAAGAAAGAGTTAGATCCCCAAGCACGCAGTGCCGTTGAGATGAGCTTGGCGGAATGGCTTAAGGAGCTCGCAGTCGTCTATCTCGCGACCGAGAAGGGAGAACTGGCTGAACAGGCGAGCATCGAGTCACTAGAGCTTCAGCCGCAAAACCCGAAATTCCTTGACGCAAGCCTAGAAATGTATATTATATTAGGAAAGAAACGGGAGGCGCGTGCCGCCCTTTCTCGTCTTCGCCAAACAAATCCAGAGAATCAAAAGCTTGAGGATTTTGAGAAGCGAATTGAAAATTTGTAAATGCCGTTGTAGCTCAGTTGGTAGAGCAACTCCATGGTAAACAATTTGCCCATTATGTAAGAAATTATATAATGAATCCCCAATAACGGTTAAAGTCCTTAATGGATCAGACCGTGGTCGATCTAATCGGCCCGAACGACTGACAAAGGGGAGCTAACGCAGTAATGCCATGCTCAATATACAGTCTAATCCCTATCGTAAGACAGGGTAGTAATGAAGGAGTAGGTCCGCGGTTCGAATCCGCGCAACGGCTATGTGAATGGGCGGTTACCTGAGTGGTCAAAAGGGACAGACTGTCGCAGGCAGCTTTCGCGAGGGATCGCGATTGAAAAACCGGGTTAATTGTCGGGAAACCTAAAACTCATATGAGTTATGGCAATCCGCAGCCAAGCCTTCTCGACATATGTCGGGATTGAAGGTTCAGAGACTATACGCCTGGCACCCAGAACGGGTGGTGAGATAGTCCACGCCTTATGGAAACATAGGGGAAAGTGAAATCTGTTGGCTTCGGCCTTCGCAGGTTCGAATCCTGCACCGCCCAAGTTAGTTTAGTAATGTGCCAACGTAGCTCAGTTGGTTAGAGCAATTGTTTTGTAAACAATAGGTCGTCGGTTCGAATCCGACCGTTGGCTAATGAAGAGGCCGATGCATAAAAAAACCAAAGGAACACTCGCAGAATTAAAGGTGGCAAGCCATCTTATCGCCGATGGTTGGAGAGTTTTATTTCCACTTGGAGAAAATAATCGTTATGATCTTGTTGCTGAGAAGGACGGTTGTTTTGTACGAATTCAGGTAAAGTATGTTACGCCAAAGAATAACGGTCTTGATATCAATTGTAGCAGCAGCAATAATTGGTCAATACTTCAATACAAACCCGAAGAAATTGATTATTTGGCAATTCATGACCCAGTAAATGATTCGATATATTTTATTCCCGTAGCTGAAATCAACAAATATAAATTTAAATTACGTCTTGCTAAATCAAAAAATAAGCAGGAACGAGGAATTCACTACGCTGAACATTACACCTCGTTAGTTATATAAGTATATGTCCCAGGACAATCTCATCAAGCTTGAGTGTACTGAATGCAAGAGCATTACGCATCATGGGCACAAGAACAAGAAGAAGCTCTCCAAGGTGCGCCTTGAACTCATGAAGTATTGCAAAGTTTGCAAAAAGCACACGCTCCACAAGGAAACAAAATAGAATTAAGAATCAAGAATTAAGAATTAAGAATTACGGATGGAACGATTCGATATTTGTTCTGCTTAATTCTGTATTCGTAATTCTTCTTTGCAGCACGAAACACATGGGAGGATTGACTGCTATGAATAATTGTAGAGAATGTGGCATAACGATCGCTGTTCACCTAAACGACCAGAAGATTTTGGATTATTTTGATGCGCCTGCCCCGACACTCTGCGCCACTCACTCGCTTCAACGGCGCCTTGCATGGCGCAACGAACGCCATCTCTACAAGCGAACCTGTGAGCTCTGCACGAAGGACATACTCGCCATGTATTCACCGCGCTCGTACGCGCACGTGTATTGCCACGAATGTTGGTATAGTGATGGCTGGGATCCTTTGAGCTATGGACGTCCATATGATTCAAGCAGGTCATTTCATGATCAGATTGCCAATCTCCTGCGGGATGTTCCGCACTTCAACCTTTTTCAAATTGGTGAGAGTTCCAATTCGCAATACTGTAACTTTATGTATAACAGTAGAGATTCATATTTGTCCTTTTCTAATGTTCGCTCAGAGGGATCCCTCTATTGTAAAAACGCAGATGATAGCCGGGATTGTACCGATTGTTTCGGCGTAACAAACTCAGAACTTCTCTACGATTGTGTGAGTGTGAAAGATTCATATAGGTCGGTATTTCTTACCAGAAGTGAAAAATGTTCAGAGTGCTATCTCGGTCGAGATTTACAGGATTGCCAGAATTGTTTTGGGTGCGTCAATCTTCGACATAAGCAATGGTACTGGTTCAATGAGCTTATTGGTGAGCAAGAGTATAACGCGCGCCTCGCCGAGGCATTGAAGAATCGGTCGTCGTTTGAAGAGCAGCTAAAAAAATTTGAAAAATTTTCACTGCGTCTACCCTGTGAATTCGGCACAATTCGATCAAGTGAAGATGCGGTGGGAACCTCTCTATACAATAGTCAAAACATCAGGAACAGTTTTTTTATTAACAATTCTGAAAATTGCGGCGACTGTTTTCGCCTTATTTGGCATTCGAAAGATAACTATCGTGCAAGCTATGGCGCAACCGTTGAGGGATCCTTCAGCAGCATTGCACTGCCCTTTACGAGTTATGCTGTTGGAAGTTTTCTATCCGAGCACTGTTCCTTTATTTCTTATTGCGCTTTTTGTCAGAATACGGATAATGCGCTCGGGTGCGTTGCACTGCGTAAAAAGAAATTCTGCATTTTGAATACGCAGTATTCCGAAGATGAGTACGCATCGCTCACATCAAAAATCATACAGGACATGAAGGATCGCGGGGAGTGGGGAGAGTTCCTTTCGCCTTCATATTCACAGCACGGATATAATGAGACGCTTGCTCATGAATATTTTCCAATCTCAAAAGAAGAAGCAGCTGCGAAAGGCTGGCAGTGGCAAGATGAACAGAAGGGAGCGCGCGGGAGGGAAACGATTTCACTGGAAAAAATTCCCGATGCAAGCGATCACGTAGATGAATCTTTTACACGGGAGATTCTGGCCTGTGCGGAGTGTGGAGCTAACTTCAAAATTATAAAGAAGGAGCTTGCAAGGCTTACATTGTTCCACATCCCCATTCCGCACTCCTGTCCCGACTGCCGCTTTACGCTTCGATCCCGGCGTAGTTTTATTCCTTTTCTCTATCATCGTGCCTGTATGTGTGCAGAAAATCATACATTCCATGCCGACAGATCGTGTTCGACGGAGTTTGAGACGACTTATAGACCGGATGGAAAAGATATTGTATACTGCCATCCGTGTTATCAGGAACTCATGAGCTAACTCATGAGCTAACTCATGAGCTAACTCAGTAGTTAGCTCAGTAGTTTTGCGGGCTGTAGTATACCGGTAGTACACATCGTTCGGGTCGATGTAGAGAGGGTTCGATTCCCTCCAGCCCGACCAAGTCACGCTCTATGAACTATTTTTTTACCATCGCGATATCGGTTATCGGCGGCATGCTTTTTGGCATATCGCCAGTCGATGCTGCGCCGGTTCTGTCTGGTCGCATTCTTCTCGATGTTGAGCAAAACGGTGAGG
>JACQSC010000001.1 GCA_016206155.1 Candidatus Uhrbacteria bacterium | reverse complement strand
TGATGTGTTTTAGAGACAGGCTCTGCGGTGGTTGATTGGTGCTCTGCGGTGGTTGATTGGAGCTCTGCGGTGGTTGATTGGAGCTCTGCCTCATAACCCCTTAAAGAACCAGTAAGTACAAGAATATTTTTGTTTGTTATAGATAAATGATCAAGAATGCTTTTAGAATATGTCTGAACCTTATAATCTTTTTTCAGCAGGGGCTGAAATAGAACTTTCTTCCAATAAAAGCCATTTACTTCTGCAAGATATAAAAAAATTCTTTCGATAGCGTGTTCAAGGAGTCCATCGGGGGCATATTCATTCGCCTGCTTAAAATCGATAGGTTCAAGATTAAGTTTATTTAATGAAATTAATGCGGCTGGTCTAAACCAAAACATTGATCCTGACGGGAATTCCACCTCGTAGGAAGAAATATCTAAGCCAATTTTCCGCATTAATTCGTGAGCTCTATTAAAATTATTTCCCCAATCTATCCAATTATTAATAAAATAAAAATGCTCGGGGAAAATAACCCCCAGCATATTATCGCTCTGAAATTCTGAAATAATTTTGTCGACAATTTTTTTCGATCCAAGCAAATTTTCCAACAGATATAATCTCCATCCGTCGAGAAAACCTACCCTATTCTCCTTCTTTGTATGAACTTTGCATATGAGATCATACTGTGAATAAATTTTTTTATAGAACATCACAAAAGACGCTATGTCCACGCCTCTGTTCTCTACGCCAATTACATGCACGTGAGCCTCATCAAAAAAATTCAAAAAATCATTCTTTACTTTCTGTTCTGATTCTGCAGTGGTTGATATATGGAAATCTGTACCAACAGGAAGATTCTGAAAATAATTAATAAATTCTTCTATCAGATCAGTGTAATAAATATGCGCTATAACGGCAATTTTCATATCAGATTATGCTCGCCTCTGCCACCCTTAATACGCTCAACCATAAGACTATACCATTGACGCCTCCGTGTATTAGATGGAAATAACTTATCGACCAGGAAATAAAACTTTCTTGCCGCGCGCCATAAAATAGTTCGCTCTATCATATGGAGCTCTGCGGTGGTGGATTGGAGCTCTGCGGTGGTGGCATCTAATTGATAGTTGAGTAGTTCATGTTTTTTTTTGAAGTAAACTCTTTCCCCTAGTGCTCTAAAAAAATCTGGGGGGAAGCTCTTTGTTATATCATTGATAACCTCGTAAGAAATTTTAGTTCCGACAAACAGAATCCCAAGACCATTACCGTACGAGAAATTTATTGATGGATATATTTTTTTTAGCTTTTCCCATAGTCGATAAACGCCAAAATTTTTGTCCTTTTTATCCGTATCGTGAAGAAGAAGAACCCCGCTCTCGCTCATCTTTGGCAGCCATAAATCAAAATCATGCTTGACCGCCTCATATGTATGCTCTCCGTCAATATGGAGAAAATCAATGCTTTTTTCCGAAAAATATTGAAGCCCTTCATCAAATGTCATTCTTAATAATTGTGAAAAGTCGGAATAGAATTTATCATGGTATTGTCGCAACTCATTATAGACCTCATCTCCGTAATATCCAGAATGTTGATCACCCGTCCAGTGATCCACGGCATAACACTTAGTATCTATGCCGAGATCCGCGACAGCCTGCAAAAATGAACAGTATGAATCGCCTCTATGAGTGCCGAGTTCTACAATAAGTCTTGGTTGCAAGATTCCTATAAGATAAAAAGCGAATGGAATATGCATATGCCACGAATTGACATCTGTTAGCAGACGAGGCTCTCGAAGAAAATACATATTGTGATGTACTGTTGGCATAAAACTTCTATGTCCTACTTGTCATACTGATTGCTCCACAATTAGCAATATATCCGCAAAATTAAAGTTTGGAAGATATTAGTAATTCAGCTAGCAGTTAAAAAATGAATCGTCCCTTACGCCATTCATTTCACTTAAAAACTTTATCATAAAAAGCATAAATTTTTTTTGAAATCTTCCGGAAAATTGTTTTTTTTATTGCGCATAAATCGTCAGCCGAGATCAGAAGTTTTTCGGTAGCTGATTGGAGATTAAAAATAATCGCTTGCAGTGATCTCTCATTGTCTCCGACAACATCCTTCGTTATCTCCAAATATCTGTATTCGTTTTTTTTATCTGGCTCAAGATGACATCCCTCACCCCATTCATTCCATGCGTTTATAAAAATATACTGCTTATCTGGCTCGTTCATGATGGTAGTATAGGCACAAATATATTGAAGCCATGATCGATATTCCTCCGAATCAACATTGATGTAAACTAATGCGTTTTTACCTAAACGAGCTGTATTATCCCATGATGGCATAATTCCCCTAAACAACGTATACTCATGTTCTGCTCTAGTGCGCGCAGTATTTAGAATTTTTCCGTAGTCATATGCCTTTCCTTTAAATTCATTAGCATGATATGCGTGAAAATTCCTTATCTCTAGACTTCTCATGTACTGATGTGGGGGCATTTCAATCGCTGAATCGAATCCAAAAATTTTTGGATCAATTACATCAAATGACCGCACACAACATAAGTAAATTCCGCCCATGCCATTCTCGGCACATATTCTTCGCCATGCTTGAGTAACCCTGAGTGGATCTTGAAGTAAATCTGCCCTATAGACGATAAATAGTGGTTTCCCGCCAATGCGAATATAGCGATTATCATTAAAAATTGGTAATAAATCGTAAATAATTTTTATTGCATCATTACTTTGCTCCGACTGCTTCATTAAAACAACACCAGTTGTCCCATCCCATCTTCTTGTCCAGTTCTCGTTCGCCCAACATACGCAAAATGGAAAATCGGGACGCTTAAGACGAAGTACCTCTGATAATGGGTAATCCAGCAATTTTTTACCGTTAAACCAGTAATAATAATAGCAAAATCCATAGATGCCGTAATGTTTAGCAATTTCTGCCTGGCGCTCTCGTACTCTATCATCTCGCAAATCATAATACCCAATAGTATCCGACGGAACATGCGGCTGATAATGCCCGTTAAATAGAGGCTTTGCTTTTTTTACATTCACCCACTCAGTAAAACCATCCCCCCACCAGCGATCGTTTTCTGGAATTGGATGGTACTGGGGAAGATAAAATGCAATTGGTTTAATTGTGCATTTGTCCATATTGGATTGAAAGTTACTCATCCTGCTTATGCAACATCATTTCTATATGAGGTCTCGGGAACTATTCATGCCCGCCAGATAACGGCCATTTTTTTTCATTGGAATAAAGAAGCACGCTCCGACCTAGTAGATAAAAAAAACGAATTATATTTCCGATTTCCACACCATTTTTATTAAAAAAACATTTTATGGCGGCTGGTGCAAACTGATTAATAGCTGCGATACCAAGGCCGAAACCATGCGGAAATTCAATATAAGGAAAATTCTTTCTTAAATGCGCGCTAAACTTAGAGAAACATATATTCTGATTCTTCACATTGATACCGTGTATTAGTATTATTCCATTTTTACTCATCTTTCGAAGCCATAGATCGAAATCGCAATTTAAAAATTCATCGACATTTAAACCGTTAATATGCAGTAGATCTATGGCGCCGTCATCAAAATAACTAAGTGCGCCATGGGCGGTTGTATGATTTAGTTTAGAAAATTTACCGTAGAGTTGATCATGATAGGATACAAGCTCTTCGAATTTACTCTCGTTAATATTGCGCCCATGTTTACAATTAGATGTAATATTAAAACCATAGCACGTTGCAAAAATTTCTAATTCCGTGACTGCTTGACACCATGCGCCGTATGAATCGCCAGCTCCCACACCGAGCTCAACAATTACCTTTGGTCGCAACTGTTGAACTAAATAAAATGCGAGCGGAATATGAATATGCCACGACGTGTCTTCGGTAAGCCGCCGCGGAGTGGAGAAGCAGATTTGTCGGTTTTCATTAAAAATATTCATACGATATCGTTCGTTCAAGTTGTGACTCTATCGGTCTATATTTTGTGTTCGAATTAATCTTGCATCTCATCAAAATTTCAGGAACCAGAATTCCGTCGCCTCCGATCGCGTTAACCTTTGACCAAAATTGATAGTTTTCCGATTTAAGACAATCCTCTGAGTAATTTCTAGACTTTTCCAAAATAGCTTTTTTTATTAGCACAAATTTCTCAGCCGGTTCACCGACCATTAACGATTGATCGTTCCATGGATATGCATTGAATATTCCTCTAGATGCGCCGAATATTTCTATATAACAATGAGTAAAACTCGCATTAGAATTTTTTAGTGCGCTTAACAATGAGCCAATGCAACGCGGGTAGAGAAAAATATTGTCATCAAGAAATAAGATATATTGCGCCGTGGCATATTTTAGAGTCATGCTTGAAATTTGCGAAAAAGTTCTTTGACTAATAAAATTTAGCAATAGCGCCCCTCCGCCGAATTGCCTACTACGAGATAAATATGATCGGAGCGACTTAAGTCTATATGTGTTTGATCCATTATCATAAATGATAATTTCTAAGCTCTTCAAAGTTTGTCCTTCTATTGACTCCAGAACTGATTTTATGTCGATATGATAATTTGAGCTATTAAAAACCAAAACTACTGACACTTCAGCTTTTCGATTAGGATTTCTGGTATCAAAGATAAGATCCTCATTGTTCATATATGATAGCCCGTATTAAAGTGGCATAAATTTTTTAACTTTATCGATGATTGGCTCAATATGCGCATCAAGATAATTTGGATAGAAATCTGTATAAAACCAGGAGTCAAATCCTTGACCTGTGAGCCAACATTGATAACCCCACGCATATTTTTTGTTGATAGGACTAATATTTGAAACTGCCGTCAATTCATTTTTTTTTAATGCAATATCATAATCCATTCTTTTTAAATGTAAAAGAAAAAAATTTTCATCAAAATAACCACCGTTTTCTGCGCCATGCCTTCCTATGCCCCAATAAAATGGAATCGCTGATAAAACTGGTTTAGAGTAGTATTTGCTTCGAATCCAATAATTTCGCTGATTTAGAATCGGCTGAGATAGGTTAATTGGCGCTTCTCGATTTCTCATGTGGACTAGTTCATAGCCGTTTGCCATTATGCATGGACGATCCATCGAATCGATGTAGGCATCCAGACCATCTTGATGGTAAACAAACTCATCGCAATCAACATATAAAACATATTTATACCCCTCCAGTAATCTATACTGAAATTTCGTTATCATTTCATGCATGAACAAATCATCGTGCACAAATTCATGCGTCACTTGAATAACATTGCACGGTAATTTTGTGGTGCTTCCGTCCGTACTCTGATGGTCGATCACATATATGTCCGAGTAATCGAAATATCTGCTGTAGTATGTTAGCCAGATGGGGAGAAATATCGATTCATTGTGCACAAGAGTATAAACAGCGCGTCTTCGCATAAATCATTTTCTTTCCAGCTTTAGTATTGTGCCATTTAATCGACGGGATACGGTGTAATTATTATTTTCCTCTAAGAACTTGCAGATGCCATATAACACTTCCTCTGCCCATCGCCCCCTTCCATCATGCAAGAGAATTACTCCGCCATCAGCAAGAATTTTTGTCGACGAGCTAACATCGGAATATACCGCATCTGCGCAATGGTTTGCGTCAATAAAAATAAAATCAAATTTCATTTCTTTCTTGGTAAAATCTAAAGACCACCTCCTTAAATTCTGGCTGCCGTCATTTGATCGCTGATAGTCGAGACATCCTTGAAGAAAGTGTATATTTCTTTTCAAACCAGTCGCTCGAAAAATATTCTTTGCAATATCCTGAGGCCTTCCTAATAACGTGTACCTCCCACCAGCAAACTCCTTGTCAACTGACGGCACCTCTGTTTCCAATAATGCGTTCGGATCAATGGTGTATAGGTGCTGGTCATTATTAATTAAACGCTGTGCAATGCAGAAAGTAGAAACGCCCATAAACGTGCCTACCTCTAATACATTTTTAAGACTGGCTGCTTGTTGCAACTCTGTATCAATAATTTCCCAATCGTCCTCGAAAATTGACCATTGTCGTAATATTGTCTCGTCAATACCATAATGCTTGTACATCGCCAATACGTCCTTGTGAATATCTCTTGCTTTTTTAGTAGAAAATGTGGATATATTTTTGTTTAGAAAATCACTGATTTGGCACTGTGTCGTTAATTTACGATATGCGCTTGATGTCATTTCGTTGGCTGACACTTCACCCTTAGGTGACAAAAAAAAATCAACCCTATCTGCAATTTCTTCGATCTCGCACATAACATAGTCTTTGCCATTTTGAAAGGGAAAGCCGTCCTCACATTTTTCACTGATTATCAACGCTTTGTTCCAAACGCCCTGCATCACAATCCTATGCCATTCAAAATACTGCAATGAACTTCTATGGATATTTATCAATATTTTGCTTCGTTGAATAATGCCATTTGTTGTTTCCGTATCCGGGGGGCGACTATCACTTGCAACAACTAATCCGTTAGCGGCATTTACGAATACAAAATAGCAATTATATTTAGAAAATATGTGGGCATTTTTCGCAAAAAATTCGTTTCTCCTTTCGGTCAAGTGACAGAAAATTGTTATATCAATTGGTCTTTCGTGCCATGGATGATGGGAAAAGGAATATTTTTTTGTGCTATCGGGAAGGAAGCTCGTGAACGTATTGTTCGGGAGAATGGGAATTTCCTTATACAGATTAAATTTTGCAGAATATCCGAGTGGCATAAATACGACATGCTTATAGTTTTGAGCTTCCAATAGTCTGCAAGTGGAATAATCCGGGCTCCACAATGCGTGGGCGAATTTGAATAATGATTCTATTTGCGTATACCAATGTGAATAAGGTTGCTCTAAGATAAAAAGTATGGAATTTCTTGGCAATTTTTCTGCTAATCCCTGGCCCTCTGGGGTATTGAAAAAAAATTCGCAAGCCGCTATAATTATGTGCCATTCCACATCATCAAAAAATCCCAATTTTTCGTTCCCGCATCTAACATTCATGCCTATTTCTTCAAACCCACAGCGCAATAACTCTGCAACCTCACCCAGACATTGCTGACTGTTCGAACCAATATAAATCGCAACGCCTCCCTTGACTGGTTCGTCTTGGTGTAAATTTTTCCTACTATTTTTCCGAAATAAATTCTGCACAAAATGGATGTTTTTTTTTATAAAAAAAATAAATGATAAAACCGCAGCTCGCCTTTTTGAATTGCGTGGAAACAGGTAATCAAAAAAAACATATGCCGTTGATATTTTCCAGTGAATTGTTTTCTTAATTTGTACTAGTTCTATTGCTGTTGACTGAATCTGTTTTTTTAGTTCTACTACCTCCAATTCTAGACGGCCAATCTGCTCATCTCTAGCCTTTAAAGCTCTTTCAGACAGGTCTAGCGCTACCGTATTTCCTATAGCGGGCAATTCACCGGCGGATGCAATTGCGATGGAAAAAAATAAGTCCTTTTCATCTTTTTGAGCCATAAAATTTCTGTTCACAATCGCGTCAATCTCTTCAAATATCTTAGCGGCTTTGTGACCTTCCATGAAAATGAATGAGCGATGTAGTCAAGATGCGCATTGCAATTAGCGATGATCGAATCTTTTTCCGTGATGATAGAATCTTTTTCCGTGATGATCGAATCTTTTTCCGTGATGATCGAATCTACGCGTCGAGAAAAAATTTCTGGATGAACAAGTGCAGAAATCTGACCACTTGCTGGATGATTATGAGAAAAATGAGGGTATTTCTTGCTAACAAAAGCAAAGAGATTTTGACGATACCACGGCTCAATATCCTGATTATCCCAAAAAATAGTTCTAAAAATATCAAGCACATCGAATGAATGAGCGCTAAATAGTTCGATCCAATATATGGGCCATTGCTCGTTGATATGGTTTGTTCCCCCTTGCCCGGGAATAGCGGCGGAAAAAATTACAATAGGAGCTAACGACGCAAGAAAACCTATAAACTTTTCCGACTTCTCGGGTGGAAGATGTTCAGCAACTTCTAAACAAAGGGCTATATCAAATGTACGATCAAAATGAATATCTGATGACACATCCATTGATACATACTTATCCCTCGGTATCAGTAACTGACTCTCGTCAATGGAACCTCCGTCAACACCAAAAATATCGATGCCCGCGGCTTCAAACACTGAAAGCCATGATCCGGTACCACATCCAACATCAATCACGTTCTTTGGTTGAAATACATCAATTATCTTTGGAACAATTATTTTTGCCGAAGATAGTGATCCGTCTTTTATTGAATCAAAAAACACCTTATCGTAATCCGATCGCGAGAAATCATTCATACGTATTTCGTAATTTCACAATGGAGCTATCCGGAAAACGGGTCAATTCATAGTGTTGATGCTTCTCGATAAACTTGCAAACCCCAAACAACACCTCTTCGGCCCATCTTCCCCTTCCGTCATGGAGAAAAATAACACCTTCTTTTGCGAGAATTTTAACGGAGGCACAAAGATCTGATAAAACAGCATCTGTAAAATGAAGGCCATCGATAAAAATAAAATCAAATGTTACCTTCTGGTCCAGCAGGTCGGGAAGTAGTTTTCGAATACCGCCTACCTGGCTATAAGATGAATCATAATTTAAACAGCCTTCAAGAAAATCTATATTCTTTTCGGCAAAATGCCTGTTTTTTACCGCTCTTGCAATATCTTGAGTTCGAATTGACCGTGGGAGAAGCTCCTGCGCGCCATCAACAGCTTCAATTTCATCGATCAGTAAAAGATTTGGATCTATAGAATATATGTGTTGCGTATCATCAAGAAGCGCAGACATGAGAAATGTCGACACACCTACGAATGTTCCTATTTCCAAAATTTTTGCAGGTTTTTTTTCGTGAATTCCATTAGCAAGTATTTCATAATCCGATACTGGAATTGACCATTGTTCAAGTATGCGCGCGGCTATTCCCGAAGCGCCATACAATGATAAAACATTTCTATGGCATGTTGCTAACTCATCCGTATTCATGATTTGCGGCATTGTCTGACCAGAAACAGAAACGCTCGATTGCAGATTGGCGCACCCAAGAAAAATATCATTTGATTGTATAGTGAACGTAAACCAGTCATTCAGCCAATCCAGTGGCGCCTCGTCATCTGCTGAATATTTGTAGGCAACAATTGGTGATAACGTATACATGCCTGCTCCAAGATTCAATTTTTGAACAAATTCGACCTCAAATGTATCACCGCATCTTTTTGGCGTGACGTCTACCTTGAGCCAATGTGTGTTTATGCCGTAGACCTCTCCATAGTTACTCCTGACGACAAACCCTATATTTAACCCGCTTTCAATATCTTTGTTAGATCGTAACGATATTCGTATATGAACATTTTCACCTGATTGAAAATTATTTTTTGGCTGAAGTCCATTACCCAGCATCTCTATGTTTTGAATTTCAACATCTTTTGTGCCAAATCGTATACCCCTTTTTTTAGCATGGTGTTCATTGTCTGCAATGAACGCGCCGTTGTAAATATTTTTTTTCGGGCTTGCCGATTTTTCTCTATACTGTTGTTCGCGTTCTTTAATAAGAGCTGCGTAAAAATTAACGACATCGTTCGCTGTGTGCCCCTGTCGGATTATTTTTCCTCCATCAAGAAGAAGCGCGGCGTTACATATACTGCGAAGTGTTTCTATGTCATGACCAACATATAAAATAGATTTCCCGGCCGCTTGAAGCGCTTGAATTTTCAAAAAGCATCTATGCTGAAACAGCGCATCCCCAACAGCCAGCGCTTCATCGATAATCAATATATCCGCGTCAACGTTGACGGCAACAGAAAAAGCGAGCCGAACAACCATGCCGGAAGAATAGGTATATAACGGTCGATCGATAAATTCATGGAGTTCGGAAAAATCTATGATGTCATCAAAACGACTACCGATCTCTGCTCGCGATAGACCAAGTATCGCTCCATACATATACACATTCTCTCGCCCGGTAAACTCATGATGAAATCCGGAACCAAGTTCTAAAATTGCAGCCACTTTTCCATTAACGGTATATGATCCCGATGTTGGCCGGAGAACACCGGCAAGAATGCTTAATAATGTACTTTTTCCAGATCCATTTTGTCCAATAATGCCGAAAGTTGTACCTTTTGGCACCTCAAAACTAATATCCTTTAACGCCCAGAAGTCATTCCCTTTTTTTGTTCTACCTCCCGATACCATGTCAAATAATCGATCACGCTGCGAGGGATAGTAGACAAACTTTTTTGAAAGATTACGAACTTCAATTGCATTCATAGTAAATCACTGAAATGTCGCTTTGCTCTCTGAAAAATCAACAGCGAAACATATAACAACGTGAGTGAAAATAGCGTGAATAACAACAGCACTTTCATGTTCGGCATGCTGCTATTTAACAGCATGGAGCGATATAATGCAAGGACGTGATGCATCGGATTTGCAAAGACAAGAATCTCGAGCTTCTTTGGGATCAGATCGACGGTATAGGCAATAGGAGTCAGCCAAAACCACACCATAAAAACCGAATTGAGAAGCTGGGGAATATCTCGAAAAAAAACCGTTATTGCCGAGGCGAGCAGGACGCACGAGAGAACAAAAATCATTTCCAAGAGAATAACGATTGGGAGCAAAAGAAGTAAAAATGAAAATCCATGGACAGAGATTGAAAATATCACCACAATCGTAATGCTTATCAAAAGCGAGACGCCTTCTGAAAGCATAAGTGAAAAGGGGAAAATCTCAGATGGGAAGGCTACCTTTTTGATGTAGTTTCTATTGTCAACGATGCAGGTTGCCGCTCGCGTAACAGCGTTGCTGAAAAAAACCCACGGAAAATATCCCGCGCTGAAGTAGAGAGCAAAATCCAGCACTGATGTACTCTGCGGCATGCGTATCTTGAGAAAAAATCCAAACACCAGCAAGTAAACTGAAAATGTCGCGAGCGGATGAATGACAGACCAAAAAACCCCCATGATCGTCCCCCTGTATCGCGCGTTGATATCCCGCCGAACAAAGCTCCAGATCAGCTCACGATAATGAAGGTATTTTTTATAAGCGTTCACGATACATAAGTGTCCCATACTGTATCATTTTTTTGTTCATTTTTATCCATTTTTTCTTGCATAATCGATAAAATTCTATAATTCTACCTATTATAGAGAATAGACTGGATAAAATTATTGCCAAGCATGCCTTTTATCGCCCCCCCGTCCACGGCAACCGGATACACATAAAACCGCCAGCCGCCACGGGAGGTGGGCAGGCGGCCAAGCGAGAGATGGCGGAGAACAAAAAATCCAAGACGAACAAGTTCTTTTGGCACATGAAATGCTCGCTTGCCATATGCGTGCACAATTTCACTGGCTCGCAGATACATCGGCGGGGCAACATTAAACACGCGATGGGCGCTCTGAGGGGGCTCGTTGGCGACATTGTCAATAATTCCCATAAGATCCTCCTCATGCACGAACTGTCTCCCCCACTCCTGATTTGCAATAGGAATAAATGGAAGGAGCGCAAGCAAATTTTGCAAAGTAAATCCCTTTTTGGCTCTTTTGTATCGCGGACCGGCCACAGAGCAAATGCGCAACACCGTAGCGCATATTGGCGATAGGGATTTTTGGCAGATATCATAAAGATCCTGCTCCGACTGTTTTTTTTGAACACCGTAGAGATATTCGTCTTCACGCATAGGATCCTCTTCGGTAAATGGCCTATCGACACGGTTATCGGAATATGCTCCGTACACCGCAACAGATGAGAGATAAATCAGATGTCGTGCACAAGAGAGAGCAAACGCAAAGACATTGCGCGAGCCACAGATATTCCACGCATGATGAAGCTTTTTCCTAAAATAAAACTCCCGAATCTGCCACGCACAGTGAATGACAACATCGGGCTTGCGCTCCGCGGCGATTCCCTGCCATGTGTCATCTGATGTGTTTGCGCGCAGATAGAGAATCTTGGGAAGCGCTAACAGTTCGGGCGTGATCGGATTCTTGTCAAGGCAAACTATCTCCTCGATATCGTCACGCTCTGCGAATCGTTCCGCAAGCATCACGCCGATATACCCTGCCGCGCCCGTGATAAATATTTTCATAGCTAATTCTTATCAAGCAGCCATCCCCAGAGGGGCGTAACTCGTATGACGTTGCCGTCTTTTTTTATTTCCCTCTTCTCGTCCCATGTAAGCACCGTGAGTTTTTGTACGTTCAACTCGCCACCCGCCTCAGCCAAAGCCTTTGTTTCCCGCTGCTCTACATCTGAACGCATCGATTCGTAACAAACTTGTATGAGTTCTATAACATCTGTTCCATTTTTTAAAACGAAATCAACCTCGCGATTATTTCGCGTCTTATAATAAAACAAATCTCTGTTCGGTTTTTGTCCTCGCTTGACAAGCTCTGTAAAAACAAGATTTTCCATGAGCTTACCCTTGTCCGGAGAATGTTGAATTGCTTTGGCGCTTACAAAACCATTATCCACGGCATAGACCTTGCGAGGAGACTTTATGCGTTGCACGGATTTCGGGGAATACCGAAGCAATGAAAAAACAAGATATGCTTCTTCTAGATAACTTATGTACTTTTCCGTAGTAGAGGCGCTCTTTAAATTCAAAACCTCGAGCAGCTTGCGCACCGTATACAAACTGGCAAAATTGTTTATTAAATGTCCGCCCAAATTTGCTATTTGGGTCGAAAATTTAACTCTATGCCTTTTAACCACATCTTTGAAAAGCAGAGCGTCAAACAGCACCTCGAGATAATCATGTGCGCTAAGATTACTGATGACAACCTCCGGAAACCCGCCGCGCAATAAAAAATCATCCATAAGCATCAAAAGCTCACCTCGCTTTTGTGGCAAGGAGGCGTATTGCGGATCTAGTGTGAATTTTTTTGCCTTAAGAAATTCATCAAAATTGAATGGCATTATTTCTATGGGCATATGCCTTCCAGTCAGATGCGTTGCCAGTTCTTGCGAAAGCAACCGTGCGTTCGATCCGGTAAGCACAAGATTGTAGCCCGCTCTATGCAAACGATTGACAAACAGCTCCCAATTCGGAAGGTTCTGTATTTCATCAAAAAGAACGGTCTTTTCAGGGCCGTAGACGGCATGCAATTCCTTCATAAGCTCATTGGGAACTATACCGCTCATGCCCGCAACTACCTCATCATCAAAATTGAAGTACATAAATGGCCGATCTCTTAAAAGCATGAGAGAAAAAATAGACTTTCCTGCTCGTCTGGGACCCAGAACTACTTTAATCAAACTTGAATCAAACCATTTTTTAGCAAATGGCTCTTTGGTTCGCGCTATGTACTGAAAAGATAAAAGTTCCTCTTTTTGCAGTTTTTGATCAAAAACTATGTTTTTAAGCATACTATTTTGCTTATATTGGACAAAAAATACCAATTTTGTCCAATACACATATTATACTGGACAAAATAATAAATACAACATGCTGTAATGGATATAGGTTTTTTGAAAATCTGGATCAAAGAAACTAGCGGATAAACTTTGCGACCTGCCCCGTTACAAATCTCTATGCACCCAACTGGACTCGAACCAGTGACCTTTGCGACATGCCCCGTTAGAAATGTATTGGCTCGTTTGGTGGGCGTTACAGGACTCGAACCTGTGACCTTTGCGATGTGAACGCAACGCTCTAACCAGCTGAGCTAAACGCCCAAAATTTCTAACGGGGTGAAAACGCAATTCTCTAACAAACTGAGTAAGAAGGGTGCTCGCTCTTGTGTCGCGCGCATCACTAGTGTATACTCACCCATATCAGCTGTCAATTCACGAGAGCATTGTTTTTTTATGGAACATTCACCCATTAACCTGATCAAAAAGCCGACCATCCTTCCCGCATACCAAACCTACCGCTCCCCTCTTCCAAAAATCCTCACCGCTTGCTCGATCTTTTTTCTTTTGCTTGGAGGAACCGCGGTATTCTCATATCAAACTGCGCAAGATGAAGGGTCGGCGCTTTCTCAAACATGGAATGCGCTCACCAGCATTCCCCCTCTTCGCGGCCTTGCCGAGAACGCAAACAATGATATCGTTTCTGATGACGGTCGCGTTAATGTGCTCCTTCTTGGCATCGGCGGCGGAAATCATGAGGGCGCAGACCTTACCGACACCATTATGCTTGCAAGCATCGTGCCAAAAACCGGACGCGTTGCCTTTTTTTCCATCCCACGCGACCTTCTGATACCAATCGATGGCTATGGCTGGCGAAAAATAAACAACGCAAACGCCTTTGGCGAGACGATCCAAGAAGGATATGGCGGCGAGTTTGCGCGAAAGACCGTGGAACAGGTCCTTGGCGTCTCGATCCCCTATTTTGTTCGCGTCGATTTCCAGGGCTTTGCCGATATTGTCGACATTCTTGGCGGTATCCCTATTACGGTTGACAATAGTTTTACCGACTATAAATATCCCACGCTTGATAAAAAATATCAGACGATATCTTTTGACGCCGGACCGCAAACAATGGATGGCCAGCGCGCGCTGATGTATGTCCGTTCGCGCCACAGCCTAAACAACAATGAAGGATCTGATTTTGCGCGAAGCCGCCGGCAGCAAAAAATCATAACGGCAGTAAAGGAAAAGATGTTCTCCACAACTCTTTTTTTCCGTCCTCAGAAGGTAGGCGAGATTCTTGGCACACTGAAAGAAAATATATCTACAAACATGGAAGTGTGGCAGTTGCTTGCCATGGGAAATGCTTTGCGGAAAGTAGATGATCGCGATATCGTTTCGGTTGTCTTTGATGATGACGTCAATGGTCTCCTGGTCTCTGAGATGATTGACGGCGCCTATGTCTTACGCCCGCGCGATAGCAGCTTTGGGACGCTTCAGGCGAAAGTTCAACGGATTTTTACCGAATATCCCGACGACGACATGCGCACCATCGGCAAGGATAGCACGGTTATTATCCGCAACGGCACTACGCTTGATGGCATCGGAAACAAAACAGCCGCGCTTTTGAAGCGATACGAGTTTACGGTTGCATCGGTCGAAAATGCCCGCGAGCGAACCTACCAAAAAACACTTGTTTTCGATCTTTCACAAGGCAACAAACCATTGACAAAAAAATTCCTGGCAGACACCCTCAGGGGAGAAAGTATTTATGATCCGTATTCTCCGGAGCTCGACTCGGTCTCCGGCGCGGACTTTCTTATTATTCTGGGCACCGACCTCCCGCCATCACTTGCGCAAACCGCTCAACAGTCTGAGATCGCTCCCATACAGTAACTACTTCACAAGCGGAAATACCTGCTCTTCCTCAATAAGGGTCATGGCGTAGATTCCTTGTTTTCCATTGATGGATCCGACTATAAAAAGCGTGTCCTCTTTTTGATTCAAGGCAATGCCGACTATGGCGTCGAATGTTGCAAGGAGGAGCTCTCCGCTCTCTCGCGCGCCGAGCCGTCTGAGGTGCAGCTCCCCGTTCTGCGCCACCGTCACCATGAGTTGGCGTGTTGTAAAGGGAAGGATAGTGACGATGGGGTTGCTTTTACGCGTCACAAGAGAACGGCTATAGCGCTCATGAGAAAACAAATGCTCCCAAATTTCAAAATCATTGAATGAGAAGAATCGCTCTTTGTTGGTAAATACGACCGCGCGCGCATCGCTCACCAGTTGAAAAGCCGCTTGCTGCGCGCGCGCATCAAAGAGATAGAGCGACTTGCCAATACCTTGCAGAACAAGCGTTCCGTCAGAACTCTCGAGAATGTCGGTAATCGCCGGTAAGTCAGAAATTGTTCGTACGTTCGCCCCGCTCGGTAATCCAACCTCCTCAAGTACAAGTCCCTTGCCGAGTATCTCCCTGAAAAGAAAAAGAGAGGTTCCGGTGACAACATATGAAACGATATCCGTGCGTTTTACGAGTAATATAAATGCGCGTTTGGCAGGTTCAAACCGCGCAATACCCTGCGCGGTGCGCGCATACGCTTCATCCGATCCTTTTGCAAATCGTATATCCAAAATTGAAGAGTCCTCCTTCTCGAAAAAAATCTCCTCCCCTTTACTGCTAATACTCCACCCGCGTTCTGTTTTGATTGCGCTCTGCGCTCCACTCTCGGAAATTCGCAACACCCCAATAGGCTCGGATGCGGCAAAGCGCTCGCTCAACCGCTCCGGATACACGTCAAAATCGAACACTCGTTTGCCGTCATGCATGACAATGATGTCGGCGATGGATATGGCCTCCTTCACACCGTCGGTGCCAATAAGCAGACGCGGTTCTTCTTTTTTGATCAGAACAATATCATTGACAACAGTACTGACACCCGGCGCGATAGAGATGCGCTTGCGTACAGGAAAATACCCATCCTTTTCAATGGTGAGCTCATACTCACCCGAGAGAAGATATGAAATGCTTGTCGGTGTCTGGAGGGGTTGGACTGCTGCGCCCGCAACGATAATCCGCGCCCCGCGTGGCTGGGTTTCCACGATCAATTTGCCGGTCTTTTCAATCACTCGCTTTCCAACATGGTACCGATAGCCGCTTGCGTAAAACAAAAGCGTTGTTGCCGTAATGATAAAAAGAAGGACAAAAAGCGTAAAGATGATTCTGCGAAGTGCGCGCGGCATGACAGAGTTGAGTAAATTATCTTCGGCGCAGCTGCTGCTTGATATGGCTGCGCGCAATATGCGTTTTGACGAACGTGAGCCAATCGATGCTTGGCGCTTTTCTGTTTTTTTCAATAATAATTTCCACAACATCCCCGCTTTTCAGTGGTGTCTCAAGCGGAACAAGCACATCATTCACGCGCGCGCCCGAACAGCGCCGTCCCACATCACTATGAATGTGATAGGCAAAGTCAACCGGCGTTGAGCCATCCGGAAGATTGATAACATCTCCTTTTGGCGTGAATACAAAAATACGGTGTTGGAAGATATCAAGCTTGAGCACCTTGAGATATTCCTGGTCGGTCGTTGTGGAAATTCCTTGAAATTTTAATATCTCTTGAACCCAGTCCAGCTGCTTCGCGGTGATTTTTCTCGATGTTTTCTGCGATTCGGTATAATGCCAGTGCGCCGCAATGCCCACCTCCGCCTCATATTGCATCTCGGGCGTTCGAATCTGAAATTCGACAATCTGCCCGTCTTCGCAAAATACCGTCGTGTGAAGAGAGCGATAATTGTTCGGCTTGGGCTGTGCGATATAATCCTTAATGCGGTCCTTGAGTGGCTTCCAATATTGATGAATAACCCCTAGCGCCGCGTAGCAGTCGGCAATGGTTGGAACAATAACGCGCATGGCAACAAGGTCGTAGAGCCCCTCTACGGTTGTCAGCCCAAGAGTTTCCATTTTTTTGTACGTCGAAAACAATCGTTTGACGCGGCTTGAGATGGATACAGCCTCAATCTCCCCATCGGCAAGATGCTGCTCGAGAATTTCGCGCACACGATCCAGGTATTGCTCTTTCTGCCGCAGATGCGGCTCAACCAGCGTCGTGACGCGCCGATATTCTTCCGGATAGACAAACTGAAACGCGCGATCCTCCAGCTCTCCTCTCAGAAATGCGATACCCAGACGATCGGCAATCGGCGCATAGATCTCGAGTACCTCGGTTGCGATCCGCAGCTGCTTCTGCTCGGGCAGGATGGCCAGTGTTTCAAGATTGTGGATGCGACCGGCAAATTTAATGAGAATAATCCGCGTGTCCTGCGCGATACTGACAAACATCTTCCGCAAATTCTCAACGTAACGATCGATCCCGCGATATTTGACGTTGCCAAGGCGGCTTACACCGTCGACCAGCGTCGCAATATCGGCGCCAAAATTCTTGTGAATATCGTCAATCGTGACCCCTGTAAGATCTGGCACTTCGTGCAGAAGCGCTGCGATGATCGTCGCGTCATCAACCTGCATTCGCGAAAGATAGTGTGCTGTTTTCAGTGGATGCTGGATGTAATCCTCGCCTGTTTTCCGCACTTGGCCGCGATGCGCGCTTTCCGCAAAATCATAAGCAAGCCTTATCATTTCCAGATCGGCTTCGGGGTTATATGCAGATACAGCTTGTTCAAGCTCTTGAAATCTCATATGACCGCCTTCCATTCTCATGCTACCAGAACCGTGAGTATTTGTCACGTCCAGATTGGGTTGAATGCGTCTAACGGGGTTGACGGGGTTGATAGCGATCGCTATGATATAACAAGTAAAAATATGAGCAAAAAAAAGTACATCTGTCCGCCCTGTGGCTATGTCTATGATCCGGAGCTTGGCGATCCCGATGGCGGTATTATGCCTGGCACGCCATTTGAAGAAATTCCCGATGACTGGATTTGCCCCGTGTGCGGGGTGGCGAAATCCATGTTTGAACCCTACGGGGAATAGAATTAAGAATTACGAATCAAGAATGACGAATGGAGCCGTCTGGATCCAATTCTGCTTGATTCTTAATTCTTGATTCTTAATTCTATAACGTATGCAAGACGCAATGTGCCAGCATCTCCAGATCGGCCAGCCGGTTCCCGATCTCACGTTCGATGTTTTTCAGAATGAAGAGATAAAGAAAATAAAACTCTCGGACTTCGAAGGGAAGTGGCTTGCGCTTGTCTTCTACCCTGCCGACTTTACTTTTATCTGTCCCACCGAGCTTGAGGAGCTTGCGGATCATTATGCGGAATTCCAGAGCATCGGCGCTGAAGTGCTCAGCGTGAGCACCGATACAGTATTCGTGCACAAGGCATGGCATGACAATTCGCCTGCGATTAAGAAAATCACCTACCCCATGGCAGCCGATCCAACCGGCACCCTGTGCAAAACATTCGGCACCTATATCCCCCATGAGGGGCTTTCTCTGCGCGGAACATTCATCATCAACCCGGATGGCATCTTGAAGGCATACGAAATACACGACAACAGCATAGGCCGAAGCGCAAAAGAGCTTTTGCGAAAACTAAAAGCGGCACAATTCGTTGCGCAAAACCCCGGCCAGGTTTGCCCTGCATCGTGGGAACCCGGCAAAGCGACATTAACACCGGGACTCGATCTGGTCGGTAAGATTTAAGTATTGTCATTCCGGCGTAGGCCGGAATCCAGTCTAAAATATGTATCAAGCAAAAAACTTTGATCATCTTCTCGGCACGCCGGGATTCTCTGACACGCTCCTCAAAAATCACTTTACCTTGTACGAGGGGTATGTGAAAAATACGAACACGTTTCTTGATCTTTTATCAACAAAGGAAGTGAGGACACCCGAATACTCCGAACTCCAACGACGATTTGGCTGGGAGTGGAATGGCATGCGACTCCATGAATTGTATTTTGAAAATATGTCAAAAGATGCCAAGGAACTTTCTGATGGACCATTCAAGCAGAAACTTGAATCAATCTACGGCACCATAGAGGACTGGAAAAAAAATTTCATCGGCGTGGGAGCAATGCGTGGTATTGGCTGGGCGTTGTTGGTCTATGACAAAAAATCAGACGAACTCTTCAATGTGTGGATTAACGAACATGATCTCGGTCACTTTGTAGAAACAAAACCTCTCCTCGTGATGGACGTCTTTGAGCACGCCTACATCACCGACTACGGCATCAAACGCGCCGACTATATTGAGGCGTTTATGAAAGCCATCGACTGGTCTGTTGTGGAGCAACGATTTGTCGCGTAATCAACAGAAGGGTCTGCCGGTTCCTTGTTTTCTAGATTTTTCCTTGTATTGACAAAAATTCCTTGTTTTTGTTATACTTGAATCAATAAGGAATTTTTTATGGCTCAAACAGCAACCATCACCGACAAACGACAATTCACGATTCCGGTAGAGGTCTACCGGAAGGTTGGCTTTCGCGAAGGTGAAAAAGTTATTGTCACCAATCGCGGCAATAAAATGATTGTTGAACCCGCTGAAAAAATTATCAGCCGGATTGCCGGATCGGTGAAGCTCCCGAGACGATTCCACGGTATGTCAATTGATGGAATGATCCGCAAGGCAAAGGACGAACATTTCAGCAAAAAACGCGCATGACGTTTGTCGATACGAATTACTTCCTGCGCCTTCTTATTGCCGATGTCGAGACACACCACAAAATCGCTCGGTCTCTTTTTGATTCCGCCGCGCAAGCAAAAGTCAAGCTTTTTACTTCCGTTATTGTTTTCTTTGAAGTATCCTGGGTTCTATCAAGCTTCTACAACAAAAGAAAAACAGAACTCCTTTCCTTACTGGAAGATATTCTCAATTTGGAATTTATCGATATTGAGGAACGTCCAATCTTAGAAGAAGCACTCCGAATGTTTCGAGCAAGGACGATTGAGCTTGAAGATGCGTATAACATTGTATACGCGCGAACGCATGGCGCAAAGCATTTCGCGACATTTGATAAAAAACTCGCAAAATCGTGGTAACGCAAGGTATTTACTTTGTGTGGAAATGGCGTCAGGAATAGTTTCTGCAAAAACTATTCCTGACACCATTTCCTGCTGCGGGATGACAAAGAATGAGTGGATGAAAAAAGGCGGTATTGACTTCGAGTTACGAGTTACGAGTTACGAGTTAGCGATTGCCTCCTCCGGTTTGGTCCATGACACAAAGTCGCAGTCGGGATACTTGTTGCAGCCAAAAAACGTTTTGCCGCGTTTACTGCGCTTCATGACGACATCGCCTTGTCCGCACTTTGGACACTTCATGTCCAATTTTTTATCACGCGCGTTCCTGATATTTTTACAGTCCGGATAGCCCGAGCATCCGTAGAAGGGACCGAAGCGTCCGCGCTTTTGCACCATGGGCTTGCCGCACTTTTCGCACGGTTCAACATCCGCGGTTTCCTGCGCGCTCTCCTCGCCGGGCAGAGGTTTTGCGTTTTTACATTCAGGAAAACCCGAACATGCCATGAACTTGCCAAAGCGGCCGGTGCGAATCACCATAGGCTTGCCGCACTTGTCACACAGCTCGTCAGTCTCTTCTACTGAAATCTTCGTCTTCTCCAGTTCCTTTTCTTTTATCTTCAGCGTTGTATGGAATGGTTCATAAAATTCTCGCAAAACCGGCACCCACTCCTTCCTTCCTTCCGCAACCGTATCAAGATCATCCTCCATCCGTGCGGTAAACTCATAATCAACAATTGATGGAAAATGTTCCACGAGCAAATCGATCACGAGAAAAGCGATGTCGGTTGGCTTCAGTCTGCCCTCTTCGCGTTGAACGTAATTCCGCTCGATGATAGTGCTGATTGTCGGGGCATAAGTTGACGGACGGCCGATGCCGTATTCTTCGAGTGCCTTCACAAGCGAAGCCTCGGAATATCGCGCGGGAGGCTTGGTAAAATGCTGTTCGGGCTTTAATTCTTTACAGATAAGCTCTTGGCCTTGAGTGAGTGATGGAAGATTTACCTCTTCTGACTCTGTTTTATATACATTCAAAAATCCATCAAAGCGGCATACTTGGCCGTTTGCGCGGAAGGTGTATGACTTTCCGTCAGAGCCATTGGCGGCAACATCGATCGTTGTTGCCTCGAATTGTGCATCACTCATCTGGCTTGCAATCGCGCGGCGCCAAATGAGGTCGTAGAGCTTCCACTGCTGGTCATTGAGATGCTGTTTAATACTCTCGGGGGTACGGGCGGCCGATGTTGGACGAATCGCCTCGTGCGCTTCTTGGGCAAGTTTTGATTTTGTCTTGTATGCCCGCGTACCTTGTGCGTACTGCTTACCGCACTGTGCCGCAATAACGCTTTGCGCTTCCTGCAAAAAATCCTGCGCGAGATTGACGGAATCGGTGCGCATATATGAGATCAGTCCTTCAGACCCCCCTTTAAGCTCAACACCCTCATAGAGCTGTTGGGCAAACATCATGGTTTGCTTGGGAGAATACCGCAAACGGCGATACGCGTCCTGCTGCAACGTTGATGTCGTGTACGGCGGCAATGGCGACTTTTTGACATCCTTTTTTACGATGGATGAAACGCTGTATGCTTGGCTCTGGAGTGCAGTGGTTATGCTCTCTGCGTGCTCTTGGTTTTTAATATCATGTTTGTCGACTGTCTCCTCTCCCATCTTGACAAGATGGGCAGTAAATTGCTCAGACTCGTTTTGAGGTGGATGCAGTAGAGCCTCAATGCTCCAATACTCCACCGGAACAAATGCTTGAATGTCGCGCTCGCGCTCGACAATAAGACGGACCGCAACAGATTGCACGCGTCCTGCCGAAAGGCCCTTTGTCACCTTTCTCCACAAAAAAGGCGAGAGTTCATACCCGACCAGACGGTCAAGAATCCGCCGCGCCTGTTGGGCGTCAACGCGATGCATATCAAGTCGCCGCGGGTGTTTGAGTGCATGTTCAAGCGCGCTTTGGGTAATCTCATGAAACACGATACGCTCTGCTCTCTCCTCTGGAACGCCAAGAATTTCCTTAAGATGCCACGATATCGCTTCCCCCTCTCGGTCTTCATCAGTTGCAAAAAGGATATGGTCGGCTTTTTCCGCTAACTTCTTGAGTGCGGTAACATGCTTTTGCTTGTCTCGCGGAATGACATACTGTGGCGCAAAATCGTGCTCGATATCAACGCCCATTTTACTTTTTGGCAAATCCCGAATATGGCCAAGCGATGACGTGATGGTGTAGCTCGAATCCAAAAAACGTCCCAATGTTTTTGCCTTGGTTGGCGACTCGACGATGATGAGTGTCGTATCCTGTAATTTCTTTGGCATAAGACCTTTTGCAAAGGGTTTAAACTACTTCTTGATAAAGCGACCATTGCCCATTGACTGTATGAGTCCCTTTAATTCCATGGTTCCCAGTGTACTGTGAACGGTTCGTATGTCAAGTTTTGTCTGATCGGCAATCTCGTCGAGATGAAACACTTCCCGTGCAATGCACTCGAAGATAACACGTTCTTGTTCAGACAGAGAATCGGGATCGACGCGCTCTCCGTCTTTAGATAATAACGAATCTCCAAAGACATTGAAGACGTCCTCTGCTGAAGTTATGACGTGCGCCCCAAGCTGGAGGAGCCGATTGGCGCCGGCAAATGTAGGATGAGTGATCGGACCGGGAACGGCGAGCACCTCGCGATTTTCGTGCAGGGCGCGAAAAGCCGTGATGAGCGTGCCGGACTTTTCCGGAGCCTCAATCACCAAAATGCCGTGACTCATGCCCGCGACAATCCTGTTGCGCTGAGGGAAAAATTCCCGGCGCGGCCTGGTTCCTGCCGGAAACTCGGACAGTACGCATCCACCCGATTCAATGATACGATGAACCAGAGGACGATTCTCCCGAGGGTAAATACTCTCGTCATCCAGTCCATTTGCAAGCACGCCAACAGCAATGCCTTTATTGTCAACCGTCTGCTGGTGTGCGAGCGCGTCAACGCCATAGGCAAGCCCGCTGACAATCGTATAGCCGGCGCGGGCAAGCGATGGAATAATCGCCTCGCACGATCTCCTGCCGATGACACTCATTTTTCGTGTGCCAACGACTCCAAGGATGCGGCCTAGAGGAAGTGGAATCGAGCCGCGACAGTAAAGCGTCTTTGGCGGACACGCGCTCTGACGTAAGAGCGCGGGGTATTCCGGATCATCAATATGTATTGTCTTGATGGTGTCCATCACGTACGATTATGAAATTTCCGTACCAATACGCTTACCACACAAAAGTCGCTTCAAATTACCTTGGCGAAAAACATCAAACACAACGATAGGCATCGCCGTCTCCTGTGCGAGTGTTACGGCTGTGAGGTCCATAACACGCAAATCCTTGGTTATAATCTCCTTGTACCGCACGGTGGAGAGGCGCTTGGCATTTTTTGATTTTTTCGGATCTGCGGTAAATACGCCATCAACGGTCGTCCCCTTCACTAGCACGTCGGCGCGCAATTCCCTCGCGCGCAGCGCCGCTGCGGTATCGGTGGTAAAATGAGGGTTCCCGGTTCCACCGACACAAATAACAATGCGTCCCTTTTCAAGATGATGAATCGCCCGACGGCGAATAAACGGTTCTGCAACCTGGCTCAAGGGCAGTGCAGAAAGTACGCGCGTGTCAAGTCCCTCCCGTTCCAGGACTGTCTGAAGCGCGATACCATTTGCCATCGTTGCAAGCATTCCCATGTAGTCGGCGGAGGAGCGATCAATGCCGACGCCCTCGATCTCTGATCCGCGAATGAGGTTGCCTCCTCCGATAACAATGGCGATTTGCACCCCGCAGCGCGCGGCAGCAGCGATCTCTCGCGCAATAAAAGAGAGTGATTCTGCATCAAACCCATGGTGCCCTTTCCCGGCCAAAGTTTCACCTGATATTTTTACGAGAACGCGCTTCCAGCGAGGCTTGCGAGCGGTACGACGTACTGTTGACATGGACATAGAAATAAGATATGTTAATGCTCATTAATGACTAGCATGTTCTGTGCCAGTGACACGATCGAAGATGTCCTCCTCATCAACGATTGCGTCAGCAAGTTAAGGACGCGTGAGTTCTCTCGTGCCCCTTACACTGGTACGGAGCATCCTGGTCGTTATTTTTTTACGACGGTCGTTTTTCGTGCTTATTATTTGCATGGAGCGTCATTTGAGCATGCGGAATACCGTTCTCAAGCGCATCGATGATACCGTGCGCGCAGCGTGTTATCGTCTCCTTCCATAATTCGCGATCTGCCGCCAATGGTTTTTTTAACACAAACGTTTCGGTGCGCCGCGCATCACCCTCTCGCCGTATACCCATGCGAAAACGGATACCGTTCCTTATGCCGAGGGTGGTCATGATACTCACAACTCCACGGTGCCCCGCCGCTCGCTTTGCCATATCAACGCGAATGCGCCCAAGCTGGATATCACCATCATCATGAACGACCCAGAGATCGCTCTGCGGATCGATCATTGATTTGAACCGGCGGGAAAACTCAGCTACCGCGCGCCCTGACTCATTCATGTATGTTTGTGGCTTGAGAAGCACGATGCGCTCCTCGCTGCCGTCCGCTTTCTGGAATTGAAACTCTTCGCTCTCGAAGAACCGATGTCGCTTGCTTGCCGGGGCCACAAAACGCATATCACCACGCAGACGCTGTGACAATTCATCAATAACCTGAAAACCTGCATTATGGAAGGTGTATGTATATTCCGCTCCAGGATTTCCCAGTCCTACGATCAACTTCATTTCCATTGTACGAGTTACGAGTTACGGATTACGAGTTAAGCGCCCTCTTTCTTCCGTATGGATCCGAATCGGCGTACCCTGAAATCCATACACGTCACGAAGACGATTCTCCAGATAGCGCAAATACGCATAACTGATACTATTTCGCTCATTGACGTCTAGCGCAAAGGTTGGTGGATTGGTTGTTGTCTGGCGAAATCGATAAATAGCGGGCTTCTTCTTCCCGCGTTGCCATTGGGGCTGCTGGTGCGCGATGACTTTGGCAAGGAACGTATCCAGGTCTTCTTGCGCGATAATGCGCCCCCTGTTCTCAATGCAGAGCCCCACAGCCTCGAGAATCCGCGATACACGTTGTCCGGATGATGCTGAGACAAACATTACCGGAGCCCAGAGCGCGCCTTTGAAATACTGCCGAAAAAACTCTTCATATGCCTGGGGGGTTTTTGTTGTCTTTTCCGAAATCAAGTCCCATTTGTTCACGATAATCATCAATCCCGCCCCTCGTTCTTGCGCGATGCCAACCAGACGGCTCTCCTGCTTTGAGGGACTCACGATGCTCTCGAGAATGAGCAGCACGATGTCGGCTTGTTCAATCGCAACGATGCTGCGCTCAAGGCCTTCCCGATCCATGCGGGAGGAAATTCGTGACTTTTTACGCATGCCAACGGTATCAATGATGCGAAGAGGTATACCGTCATATTCGAATAGCGTATCGTGGGGCTCCCGCGTCGTGTGCGCCTGAGGACTGACAATCACCCGCTCCTCGCCGAGAAGACGATTCAGAATAGATGATTTGCCAACATTTGTCCGACCGACGATAGCGACGCGCACCTCTTCGCGCGAAGACTGCTCCTTTTTCTGCTCCTTCTTTTTTTCAGGAAGCAGCCTTACAACGTAGTCAAGAAGATCACCGGTCCCCCGTCCGTTCATCGCTGAAATATACTGTGGCTCCCCCAACCCGAGCTTATGCCATTCACTCCACTCGTCTGCTTCCGTGGGACTCTTGTGTTCTGCCTTGTTAACCGTAAGCACCAACGGCGCCTGAGTCAGTGTGCGTATAAGACGAACAAACCGCCGGTCGTCGGGATTCAAGCCTGCGCGGCGATCGGTCATAAAGAGCACAATATCTGCCCTACTGATCATGCGCCGCGCATGCTCTGCGGTTTTCTTCTCTATCTCTGTTGTGCTCCCGCCCGCAAATCCTCCCGTATCAACCAGAATAAAGGTGGCGCCCCGCCATGTGCACAATCCATGGTTCACATCACGCGTTGTCCCCGGTACTGCAGATGTCACTGCTTTACGTTGTTCAAGTAGCGTATTGAAGAGTGTTGACTTGCCGACGTTCACGCGCCCCACGAGAACAACCACGGGATAGACGCCAAATTCAGCTGAGATCATTCGCGACGGATTCTCTTTTTTTGATTTTTTAGTAATTTTCATCGCGCAGTCGCGTATTGCTTTTTGTAGTACTCAAGATATTCCCCATTACGAAGCGGCTTCCACCACTGCTCATGAGTCCGATACCATTCGATTGTTTTGGCAAGTCCATCCTGAAACGCCGTATCAGGTTTCCAGCCAAGCGACGTGATGAGCTTGGAGGGATCGACTGCATAACGACGGTCGTGCCCGGGACGATCCTTCACGGGTTCGATCATCTCATCGCCTCTGCCGAGCATCAAAAGAATTTTTTTCGTCAGTTCGAGATTGGTCATGCGCTCCCCGGTGCCGATATTATATGACTCGCCAAACCGCCCGTCATGAACGATACGGTCAATGGCGCGGCAATGATCCTCGGTATAGATCCACTCGCGAACATTGCCCCCATCGCCATACAATGGTACCTTCTTGTTCTCGAGCAGGTTAATGATGAACAACGGAATCATCTTCTCGGGGTATTGGTAAGGTCCGTAAAAATTGCATGAATGCGTCACGATAACGGGAGTGTGGTAGGTTCTCCAATATGCCAGACAAAGATGATCCGCGCCAGCCTTTGCCGCCGAATAGGGGCTCGACGGGTCGAAGGGCGCCCTTTCGGTCCACACCCCATCAGCAATGCTGCCGTACACCTCATCGGTTGAAATCTGGACATATCGGCTGGTTTCGTGCCGACGTACGGCTTCAAGGAGCGTATGGGTGCCAAAAATCTCTGTTGTCAAAAATGCCTTCGGATCCATTATCGAACGATCAACGTGTGTCTCCGCTGCGTAATTGATCACGACATCGGGCCTGAAGGTGGAAAAAATCTTTTCGACCACTGTCTCATCCTCGATCCGTCCATGAACAAAAGTGTAGCGAGGATCGTTTTCGATGTCACGCACGTTCTCAGGATTACCGGCATACGTCAGTGCGTCGAGATTAATGATGCGATAGTCAGGATAGTTCTTTAGAAAATAGCGAACCGCGTTCGATCCCATGAATCCGCATCCGCCAGTGATCAGGAGTTTCATACTCGTGTCATCCCGGCGAAGGCCGGGATCCAGATTGTAAAATAAATTCTTATAAAAACTTTCCTATTCTTTCCTGAAATACTTCTTTTTCTCCTTCATCGTATGGCGCCTGAGGCCACATCACGAGTCCGTCTCCATCAAAGCGAGGAATAATATGCCAGTGAAGGTGGAGCACTGATTGACCTGCCGCCTTGCCGTTATTCGTTGTCACATTACACCCATCTGCATTTGTTCCCGCCACTACTGCGCGCGCTATCTTCTGCGTTGTCAAAAGAACCGATTGAAGACACTCGATGTCGGCACTCACGAAATCCGCGCAATGTTTCTTGGGGACAACCAACGTGTGGCCTTTACTTGTCGGATAGAGGTCAAGGAACGCCACAGCACGTTCATCCTCATAGACTCTCCAGCACGGTAGCTCGCCGGCAATAACCTTACAAAAAATACAATCTTTATTCCCCGTCATATTGCCGTATCATAGCAGAACCCGCCAAAAAAACAACGATCCCACCGGCAGCGCCGATAAGCAGCGCCAATGGAGAGAGAGATTCCGAAATCTTTGCAACGATCGATCCGACCATAACGCTTAGTACGACGATAGGAACCCATGAGCGGCGCGGATGGGGAAATAGAACAGTCCCAATACCGGAAGCAATACAGATGATGAGCAGAATCGTGACATTAAATGCGCGCGAAACAACCCCCTCAAACGAAAGATCAATGTACACCGCCGCGAGATATAAAAACAGTGACGCCAGAAAGATATCCGAAAGCATGAGCGATATGATTCTTAAAAATTTTTCCATAGCGTTAAAATATCATCCCATGAGAGCGGCGGACGCTCCAGGATCAGGCGCATCTGTGACAGTCGCACTTCGCCCTGACCGGGCCGTTCAGTACGCAAGCCCGGTACCGAGAACGCAAACGTATATTTACCATTGTAGTAACTCGCTGTAGATAAATCAAATAATACCGACCCACGGGACCACCCCCCCTCGGTGGGTGCTTCCTCGACGGATTTCAAATCAAATGAAGGGGTGCCGCCCGCGCGCTTCATCCCCACAGCAAGAGGTATTGATGTGGTATTTTGAAAAATAAGATCAATGCGGGCAACTCGATAGGGCAGAAGTGTCTTGACATCAACATAGACAGGATCTTCAATCATGGGCCGATAGGTGCGCCCGTTCTGCCGCGCCATATCGCGCACTCGCGCAACGGGATAAGCATGGCTTATCGTCCCATCGGGTCCGCGAAAATCATAGGTAATCGTCTTTGTTCCCGAGAGTGGTACATGATAGTTCGCAACGAAGAGAACAAGTCCGATCATTATCGTGGTAAGGAATCCCCGCCATATGGTATTAGATGCCATGATAGACAATACTCATGATTGAACAATAGACGCTCGCTCCCAAGACAAGAGCCGCGACCTGGTGCGTAGGAAATCCAAGCCAGAGCGAGAGCAGAAGAAGGAAGATGCCAACAATCTGCAGGATCATCTTTACCTTCCCCCACATGTTCGCGGAAATCACTCCACCGCGATTGCGCCAGACAAGCGCCGCGCCCATCACAAACAGTTCAAGCGCGATAATAAGCAACACCAACTCGATTGGCAGATTCTTCACCATGAGAATCGCAAGCGATGGAATCACGAGCAGTTTATCGGCAACGGGATCAAAGATTCTCCCCCAGTCCGTGATCATGTTCCGCGTGCGGGCAAGCGCGCCGTCAAGCGCGTCGGTCAGGGCGACGAATAGAAACAGCGGGATACCAACCGCGTACTGTTCGAAGAGCAGAAGAGTGATTGTCGGCACCGTTGCTACGATTCGAAAAAGCGTGATATGATTCGGGGTAAGCACCGACGGCACGGCCCACAGAAAGAGCGCGGCAATAATGCGATCGGTCACTAATACTTTTTCTGCCGGATAATAATGACGATCACAAAAGGATGGAAAGCTCATCATATGAAGATTCTCATCTCTCTTCTCGGACTCTGTGCCGTGACAATCACTGGCGGACTCATTTTTGACGCGACCGGAACAGGGATCATGCGCGGTGTTGCGGTGGTATATTTTTTGGGAACTGGCGCTCTCATTGTTCGCAATTGCACAGGCATTTCCTGGGTGCGCGCATTGCTGTGCGCTCCTCTGGCACTGGTTTCTTTTATTGGCGGCATTGGCGGCATTATTTATTTTTTCTTTGACCTCTCGCTTCCGATTGTCATTCTTCTCCTCTGGCTTGTGCTTGCCGCAACGCTTCTTTCAGCACGTCTTGGCAATCATACCGCATTGGAACCCTCTTCACCTCAGCCATCCTTACCGCTGCGGCCGCATACGCTTCTGTTTTCCTCGCTGTACGTCCTTTGCATCATAGCATTTCTTGCTGGTCTTTATTTCCTGCAAACAACAGACGCGGTACTCGGACCTTGGGACGGTGTGGGGCCAATCATGTTTGTCTTGTTCTTTTTTTCCTCATTTCTTTTGGTCGTCCTTCTTTGGATTGGCATACCATCTGCGCTCTCGCTCTTACTCCTCATTCTTCACACAACAACCTCACTCTCCGTCGCCCTCATACGCTTTCCGCTTTCGTTCGGCTTTGATCCGATTATTCATCACGCCGCGGAAAAACTGGTTCTCGAACACGGATCTGTTTTGCCAAAAACATTCTATTATCTTGCCCAATATGCCGTTATTCCATTTTTTGCGCGAATCTTTGATCTTTCTGTTGCGTCTGTTCATCAGCCGCTCACCTTGATCGTGATCGGACTTTCTTTACCGGTACTGCTTGTCACGGCGCTCACACGCTATGTAAAAAATCCGCTCCTCGTCGCGCTCTGCTTTTTTATCATCCCCTTTCCGCACCTCGTGATGACGACGCCGTGGGGTCTGGCTTATGGTACCACAATTCTTACCCTGTTGTCGAGTGGGTTTGCCGCTCAAACACGTAATCGCCGCCACTGGATCCTTGTTGGAGCTCTTGCGCTCTTTACGCTCATGCTCCACCCGCTTGCCGGTATTCCCCTTCTCTTTTTTCTCGCGATACTTGCAACATCCATTGCTCGACGGCACCTCATGACTGCTGGAGTGTTTGTGCTGGGCGCAGTCAGTATACCTCTCGCCTTTATTGCAAACGCGTTCATCTCACCGCAGTTTCATCTCTCACTTTCTCTGCCCACGATTCACGATCTTATACAGATCATACGGCTTGAAGGCACGCTTCAAACACGCTTTTCCCCGCTCCTCGACGCTACATACGCCGCTCATTATCATGGTCACCTTGTCCTTCTAATACTCGCTCTCATCGGCATCATCCTCGCCAAAATGGCTGAGATCCGATCTCAGCCATTTTTCCGGGCATGCCTTTTTTCAGCGCTCTTTATTGCAATCACTGGTATCTTAACCGGCTCTCTGCTGCGCATTGATTCGATTGCCGGTTTTGAACAGCAGGACTATGCAAAGCGTCTCTTCGAGGCTGCCGCGCTTTTTCTACTCCCACTTGCCGCAATTACCCTTGACACGCTCCTTTCGCGAATACGCGATGGCACTCCAATAATACGCCTTGTTACACTGCTCGGGCTTGCAGGACTGCTCACCGCCGGGCTATATCTTTCCTATCCCCGCAACGATGTCTATGTCCCCTCTCATGCCTACACGCTTTCCCAGACTGACATTAACGCGGTTCATGCCATTGATGCTGATGCCGGAGGGCGAGATTATGCCGTCCTCTCAAACCAAGTTGTGGCATCTGCCGCAATCCGCGAGTTTGGCTTTGCGCGCTACTTTAATGTTCCCGCCTATGGTGAGGTTTTTTATTATCCTGTACCAAGCGGATCACCGCTTGCGGAACAATACTACGCGATGCTGCGTGCGCCATCGCGAGAAACGGCGGCGCGGGCAATGGATATCGTCGGTGTTGATCGAATCTATTTCGTGGTCCGTGACTACGAATTCCGTTTTCCTATCATCGTACGCGACGGAAAAGCAACCGCTGACGAATGGCGTGAAATTGATAGCGAAAAGGCTGTTGTATTCACATACAGCCGGTAATGGCGCGTACATAGATTCGTCCCACCGCATCATAGGCGTAGCGCTCATTCACGCGCCGTTGTGCTGCGTGGCCCATGGAACGTGCACGGTCAGGATGCGAAAGTATGAATTGTATCTTCTCCGCAAGCTCGATGGCATTTTTTGGCGCGACAAGAAAGCCCGTTTCCCCCTCTTGGACAACACTCCGCACGCCGGGAATGCGTGTTGCAATTGAAGGAACCCCGCTTGCCCCCGCTTCAATAATAACAATACCAAAGGCCTCGGTCGAATCTGTTGAAGGAAGTACAAGGCATCGCGCATGGGCATACCAACGCGGCAGATCGTCGTGCGCGCATGATCCGATAAAGAGAACGTGATTAGAAATACCCCTATCATGCGCCTGCTGTTCATAGAGAGCGCGCATGTCCCCGTCTCCGATAAGCACAAGGGTATACGACCCAGTAAGGCGGGCGCATGCTTCAAGAAGTACGGCCACGCCTTTTGAATAGTGGGCGGCATCAAGCGCACCGACAAAAAGAATATAATCATTCATTGGTTGTTCCCCAATCATCGGAGCGGGGGCCATGGGCGAGAATATATTCGTATCCACGCTATTGGGCAGTTCAATGATTTTTTTTCGTAGGTTCTTATAAAACGGACGCAGGAGCAACGATTGTTCGGCGTAATCAGAGGAGGTGACAAATAGTACTGCGGCCTTGCTAAGAATGAGTGGAAGAAAAAGCGCGGAGTACGCACGAAAGAACGCCTGCATACACCGTCCCTTTCCAACAAGATCCATGTGATAGGTTACAATGAGCCGCTTTCCAAGAAGAGACCAGAACAACACCGGCAATTCCATGCCGAGTGCGGGATAGTGAAGATGAATCGTTTGCGCTGATCGCAATTTCCAAAAAAGCTGCACAAGACATGCGGCATTGCCATAGGAAAAGAATGGCCGCAGACGTTGGATGGTAAATCCGTCCGTGCGCTCCTGATGAGGTGTTTGGGTCCGAAGTTTTTGATACCAGGGAGTATACACCGCTGTCTCAATACCGGCCTGCGACGCCATGCGCGCATTTTCATACGCAACAGAACCTTGTCCGCTCCGATATGGCGGAAACACGGGACTAATAATTGTCAGATGATGCGCTGTATCCATGTCCAATACCAATGCATTAATGGATTGACTATGCGCCGCAAGACTCCGTTGTCAATATCTTGAAATTCTATGGTGTCGACAAAGAGTCCCACGATTTCGTGGTCGGAAACCTTTCTGATACGCTGCGCAACGCGGCGCTTTTGCAAAATATATCGCCAAGACGAAGGAAAAAGAAAATAGGCATAGCTGCGCAGCTTCTCCCGAGCGGTAAGGTATGCCCGTTTGCCTTTTAGTGTCCCGAGTATGCTATACCCGACCATCCCCGCCTCCATGACAAGCATCATATGCGCGAGCAGCAGGAGTGTACGCACGGAATAGTTCGCCATAGCCGTTATGAGGCGATTGCGCTCCATATAGTAAAACTTTTGTATACTGCGGGAAAATTCGTAGCGGTGATACACCGTTGAATCACAACATAGTGAGAGCGTATAACCCGCCATGCGCAAACGCCACGACAGGTCGCTATCCTCATAGTACATAAAAAAATGTTCATCTATCAAACCGACTTCCTTCAGAGCTGATGCACGAAAGAGGGTTGCCGCGCCGCTGCATGTTGCAAGCTGTTTGCCGTTTTCACAAGAATAGTCATTATCTGCTTTTCTGTACCCTATTGTATATCCAAAGCCAAGATAGTGCTGGGCGTTGCCGTAGGAGTTGATGATATCGCTTTGGGGGTACATCATAATGCGCGGCTGAACCGCAGCGCAGGCCGTATGCGAATCAAGATATTCAACCATCGGCTCGAGCCAGTGTTGAGTGAATCTCAAGTCCTGATTCACCAGAGCAATGGTCGCAGCACCCTGCGCAAGAGCATACTCCATACCCTCTCGCGCGCCTCCAGCATATCCTCTATTCATTACGTTTTGGAGTATCGCGACATCTGGCATCCGATCACGAACGATATCAAGTGTGTTGTCGCTGGATGCATTGTCAACAACAACAAGCGATACGTCCTCCGGCGTGTACTGTCGATACGTTTCTAGAAAATCGCCGATATCATCTTCCCCGTTGTGCGTAATGACAATAACAAAAACTCTCTTTATCATACTATCCCTATACCCTTTATCCTATACCCTATACCCTCGAATTAGTAATCAACATCAATACGGCCAGAAAGCGCGTGAATAACAACTTTCGATGTTTTTCCTGTTGAGATTTCCTTTATTATCAACTCCACACGCTCAACAGAAAGCATCTGACCAGCCGATCCTGCTGGAAAATCAGAACCGCCTGAGAATACCATGTTCGCGCTTGGCGGCACAGATGCTATGTCAATCATGGTAACATCTTTTGATTGCTGTGCGCCACCATCTATGTGATACATAACGACGATTCTCTCTAGCTTCACGTCACCCCGTTTGCCAACATCATACGTGAGCACTTCCTGCATCGGCTCATCTTTTTTTAATGATGCGTCAGCAGTGGCTCCGTCCCAACGCCCGACTCCAGTAGATATATTCTGATCGGCAAAAAGGACGATCTGCTGGGAGACAATATCAGTGTGCACCCCGTAACTTTGCGCTGTGGTATACTGTGCATGAGTGCCGCTTTGCGCAAAGCTTATGGTGCTTTGTAGAGCATCGGCAAGACGACGCGCGCCGTAGCGCAAATATTCACTTCGCGTTGCCTTGCTAAAACCGATAATCGAGATCGTCATCAAGGATAATAATATACCCATTGAAACAAGAATCTCAACCAGGGTAAACCCCCTCTGCTGGTTTTTCTGTAACGGAAAAGTTGAAAGTTGAAAGTTGAAAGCTCCTCTATATCCCATACCAGTTTCGTATTACGCTCATCAATTGATCACCGTATAAAAGCACCATACCTGTCGCGCCCGCAAGAAAGGGACCAAAGGGAATTGCGCTTTTGCGATCCTTTAGTTTTAGCGCAAGAAGCACAATCGCACCAGCAGCGCCAACGATATACGCGACAAAGAGCGCAAGTAAAACGCCGGGCCAACCCAGCATGACGCCCATGAGCGCACCCAGACGAATATCGCCCCCGCCAATCCATGCGCCGCGAGAAAGGAGGTATTGCGCCGCAAAAAACCCGGCGCCAACCAGCGCGGCAATGATAATAAACAAAAACTGCTGTGGGAGGAGAATAAGCTGAAATACAAGGCCGATAACGATTGCCGGAAGCGTTATACTGTCTGGCAGCAGGGACCAGCGCAGATCATAATAAAAGAGCGCGAGGAGTACGCTTATAAAAAACCAATTTCGTATAAGGAGCAGGATATCCCTGCCATGCTCACCAAGCAACAGAGACTGCGCTAGCCCATCGGGTGCGGTTTTCAGGAAAATGCTGTACGCGAGGACGAACAGCAGTCCACCGCACGCTTCAATAATCGGATAGCGCCAAGAAATGTTTGACCGGCAGTAGCGGCACCTTCTCCGAAGAAGAAAAAAGCTGAGTAGCGGGATAAGATCCCCTGCATTGAGAGATGTATGACAGTCAGTGCAATACGACCTCCCATGAAGCACCGATTCGCCGACCGATAGCCTCCATACCAATGCATTCAGAAAACTCCCGACAATCGTGCCAAAAATGAAGATGATGATATATTCAAACATGCTGACAGTATATCAATGAATTATATCTTGACAAATTGTATCGCATTGATATGATTGTACTAACAAGAAGGTAGGGACACCTCCCGTTAGGAGGGGCCGAAAGGCTTACCTATCTGTCTGACCACCCACAAGCTGGGTGGTTATTTTATATTCAATGCATCTCCATAACGGCTGCGCCCTCCCACAAGGATCGTCAAAATATGTTCGACTCAGTCCTGCAATAGCGTCGGCAAGGCGTACCCCCGCAGAGGATTCCTGCCGAACGGTTTTAAGTTTCTTTACTGATATACCATTGTCGCGCAACACTTTCTTCAACTGACGTTCAACCCATTTTGGCTTCTTTCCGTCAAGAATGATGGCTCGAAAATTCTTCTCAACAAGCACGTGCCTTAGCGCCCACTCCAGTGCTTTAGTTTCTATGATTGGGTTTCTAAAAAGAGCGACCTTCGCTGTGAATGGAAGCTTCGCTACGGCCTGCAAAAAAACGCTTCTCAGCTTCCAGGGTTGATCTGTCCAATGGAATACTGACATACGATTTTGCCGCTCAATTTCAATAATTGAATGTTCCAAAAATTCTGCGTTGTCTGTAGTCACATAAACAAGGGAAAAGCACGAATGCCCATCTGTCTTATGAACTCCTGATTCATCTATAAAAACAATCATGCATTCATCATAGCATGGGTAATAAAAAAAAGAACGCCGGAGGTTGTCCGGCGTTCTTTTTGAATATAGATTTTACCTATTTACATCCTTTAGTAAATGCTCCCCCAGTTACGATACTGTTCATACCCCATTGTAATCCTGCGCCACCGGCCTCAAGAAAAAAACAAATTTGATAATCGTTTGTTTTCGGTTCGGCGGCACCTGTGCTCGTTGATATCGCATATTTGCACGCTTTAACGCTTGCAGCCGTACAGACATCGGTTGGCGCTTGTGGGTCAACTGCCCCCTTAAAACCGGCGTCAGCTAATGTTGACGGTCCTGTAACGGTTGTAGTATCAACAAGATCTCCGCACGCGGCGCCAGCAGCACATACTATCGCGGTTCCCGGAGATCCAGCATCTTCCCCTTCAATCATCGTTGACATACCCTTCACAACCGCAATACGCTTTGTGTCACGGGCACGCTTCTGCGCCGACTGAAGCGACGCGACACTAATAGTCGCAAGAACACCGATGATGCCGATGACAACGAGTAGTTCCACCAATGTAAAACCTTTTTTATTGGTCATAATTTTAAATTAATTATATTGTTAAAATATAAATTAGTGTCATTACGGGCCCGCCTGCAAGCAGGTTAGCGAAGCGACCGTGGCAATCCCGCCTTTATGGGGATTCCTCGCTGATGCTCACAATGACATTACGATTATGCACATCTGTTACTATTATACCATAAATAAAGAACAAAGGGAAGAGCGGCTGTGGATAATTTTCTCCGTGCTACTGCGCTACAGAAGCGAGGTTCATCATGGGCAAGATGACACCGGCGACAAGAAAACCGACTCCTATGCCGAGGATAATCATAATAACCGGTTCGACCAGCTTGAGTGCTATCTCAATGACACTGTTAATCTCACGGTTATAAAAATTCGTTATTTTCTCCAAGACATCGTCCAGGCGCCCTGTCTGCTCCCCTACCGCAAGCATTTGAGTGACCATCGCCGGCATATGTGGACTTTTTGCAAAAACGCCAGACATTGGATTGCCTTCCTCGACCTCTTTGATGGTTTCGTCTATCAGTTTCTCAAACAAAGGACTTCCAATAACGGTGCGAACGATACGAAGACCTTGCGGAATGGTGATACCTCCAACAAGAATGGTATTAAAGCTCCGCGCAAATCGAATCACATAGAGATATTGGAAAAGCTGGCCAAAGACCGGCGCCTTTAATTTTACAAAGTCAAACCATGCACGCCCCTGCTCAGTTTTGATATAGGAGCGGAAAAGAAGCGCGCCGACAATGACTGCAAGTATCACAACCCACCAGTAGGACTGGGCAGTCTTTGATAAAAACATGAGTGCACGGGTTGCAAGCGGAAGATCGGCTGTCGCTCCGAACTCCTCAAACATCTTGAGGATTTTTGGCAGCACAAAAACAAGCATAAAAAAACTGCCGCCAAACAGCACGGATATAATAAACCCAGGGTACACAAGCGCCCCGATGATCTTGCCTTGAAGCTCGTAATCCTTCTCCTCCTGATCCGCAAGGTATCCCAAAATCTCTTCCAAGCGTCCCGAGGTCTCTCCCGAGCGCACCATATTGATGAAATAAGATGAGAAGACGTTTGGGTAGCGCTCAAGGGCGAGTGAGAACTTCATGCCGCCCTCAACCTCCCGCTGGACATCGATCAAGGTTTGGCGCAGCACCTTGTTTGGCGTTTGACCGCCAAGAATCTTCAGCGCCTGTACGAGCGGCACCGCCGCGGATATGAGAATGGAGAGTTGGCGCAAGAAAATCGCAAGGTCCTTTTTTGTCACCCGCGAAAAAACCTTACCGATTGCGCCCACGATATCTTCATGAGCCCTTACCTCAGTAAGCGAGGTGATGTAGAGCTCGCGGCCCATGAGCTCGTCGGCGGCGGCATTTGCGCTCTCTGCCTCAACCTGGCCGACGACCTCCTCGCCATTTTTTTCTTTTGCTGTGTATTTGAATTGCATTACTAGGGTTTAGGGGTTAGGGGTTAGGGGTTAGGGTTTATGGGTTAGGGTTTTTCTATACCCTGTACCCTCTACCCTGCACCCTATCTTCGTCTTTGCGGTTTGCGTGAAATGACGAAGAACTCCGCTATTGTTAATCCGACAATCAAAAACGCTACGTTATACCATGTGAGCAGTCTCATGCCCTGTAAGATAAGGAACCCATCTATCAGAATAGCAAAAAAAATGCCCTGACGAAAGGAAATGGCAACCTTCTGAAACATGAGCTCCTGCTTGAGCAGAAGCGTGCGAAACAAGAGCCCCAGAAGCGCAAAGGTGCCGGCAAGCGCAAGGGAGAAGCTGGAATAAAAAAGAAAATAGCCGACAATGTCGGTATCAAAAGGATTGACCGCCCCAACGACGGTTGTCCATGCCGCCCAGCACAGGGCCGTCGCAAACGCCATGAGAACAAGATAGCGAGTAAGTGTCATAGTGTTTGAAGCCCTTCAGGCGTAAGCACATGAAATCCTTTCTTTGCAAAAACATTCGTTTCAAAATAGAAGAGAATCCCGTAGCGCGGACATCCGGTCGCGGAATCGCAGATCGTATCGCTGTCTGCGCCAAGGGGCGTATAGGTATAGACATCCTGATCGGTGAGGCCGAGACTCGCGGGAACCGGCGAAAGATACGGGCGACCCGAACAATCCAATCCCTTGCGGCTCACGAATCCTTTATCTCCTAAACAATCGGCGTCGGGCCCGCCAAGAAGAACGGATGTGGCGCTTGATGGATAGGCCGCATGCCGGAGATAGTAGCGATAGAGCCCGAGCTTTATGTCGATGACATCCCCCATGCGCTGCGCATCGCGCGCATACGCCTCCTCGCTTCGCACCCACATCATGAGCCCCGCAATAACTACAAGCGCTCCAAGGATCAGCGCTGCGTGGGAAAGGATTTTTTTGTAATCAATATGTTTCATTGGTATCAAAAATGACATGGAGCCGTTTTGCCACCGGAGCGGGAAATCCTTTATTCACATAGTCGAGAATTTCCTGTTCAAAAGGTCCGATGCACGCTGCCGCCGATGAGTGCCGACAGCGAAGCGTGAGCGCGTTGTACCGGATATAGGCGGGACGAACAGCGCGATCTGTTTCCTCATCAAGCAGGGCATGAAGGACATTACGAGCACGCTCCAACGCAAGAGCAGTTTGTACCTGCGGACCTATGGATGTCCGATGTATATTCTTTGTCACCAGTTGTGAAAATGCGGTAAGTGCCATAAAGGTTAGTGGGCTCTATATTCACAGATATCGCGGAAGTCGCAAAATCTGCAGTGCCAGCCAGGTGTCGCCTCAAATGTGCTTTCCCTGATCTGTCCAACAATCGTTGCTGCTTTACTGCGCAGTTTTTGGATATCCTCATCGCTCCCAATGAACGTAATCGTGCTTCCGTCATCAAGATAGTAATAGGTCAACTTTGAGGGATGCTCGCCAAATACCTCTTGCGACGCAATCTGATAGTAAAGGAGCTGCTCCTTATCCTCGCGCGTCAACTTGTCCTTTGGCGTACCCGTCTTGTAATCGATAATCTCAACGGTGCCGTCATCGCACTCATCGACTCGATCCATGCGCCCTTTGATCGTGATCTGATCGGGATAATCCCCAAACCTGATGATAAAATCACGTTCAAGCGCCTTGGTGCGCATGGGCGTACGCGACACTTCCTCATGCAGACGTTTGAGAATATCGCATCCGCGTTGGCGGTATTCCTCTTTTTGCCGCTTGCTGGAAAACCATTCATCGATCCAGCACTGATCGTACAGCTCAAACAACGTATCAAGGGATGGCAACGCCTGATGATTGTCAGTATACAGGTTTTCCGCGCTCTTGAACAGCTGTTGCTGGTCCCTTCTCTCCAACTCAATGCATTGCTCAAAAAATTTTTGCAGCGTGAGGTGCAAAGTTCGTCCAAAGCTCAAAGCGGGCTTGCCAAATACCGGCAACTTCACGACAAACGCATATTTATACTGCAAAGGGCACTTTTGGAATGCGGCAAGCTGGGAGTAGCTGAAAACATGGGAAATGGGAAGAACGGCAAAATTGGTGTCAGGTCCGAATTTTTGTTTTTGCTCTTCGGTCGAAATGGGGTCTGGCTCAGCTGGGGTCTGGCTCAGTTTTTGCGACTGCAAAATCTGTGCCTGACCCCACCCCACATTTAACCCCATTTCATGCAAGAACCGCGAAAGTTTCTTCTTCCTGTTCGTGCCCGTGTCCTCACACGATGTGAGATACACTCCCCGTTTTGCCCGCGTCAGCGCAACATAAAAAAGTCGCCGCTCCTCCTCAAGGTGCGCATCCCCTTGCGGCACTATTTCTTTCAGTAGCTCCGCAGGAAGTTCAATCGCATCGTGCCGTTCCGTTGTCGGGAACCTGCGGTCAACCATATTCACGATGAACACATGGTCAAATTCAAGACCCTTCGCACTGTGGCATGTCAGGATATGCACTGCGTCAGGACTCTCGTCATCGCGGCGCGGCATCGTTCCCTGCTCCCCTGCTTCTTGCTCAAGAGACACGCAATCGAGAATGTCTTTTAAGCGTGCATCATTCATGTCAAGGCTCAATGCGCGAATTTTTTTATAAAATACATCGAGAACTTTTAATCCTTCGCGCTTTTCTTCTGTTTCACCATCCTTAAGATATGCAAGGTATCCGCTATCGCGTACCACAGTGAGGAAAATTTCCGCCGCTCGCGCGCTTCTGGCAAGCATACTATGCTTTTCAATGATAGCGCACAGACCTTTCAGCGCCACCCGATCCTCGGGGCGTATGTCGGGGATCGCGTCGACCTTCTGGCAAGCCTCATAGAGCGAAATGCCGCAACGATGCGCATAGTGAGAGAGCGCGATGAGGGTTGCCGACGCGTACGTATAAAAAGGCCATGTCAACACTCGCCAGAATGCCGGACTGTCGTGCGGTCGGACAAGAAGGGTGCAATACGCAAGCATATCCATGATAACGGGCTTTGTGTACAATCCCTTAGCGGAAACAACATAATAGGGAATATGAGCATCACGAAGATGTTCACAAAAGGGTTTTGCCGTATCGTTTGCGCGTACGAGAATCGCGATGTCGCTCCAGCAGAGATCGACATTTTTTTCTTTTAGCTCTGCAATTTTTTTACAGACAAGCGCGACCTCCTCTTGGGGCGTCGTGCAATGAATGTGTTCAATACTGCCCTGCCGCTCATGCTGCGCGCGAAGTTGCTTTGACAATCCGCCCTTCTCTGATAACTGATATTCAAGGCGGTCCGGATTATTGTGCTGGATGAATTGATAGGCGCAATCAAGAATATTCTGGCACGAACGATAATTCTGTGTCAGAAATATCTCCCTGCTCTGCGGATAATCCTTTTTGAATTGAAGGATATTGTGATACGATGCGCCCCGCCACAAAAAAATCGCCTGATCATCGTCCGCCATCACTGTCAGATTGTCATCGGGTGTCGCAAGAAGATTCACGATTGTATATTGAATCCAGTTGGTATCTTGAAACTCGTCGACAAGAATGTACTTAAATTGTGCGCGGTACTGCTCAAGAATCGCGGGACGGTTCATAAAGAGCTCGCGGGTGTATACGAGGAGGTCGCCAAAATCAAGCGCATTGTTTTCTAAGAGGAGTTGCTGGTAGATGTGATACGCGTTTGCAATTTCTTCGGATCGCTTGGCAGAAACGGGGACAGTCACCGTTTCTTGCAGAAACGGTGACTGTCCCCGTTTCTGATCTTGCGCATACCGAAGATAGTCCTCGGGCAGAATTCCTTCGTCTTTCGCGCGAGAAAAGTGCTGAAGGAGCGCGTGAATGAACTTAGTGGGATTTCCGCGCGGACGGTAATAATCAAGATCAAAACGATCAAGATTCTTTCTGACAAGGAGCCAGCTGGCCGTCGTGTCAAGAAGCTTGAATGAATTCGGCACGCCGATATCCAACCCATGCCGCTCTAAGATACGCTGACAGAATGCATGGAATGTCGAAATCCACAAATTGACATACCCGTATGGCAAGAGGCGGTCAACGCGCTCCTCCATCTCGCCAGCCGCCTTTTCCGTGAACGTCAACGCAAGGACTTCATCGGGTTTGCACTTGCCGGAGAGAATGAGCCATGCGATTCTCCGCGTGATGACCGTTGTTTTTCCGGTTCCCGCCCCAGCAACAATCAACAACGGCCCCTCCCCTTGGGTAACGGCCGTTGATTGTTCTTGATTCAAATCTTTTAGTAACTCTTGTGAAGCACTCACATGCTCGGAAATGGTTCCAGTTTTAAAATCATTCCTGCCTCTTGCGAAGAAATTACATTCTTATCTGCAAGAAGATTGATCAGTGCTCCAACTTTCCGATCTTCTGCTCGCATCATGGTGCCGAATGTGGTCTCAAGTTGAAGGGTATTTTTATTCATATGATCAATCATGTCAGAACGAAGCTTACCAAGCTCGCTCTTAGTTGCCATTTCTTTTCTAATCTCAGCAACTTCGTAGCGAAGTTCCTCTTTCGTCACCATATGATCGACAAGAAAGTTCATGATCTCGTCGGTTGTAACACTATTTTTTTGATTGTTGTCCTGCATAAAAATATGATCTATACGTAGTTTCATTATAGTCGCGTCATTCTCTTTGTCAATGTCAGATTAAGTCGGAGAAAAAATTGGAATACCAATATGCTGACGGATGGTTTCGCCTTGCAAAAGATGCCCCTCGCGCCAGGGACGGTCTGCGCGAACGCCGGCGAATTGAGGGGTATTTTCTGTCTTGAAACTTGATCCAACAAAGACGGTGTGCTTGCCAAATTTTTGATCCAGGGTATCGACACTATTGTAGAGCCGCGTCATTTTCTCAATCCCAAGGTGATCGCCGAAGAGATCAAGCTGGGCCGATGCTTCGTCGGTAAGCTTTGAGAGCACGACGCCGGTTGCGCGATAGAGGTTGCGAGAATGAAAAAGCTCGTCGATCATCCCCTCAAGAACATTGATCATCTTATTGGGAAATGCCGTTGCCCTTGACAGCTGCGCCCGTACGCCAAAATGGCGAAAGTCCTGTGTCCGCAAAAAGAACGTCACCTCTCGTGCGGCCAACCCATGCCTGCGCGCGCGAATACAGGCGTTTTCAATATTCCGTGAAAGTTGAGAAAAAATATGATCTCGCTTGTCGGATGGCGGCGTAAATGTTTTTACTTTTTGAATTGACCCTTGTGGCCTTTTTTCTTCACAGTCAATGGCTAAGGCGGCTTGGCCGTTGAGCTCATGCCAAATCTCAACAAACGGCTTGGTGAGCGTATCGCGCACCCATCCTTCACGCGCATTCATAAAATCAAGTGCGGTAAAGATGCCGTGGCGATGGAGAAGGCCTGCCGTCTGACCACCGATGCCCCATACGCTTTCGATCGGGAGTTCTCTAAGAAATCGCGGGATTGTGCGTTCTTCAATAACGGTGAACCCGTTTGGTTTCTCCCACTTCGACCCGACCTTTGCCAAAACCTTTGTCGGAGCAAGACCAACGGAGAAAGAACAATCAAGCTCGCGTATGAGATCTGCCTGAATACGGCGCCCAATTTCTTCGCACGATAGTCCCAGCGGCTTGTCCATGCCGGTCAAATCCGCAAAACATTCATCGATGCCATACTCTTCCACAACCGATGTATATCGCCGCACAATCGTCATAAACCTCTGTGAGATGATACTGTACAGTTCGTAGTCGGAAGGAAGAATCACAGCATCGGGACATGCGCGCAAAATCTCAAACAATCGCATACCGCGCGTCACACCTTTACGCTTTGCTTCATAGCTCATGGACGAGGCAATCCCCCGCTCCTTGCCGGTAATCACCGGCCTGCCTTTGAGTGCTGGATTTCGCGCCTGCTCGCACGAGGCGAAGAATGCATCACCATCGATATGAATGATTGCATGGGTCATAGAGCAATGGATTCAATTAATTAAACCTTCAACGCCATGTAAAGGAATGTCATCATAACCTCCCGAAAAGAATATTGAAAATACTGTAATTTATTTTTTGTCCGCACTGGGGCAGAAAACACAATAAGTCCAAGATCGCGCGCTATTTTTTTTGCTCGCATCATATGAAAATCATGACTTACAAGAAGACTCGTATGAACACCCTGAATATTGATAATATCGCGCGCGCCCATAATATTTTGCCGTGTTGTCCTGCTTCTTTCTTCTATAAATAAAGCGTCTGCGGGAATGCCTCGTTGCACGAGATACTCCTTCCCTACCCGAGAGTCCGAAACAGAAAAATCCTCGCCAATCCCACCTGTTATGATAATGAGTTTGGCAAATTCTCTATTATACAACTCGCGGGCGCGATCAAGTCGTGCTCGAAACACGGAAGATGGTTCATTGCCAATTTGACCCGCGCCAAGCACCAAAATCGCATCTGCCGATTCAAGTTCTTCAATATCACCTTCTCTGGCGATGGCTGTCATTGTAACACCAATACTACCAAGAAAAAAAAGTGTAAAGAACAGCAATACCTTCGTGATAAACAAACGGCTGCTTGGATCCCTCCTCATAGCCCGAGCAGTTTTTTTACAGATTATGCTACAATTCATCGTACAGAATGCGGAGCGGCAGTTCTCGCGCGTGGCTTATCAACCAATGAAATCGCAACGCGTGTATCAAGGGCCTTTGCCGCTTTATCAAGAAATGCAAGTGTCATATTATAGGAGCCTGATTCAAGCCGCGCAATCGCGGATTGCTTCGTATTCATCTTTTTTGCCAGAGCTTCCTGGCTCAATCCACGCTGAATTCGTTTTTCAATAAGCTTGCAAGCAAGCTCAAATTCTGGCTCTAATTTCTCATACTCTTTCCGAAATGCTTTATCCTTTAAAAGCTTCTTCTTAAATACTGCGAATGAACGAAAACGCATATAAGTATGCTATTATTGATTATGTTCTGAATATAACGTTTACGTTATATTCTGTCAAGAGATGTAGCTTCTTAATAGCAAGTAAAAATTCCTTTCGCGGAATCTTCTGATATTTTTTGATATACCCACACAAAAGAACGGCACAACTACCGTGGAATGTATAAAATATCCGTATAGCAGGATTTCCCATGGTTCTCAACTCAAATAAATTATGTTCGACATTTTTGCTGTAAGGCATGGTGATACGATTTCCAAACCGTTCAAGAAGCATAATCGTCCGCGCTATACGAGAGCGGATTGGTTTTTCAAAACCCTCGACAAATTCTTCTATACTTTTATCAAAAAAGGCAACGACCATACATGGCAAACTTAATACTTTCGAATCACCCCGCGGACAATGGCCGCGATTTTCAGTTCGCATCGCGGAACAAGGACGGGATACTTTGTGTTTCCTGGCCGAAGGACGACCTTCGCGCCATCGCGGACAAAATATTTCATAGTCCACTCGTGATCGATCTCGGCGATAACGATATCACCCGATCGCGGCTGACACCCTCGCTCCGCAAGCACCATATCCCCATCAACAATCCCCGCATCTTGCATGGAGTCTCCGGTCACCTTCAAAAGAAACGTTGCTTCACGGTGCGGGACGAGCCATTCATCGAGGCTTAACGTATCGCACAACTCCTCTTCTGCCGGTGAAGGAAAACCCGCAGCTACGGTCCCCAACACCTGCACCCCCCGCATGAGCCGCCCGGGCAAAAGTCTTCCCTGCTCGTCTTTTGAAAGAAGTTCTCGCTCAACTAACTTATCCACAAGCTTACTGACCGCGTTCTTTGACTTATACCCAATGAGTTCTGCAACTTCTGAAAAGCTGGGCATGCGCTTTCTCTTTTGATAAAACTGCTGGATCTTTTTCACTGTTTTTTCTTTATCCATAGGAAAAATGAAATTAAAATAAAAGTTAGATGGTTAAGAGGTTGGCAGGTTGGGAGTATCTTGAATATTCCTTCTAACCTTTCAACCTTCTAACCTTTCAATCCTAGTGAACAATCGTTCACCTGTCAAGGGAAAAAATAAACTGCTATAAAGAGAGGCCAAATATGCCTTAGATGTCCAGCATCCGTCTTACCTCTTTTAAAGAATAACGTTTCCGTTCGCTTCGCGCTTTTTTTATGTTCGCCAGATACACTGGGCTTGAAGATGCCAGAAGATCTTCGGTGATGCTATCAAACATATGCTCCTCATGCTTTTGATCGACATACATTTCTTTTTTCATATCATGTGCGTTCATAGAGACATTTCAAAAATAACTTCAACAGCATCTGGAAGGTCTGTGCAGGAGGCTTCGTTTTTTACGGCAGGATACCAGCAGTACTCCGGCGTCCCGCTCCAGCAATGAACAATAATTACTCGCTTCATATATAGCTACTATATCAAAAAACCGCTGGGAGTGCTAACGATTTTTTTAATTCTAATTCTCTTATTCCGACTTATACCCTGGTACTGAATGCGCTTTGTGTCTCCATTTGCGCGCGACCTTGAGGCGCGCGAGCTCGCGATCCATCTTTGCCGCAATCGTAGCATATTCTTCTGCGTCAAAGCGTTTTTCTTCCATGAGCTTTTCCGCTGCTTTTCGTGCTTCCTCCGCACGCTCTTCAACAATCTCCTCGACGCGCTCCGCAGTATCTGCAAGGATTGTTACGCCATCAGCGCGGACTTGCAGCATGCCGCCAGACACCGCGAGCGGAATAATCTCGTCTCCTTTTTTAATAATCAACTCCCCTGCTTTCAATAATCCAACCAAGGGAATGTGATGCGGCAACACAGTAATCTCCCCATCCATTGTCGGGATGGTCACTTGGTCGACATCTTCGGAGAAAACGATCTTTTCCGGGGTGATGATGTTCAATCTCATATGGTTCATGGTTCAGGGTTCAGGGTTTGAAACTATACCCTATACCCTAACCCCTATACCCTTTTTATTCTATCTCGTCAATCGTGCCTTTCATATAGAACGCAGACTCCGGCTTCTCATCGTGTTTGCCGTCAAGAATCTCGCGGAATCCTCGGATCGTTTCTTTGAGCGAGACATACTTTCCGGAAACACCGGTAAATGTCTCGGCAACAAAGAATGGCTGTGAACAAAATCGTTGAATCTTGCGCCCGCGGGATACCGTGAGTTTGTCTTCCGGAGTCAGTTCATCCATGCCAAGAATCGCGATGATATCCTGCAAATCCTTGTAACGCTGCAATATCCGCTGGACCTCCCGTGCCGTTCTGTAATGTTCCTCACCAACGACTTGCGGATCAAGAATTGTAGAGCTTGAATCAAGCGGATCAACAGCAGGATAAATGCCAAGCTCCGCCAGAGGCCGCGCGAGTATCACGGTAGAGTCAAGGTGGCCGAATGTCGTTGCCGGTGCGGGATCGGTCATGTCGTCAGCCGGAACATACACCGCCTGCAGCGAGGTGATGGATCCTTTTGATGTTGAGGTAATGCGCTCTTGCAACTGTCCCATTTCGGTTGCAAGGGTCGGTTGGTATCCGACTGCGGAAGGGATGCGCCCCAAGAGCGCGGACACCTCTGATCCGGCTTGCGTAAAACGAAAAATGTTATCAACGAACAGCAACACGTCCTGCCCCTCTTCGTCGCGGAAATACTCCGCCATTGTTAGGGCGCTGAGCGCAACGCGCAAGCGCGCGCCCGGCGGTTCGTTCATCTGGCCAAAGACCATTGTTGTTTTATCAAGCACACCGGAATCTTTCATTTCGTGATAGAGATCATTTCCCTCGCGCGTACGCTCACCAACACCGGCAAAGACCGATGAACCGCCGTGTTCCGCCGCAATGTTATGGATGAGCTCGGTAATGACAACCGTCTTACCGACACCGGCTCCACCAAACAGCCCCACCTTTCCACCCTTCACAAAGGGACAGATCAGATCGATTACTTTGATACCTGTTTCAAACACCTCGATTTTTGTTGATTGGTCTTTGAACGCGGGCGCGTCGCGATGGATCGGCAGCTTTTTCTCTCCGAGAACTTTTTCCTTTCCATCAATCGGCTCGCCAAAAACATTAAACATGCGCCCCTGTGTACTCTTACCAACAGGAACCATGATGGGCTTTTCGGTATCATGCACGTCACGGTTTCTTTGAAGTCCCTCTGTAGGACCCATGGCAATCGTACGTACGAGATTGCCGCCAAGGTGCTGTTGGACCTCAAGGACAAGCTTTTCACCGTTGTTATCAATCTCCAAAGCATGAAAAAGCCCGGGGAGTCTATCTGTAAATTCGACATCGATGACTGGACCAATGACTTGTTTGACTGTGCCTGTGTTTGCATGCATAGTATTATGTCTTAATGTGAATAAACCTTCCTCCGCCGAAGAATCAAGAAGCAAGAATTAAGAATTACGGTTCTCTATCTCGCGACATCATCAATTCGTTTTTCCTTAATTCTTGATTCTTAATTCTTAATTCTATTCCAGCGCGGCTCTGCCGCTCGAGATCTCAGCGATCTCCTGCGTAATGCCCGCCTGGCGAATCTGGTTATAGGCCAATCGGAGCTCAGAGAGAATATCAGTTGCGGCCTCAGAGGCATTGTGCATGGCAAGCATGCGCGCGCTGTGCTCCGATGCCTCTGACTCCAGCACCGCCTGATACAGCTGAACCTCGAGAAGACGAGGTATAACATAGGAGAGTACTTGAGTTTCTGATGGTTCGAACAGCGTGCCGGCAAATTCTTTATGTCTGCCCTCGGAGCTTGGTAACACTGAATTGGGGTCAGGCACAGATTCGCTTTGCGAAACTGAGCCAGACCCCAATTCAAGCGGGAGTAATTGCTTACACACAGGTTTTTGCTTAACGGATGAAATATAGTCGGTATACGCCACATACACACGATCAAGGTTGCCCTTTCCGTACCGCTCGATAATGGTGTGCGCAAGCGGCAATACATCAATGATGCTTGTCGTCATGTCTTTTTTTAAAAAATCAGCGCTAATCTTTAACCCGGATCGGGCGAGAATGTCACGTGCTCGTTTGCCCATGCTCAGCGCCTCGCTGGAAGATGCGCCATCTTCTTTCGCGCGCGTCACTTCGTGGCGCACGGTTGATGCCAGGGTTGCGTTGAAGCTACCACACAGCCCCCTGTTCGTACTGATGACGATAAACCCCGCTTTGCGCAAGGCACGCACCTCAAGCAACGGATGACGTGACGCATCGACGGTACGCGAGGCAAGAAACCGCAAAACATCCTGAGCAAAGGTCGCATACGGACGGGTCGCAAGTACCGCCACAATCGCTTTTCGCATCTTTGCGGCAGATACCAGCTCCATCGCCTTTGTCATCTTTTTGGTATTTCCGATTGAGCGGATCTGGCGGCGTATCTGTAACGTTCCTTTCATACATCGTAATCCGTAATCCGTAATCCGTAATCCGTAATGATTTTTTTACGAGTTACGAGTTACGGATTACGAGCCCCTATATTGGTATTGTTTTTTTATACTCCTCAATCGCAATTTTGAGCCGCTGCTCGCTATCCTCACTCAACGCCTGTTCCTTCGCAATCGTTTCCATGAGTTTACGCTTGTTGATGTGGAGATATTCGTGTAATGCCTGTTCAACTTTCTTGATTTTCTCAACAGGAATATCGTCAAACAACGCATTGACGCCGGCATACAGCGCAACGGTCTGATACTCGAACGGCATTGGTTCGTATTGTCCTTGTTTGAGAATCTCCGTCAGACGCGCACCGCGATTAATTTGCTTTTGCGTCGCTTCATCCAAATCTGATCCGAACTGCGCAAAGGCCGCCAATTCGCGATATTGCGCAAGTTCAAGACGCAAGCGGCCCGCAACCTTTTTCATCGCCTTGGTCTGTGCCGCAGATCCCACGCGAGAGACTGAAAGACCTACATTGACAGCCGGACGAATGCCTTGGTAAAAAAGATCGGCCTCCAGATAGATTTGCCCGTCAGTAATGGAAATCACGTTGGTTGGAATATATGCCGATACATCACCGGCTTGAGTTTCGATAATCGGAAACGCCGTAAGCGATCCCCCGCCATGCTCCTTGTTCAGCTTTGCCGCGCGTTCCAGGAGACGTGAATGGAGGTAAAAAATATCACCCGGATAGGCCTCGCGTCCAGGCGGTCTCCTGAGAAGCAGTGAGAGTTGACGATAGGCAACGGCATGTTTTGATAGATCGTCATAAACAACCAGCACATCGCGTCCCTGATCCATAAAAAACTCAGCCATTGCACAGCCCGCGAACGGGGCGAGATATGAGAGCGAAGCAGGATCCGATGCGCCCGCAAGCACAATCGTGGTATACTCCATCGCCCCCTCTTCTTGGAGCTTGGCAACAAGCTTTGCGATTTTTCCCTCCTTTTGTCCAATAGCAACGTAAACACAGAGAATGTCATTTCCTGCTGCCCGCTCATGCTTCTGATGAATGATGGTATCAATCGCGATGGCGGTCTTTCCGGTTTGGCGGTCGCCGATAATCAGTTCGCGCTGTCCGCGCCCGACCGGAATCATGGCGTCGATTGCCTTAATGCCAGTATGGAGCGGCTGATGCACACCCTTCCGCGTGATCACTCCAGGTGCGATTTTTTCAACCGGATAGTTCGCGCCAGAAACAATGGCGCCTTTTCCATCAAGCGCCTCGCCCAAGGGACTCACAACTCGACCAATGAGGCCATCTCCGACCGGTACTTCCAAAATGCGCCCTGTGCTTTTGACCGTATCCCCCTCATGAATATTCATATAGTCACCAAGGATCATGGCGCCGATGGTATCCTCTTCGAGGTTGAGAACAACGGCGGTAACCGTACCGCCATGGGGCGTTTCAATCTCAAGCATCTCCGATTGCTTGGCGCCAGACAATCCGAGAATGCGGGCAATACCATCGCCAACCTCGATAATCCGGCCAACATCCGACTCCTCAATCTCTCCTTTGAACGATTGGATCTGCGTTTTTAGCGATTCAAGAATGTAGTTCGTTTGTGACATAGAGAAAAATATTATCTGCAAAATCGATAGTGAACTCTGATGATACGAAGAATAAAGAATTACGAATTAAGAATCAAGGATACGATGTTTAAACATGCTTAATTCTTAATTCATAATTCTTAATTCCTTTGAAGGTGTTTCCTCAACTGCCGTATTCGCGCCTTAACGCTGCCGTCGTAACGCTTATCACCTACTGTCACAACAGCGCCGGCAATGAGCGAGGGGTCTTCTGTGATGGAAATCTCACTGTCGCGACCGACCTGTTTTGCAATTTGTCCGGTCAACGCTCGATTGCGCTTTTTATCGCAGGATGGAACGCGGACCGCAACGCGCGCCACCCCCTTCTCACTATTCAAAATATCGTGGAGTTGGTGCCAGACGCGAGCAAGAAACTTCATCTGTCCGGTAACGCCGTAACGCCCTACAACCGAGCGAACGATTGTGTCTATTTCACTTTTTTTCTTTCCCCGCGTCAATGCTCGAAGCGCAGAGGCAAATTGTTTTGCGTTTTGCTTCCTCATCCCGTAATCTTTTCAAGAGTTTTTTGTACAAGGGAATCATTCACCTTTTCGTGCGCAACATCCGCCAGTACACGCTCTGTGGCCCGGACAACAATGTGGGCAATCTCAGCTCGCGCTTCTTGCACCATCGCTTCTTTTTCATTTTTAAGCATCATGCGCGTCTGCTCGACAATCTGGCGCAGGTCCTCTTTTGTCTTCTCTAAAGACTGCTTTCTTCGCTGCTCGGCAGTATGCTCTGCAGCCTCAAAAATCTCCGCGGCTTCTTTTCGCGCGCCCATCAAAACCTCTTGCGCGCTCTTTTCTGTTTGCTGCAGGCGTTCTTCAATCGCCCGCGCATCTTCAACGCTTTTTGCAATCATCGCCTCGCGCTTTTCAAGAAGCGCAAGCAACGGCTTGTAGGCAAACTTGTAGAGAAGTGCGAGAAGAATTGCGAAGTTAACAATCTGCGCAATGAGCAGTCTCCAATCAATGCCTAATTTACTCAATATCTCCATACACGATTTATACGTTTCTCTCCTTTCACCATTGCCGTTTTCAATGCGAAGAATTAAGAATTTCGAATTAAGAATTACGAATATGAATTCGGGCCGATGTTTTATGTGCTTAATTCTTGATTCTTGATTCGTAATTCGCCGACCAAAGAAAGGATCATCCTGTCAAACCAATTAGACAAACTTCACCAACAAGGCAATGACCAGCGCATAAATCGCAATCGCCTCGGTAAACGCAATGCCCAGAATCATAACAGTCTGAATCTTGCCCGCGGCTTCCGGGTTACGGCCAATTGCCTCAAGCGCTTTACCCACCAAAATACCGATACCAATACCTGGACCGATCGCGCCCAATCCCATAGCGAGGGCTGGACCGAGAAATTTTGCCCATTCTGCGGATGCTTCGATGAGCTTCAGTTGTTCTTCCATACTAAATAGCGTTTAGGGTTTAGGGTTTAGGGTTTAGTTCCAGCTACACCCTATACCCTATACCCTATACCCTTGTTCAATGCGCTTCCTCCATGCCCATCTTCAAAAACACGAGCGTCAGCATCGCAAAAACCAACGCCTGGATAAAACCTACAAAAACCTCGAGCGCGAGAAATGGCAATGGAATAATATATGGTACCAAAAACGACATGACGGTCAAGAGCACTTCGCCGGCAAAGATATTGCCAAAGAGACGAAACGAAAAGGAAACAAGCTTCGCAACCTCGGATATCATTTCCAGGATACCGACAAAAAAATTAATAGGGCTTGAAAAGTTAACGAATTTTCCTGCATATTTAAAAAATCCAATGCTCGCAATGCCAATAACCTGAACCGTCACCACGCTGATAAGCGCCAAGGCAAGTGTAAAATTGAGATCAGCAGAGGTCGCGCGGATAAATGAGATTATAATGGGCTTGCCCTCGTGTTCTTCGAGAACTCCGACCGCGCCACCCATACCCGGAAGAAGGCCTGCCCAGTTCACGGCTAACACAAACAAAAAAATCGTAGCGATCAGCGGAAATATTTTTTTCGATTGCGCGCGATTTTTGGTAACACCGTCTACCATCTTGAGAAGAAGGTCCAGAATCGCCTCAAACGTATTCTGAATGCCGCGGGGAACAAGCACAGCGCTCCGAGAAGCAAGCCAGCCAAAAGCAATCAGTACAACGCTCATCACCCATGCAACCACCATGCTGTTGGTGACTGGGAATGTTCCGATATGGGCGATGGGTTCTGCGGCGATGGAAATAACCATAGGGTTTGTCATCCCGCCGAAGGGCGGGATCCAGTATCGTTCTTGTCCTCAGCATCCTTGAGCAACATCGTTGTCTTCCGGTATACGAGGATTGTTGAGAGTATAATCGCCAAAAGAATTCCGATTAAAAAAAAGAGCGGCGAACTCCCAAAAATTGAATCAACAAATCTGCCAACCAGCGCAAACGCCACAAGCGGAATCGCAATGAGGTATCCCATCTGCAGCGCAAGGCCGAGCAGTTGTGGATTGTTATCGCTCTTTTGCATGCATACAACACTACACTATTTTCCACTCAAGTCAAGGGAAAATTGAGTAAATTACTCAATGGGAGCGTACTGTGATGCGTCAATCGGCTCGTAGTTGGATTGTGTCGAACTCGATGGTCCAGGCTTGAGGCCGAAGAACACCGACCCAATTACGATAAACGCCACGGCCAACCCGATGCCAACTGCAATCCAGACATAGGCCATCTGCTCTGGCGTGAGAGATTTTTTTGTCTGCTCAATAATGTTTAGTACTTAATTGCTTAAATAAACATAGGCAATCTACCAACTCCCTCCGCCGCCACCGCCAGAGCCGCCTCCAGATGACCCGCCGCCACTCCCGCCCGAACTTGAGGCGCTGGAAAATGCCGAAGAAAATGATGAGTTCATTGACGAGAGAGAACCGGCAAATGCCACGGCAGAAAATGTTCCAAGCGATCCCTCCATCCATTGGGGCGGCACCAGAGGTATTGCCTCAAACTTCTGTGCCCACTCCTTTTCAACCTTAAAAATCATCGCAAACGGCAAATACCTCTCGAACATTTCTGGCTTCAGAGCCGGCGCGTTGAGCAGACGCAATCGGTCAGCTTCGACCATACTCAAATACTCCTTAAACCCGAGAATTTTTTTGAACGCTTCAATGCCCTTTTTTGATAGCAGTTCGGGACCGCGCACAAAGGGCGTAATAAGCGCGATGACGAATCCGATACCCACGAAAAAATAAGATTCAACAGAGATTCCAATGAACAACAGAATAAATGCACTAACATAAATAATGGGCTGCCCGAACCACACGCCAAGCGGTTTAGTAATAAATCCTTGTTTTTTTAAATAGTGCGACATCTCCGTTTTTAGTGATCTAAAGATCCCCGGGACGCGCGATGTCTCACGCGAAAGTGCCCTGAGCGAAACGCGCTCTCGAGATACCGAAGATGAAACAAGAAAACTCCACCACTTTTTTTTATCCGGCGACGGAGTTGCACCCTTTTCTTTGCCAAAGAGAACTTGATAGATGCGAACCTGCGCGGGATGTTTCAAGTCCGCCCCACTCCTCATCTTGATAAATTCAAAACTTTTCGCGCCCTTATAATTGATTTTGATATACCCCTTCATTGCCAGATCAATAAGAACCGGCGCCATGTCGCGCGGGTCCATGGAACGATCAATAATCGTCCCAATATCAGGCGGTGTCAAACCCTCCGGCGGTTCATAGCTGACTGTAATCGGCATACCCTTCAGCTTTTTCGGGATGACGATCCGCACCTTGCTTTTTCTGAAAATAGAAAAAATAAAAAAGAAAACTATGAATACAAAGATAGCGAAGTCAACGATGATTTCAAAATCAAATATGCTATCAAAGTCGCGAAAAAAAGACAGGATATTTTGTGCGGGTTCGGGAAGATCTACCGCATATCCGCTGACAATGCCCGGAGGTATTGAAACAGCGATAGTGAGACCTTCACCGAGCTGAAATGATCGCAATGATGTAATATGAAATCCAACATCCGTACGCTCAACAGTGCATTCGCTTTCCTTACTGCCGGATACCCCAGCAAAACAGACGGCCTGCGCATTTGCGACAGAGGCTCCTTGCGGTAACTCAACGGTGATATCGCTTGCATATATCGGAACCTCCCATTCGTTTCCCGTAGCGTTCCAATACCACTCATCGTGATCGTCAAAGTGCCGTATCACGTTACTCACATCGTAATTGAGCCAGTACGTCTTCTTTCCGCTTATCGTGCTGTTCGGATCGCCAATCTTCCATCTAACGGAACGCGCACTGCTCTCGTCCGTGAACGCGTAGGGTTGCTGTGCTTCATCAAGAATGGAGGTGAGGGCTATTAAGATACGCGGGCCATCCTCACTGGTGAGCTGGATCGTGCGAAATATCCCGTGCCGAACGAGATTGCCAAAATTATACGCAATCTCTTCGCTCACCCACACTGTTCCATCGTTGCGCATTTTCGCGACAACATGAAACGAATCAATGTTTTCGGCGTGAGTTATCGCTGGGAAAAATAAAAAAACAAACATTCCCGCCCCTAAAAAGAGCGGGAGAATATTTTTCAAATAGCGCCAGAAAACCATACGTCTACATGGTCACGTTAACATTCTTTCGTTCCTGCTCATCGGCCTGGAAAAACGGCTCTTGCGAAAAACCCATGGAACCAGCCAGAAGAAACGACGGAAATGTTTGAATAGCGGTATTAAATTCTCGCACCGCCGCGTTATAATAACGGCGCGCGGATTGAATGTCGTTCTCAAGGAAAGATAGCTGTTCCTGCAATTGCTGAAAATTAACGGACGCTTTAAGGTCGGGATAATTTTCCGCAACGGCAAAAAGCGATTTAAGCGCGCCGGCAAGTGCATACTCCGGTTGCTCCTTTTCGAGGGGTGTATGCGCAGAGAGCGCTGCTGTCCGTGCCTTCGTCACGTCCTCAAGGACACTTCTTTCATGCTGCATATATCCTTTCACAACCGAAACGATGTTGGGGATAAGGTCATACCGACGCTTGAGCTGCACGTCAATATCCGACCATGCGTTTCTAACCGTATTTCGCCTGCGAACAAGCGAGTTAAACAGGCCAATGAGCGCCAGGAGAATGACGATCCCGAGTGCAAGGGCGATATATATTTCCATAGAGTGAAAATAATGAAAAAATCTATTTCATTCGCTTGTAGTACAGCCCGACAAGAATAACAAAAACAATTGGGAGTATCGGATTTGCCCAGCTAAATTCTCCAAGAAGCGCATTTGCCAAAATGGAGAACACGATTGATGCGGCATAGAGATAGAGTCCCCATTTTTTCATTTGCCACAACCCGATAAACCCTATAAATCCCAGTGCAGACATTACCGCCATGATTGGAAGATAGAATGAACCGTAGAGCGGCACAAAAAGAGCGCTTGCGAGCGGATTGAGGACATTGATGAATACCAATGGGTATCCGATAAACGATAACACTGCCAAGATTGTGATCAAAACCGGACGTTTTGATCCTGTTGCCAAAGGGACGGACGTTGCCGCTCCCTTGGATGGCTGCTGCTGTTCCATAGAAATAAAAAATGATTAACCCTTATAGTATACACCGGCGAGATACGAAACTCAACAAAAAACAATGGTCTTGCTGTTGGTCTGATTGATTCTAAAAAAGCTCAAACGTCTGCACCATGTTCATAAACACTGGATAATAGAGATCGTGAATTTCGCCAGAAAGCGCGGTGAATGTAAGAACATGTATCTTCCTATCTTGAACTGTCCATACTTGCGTTGCCACATAGTGTTTCCCTTGACGATCGTATTCAATTCTCCACTCATATTTTTGATGTTCTTCGAGGCGCAAAATCCGCAAGGCGAATGCCGCGTTTGCGCTCTCCAAGCGAGAGGGTGAGTTTTTGATGCTCCTTCCACCCGAAGTGATCAATGAATGTTTTTGGAACATTGATCACATAAGAGTGCGAGCTGATTTTCTGCAATTTACGAACGAATGTTTGTGTTTTCATGCGATGTCTGCGTATAATCGGACGATTATACGTCCGATTATACGTTATTCAACCATACCGCCCGGAGCGTTGTGCTGATCGGAGAGATATGTTTTAACCGCTGAAGTAAATTTGGAATAGAGAGGGGTCGCATTGCGCGCGAATCCCTCAATACGTTCCCAGCGAAGATCCATATATTCATGCGCAAGGATGTTGCGCAACGAGGCATACTCCGAAAATGCTTCCCCAAATTCCTCGGAAACAAGCAGCGCCCCAAACTCACGGAGCATATCTTTATATGTTTGCGGAACATCCCTTTTTTCTGATGCGAGAATAACCTTTGCGATGTCAAGCGCGCTCATCACGCAGTTTTCAATCCACCGCTCGATGTTCCGTCGGGTATCTCTTTTTTCTTGATACTCCTTGTAGGTGATGTGAGAAAATTTTTCTGCGTCCTCAAGTTCGTTCTCAAGAAAGGTAAGATGCTCAAGAAGAAGCGCTCGCGCTTCTGGTGCAAGTGATTGTGCCCGTTCATAGAGTGTTCGATATTCCTGGACAAAATTCCAATAGTCAACGGCATCATAATGAGTGCGGGAAAGAAGTGTGAGATACAGGCGCATGTCTTTGAGCGCAAGCGGCAGACCGGAATTCAATATCGAAAAAACCAATGAGGGGCGCGCGCGATTAAGCACAGCAAGGTCAACGTCGGCTGATACTAATCGCTCAACATCGGCGCGAATATCAGATTCACCTTGATATTCATGTTTCGTTTCCAGCTCACCCCATTGACGTGGTGTGAGATACACCGCAATATCCCAGTCTGATGATGGGCGTGTCAGTCCCGTGCCACGAGAACCAAAAAGAAACGCCAACAGTACATCGTCGCGTTTTTCAAAATATGTTTTCAGTTTTTCGGTTGTGTGTTCTACCATATCATGAATGGTGCTTTTGTAAGATTACCACGAACACGCATGGCGGTCAATTTGAAATTGGTGTTAAGGATAATGGGGTCAAGATGTGTCTTTCTGTTCATAAATAAAACCCGCACCACCTGTGCCGCGCGTATGGGGCCGAACGAACGTGCGATTTCCCTGTGGATCCAAAATAAAATTATATTCCCGAGCAAGTGCAACCGCCTGCGGACTCGGGTGGCAGCCAACCGGCAGTTCGCGCGTGAATGCAGTCACATCGTGTTCGCGTACGGAATGGCTCCGCTGCGCAACATCGTCATCAAGCAGCTTTCGAACACGATCATCCGCATGTAAGCGGATACGAGGCAAAAAAATCTTTCGTATCACCGTGGCAATGTCTTCAGGATCGCGGCCCTCGCCGGAACGCTGGCTAAATGCCTGTCCAAGGTCGTCAATCGGCGGAAGCGTTCGCGTCAATTCCAGCGGAACAACCAGATCATGGATTCTGGCAAGAAAGGAAGCGCGAACAATCTCATATTCAATTTCGGCTCCGACTCGCTGAAAAATTTCCTGAGCGGAAAGATGGCGATCGGGCGCATTATCATACAATTCCCCGTCCCACTTTAGGAAAAAAGGAGCGCCAGCCGGATATGACGATTCGTATCGGCGTGACACCGCATCCGTTTTCAAGTCATAACGCAACTCGCCGGCCTTTACCAGATCCTCCCTGTTGGAAAGCGATATCAGCGCAACAATACCGCGCCGCGATTGGCTTCCAGAAATGATGTCATTGATATCCGTTATCACCCACGCATCAGCATCAGCGTGCAAAAACCCATCCTGATAATAAGATGACTTTATCCCGTATTTCCGAAGGCTACGGATTTGTTCCATGAATTCACCGCTCATCTGCTGGAGCTCTGGCTGTAGGGTGGACAAGGACTCATGATGTTCGGCTAATTTGCCGCGCAATTGCTCGGCATACGAACGCACCTTTACATAATCCCCGATTCTATTCCTTACAATTTCTTTAAATCCTTCGCCAAGCACTCCGCCGACGCCCCGCATAATGGTGTCAATTTCAGACAATTGTTCTGGCGTTATGTCATGATGGATTAATAATGAATCGGCAATGGCGGATCCGAGCATCTGGACTCGTATCTTCGGCACTTTTCCAATCGATATCGCAATCGTATTATGAATATTGAGGAGAAGAAAAATGTTATAGATGGCCTCACGCAAAGAATGCCCGCGCAGATAGGTGCGGTATAATTGATCGGCATATGTTATGAGCGCATCATCGTGAAGCGGATCATCATTGCTGGTAAACAATTTTTTTGCTTTTGGGTAAAATTCAATTTTGTCAGAAAGGCGCTTATCCTCAGGTCTGATCTGCTTATTCAATTCTTCCAGCTTTGGAAACATGCTTGCGCGCAATTCTTCCGTATTCTTTGGAAATGGCTTCGGCTCTTTTAGGTGAATGGTCATGAGGCGCGCATACTCTTCTTCTCCGGGCAAGAGCTCTGTTTCCTCCGTATCGGGAGGTACGCTCGGTTGTGCCGGTTCACCCCCCTGTTTCTGATCGATCGAACGTCTGACTCGCCGTGGTGCTGCTTCGGCTGTTTCATCGATAAAAATCCCCGAATCCACTGGCTGAAACGGCCCTTTAATACTGCTTTCTTTCATAGATATTTATCACAATGTTAATCCGAACAATCGTTTGGCGTTTTCTGTTGTCACGCGAGCGACCTCTTCGTAGGGAATGTCTTTGATTTCTGCGATACGACGCGCGATATACTCGACGTACTCAGGGAAGTTGCGTTTTCCGCGATGAGGGACCGGCGCGAGGAATGGCGCATCGGTTTCAACAAGCATCTTTTCCAACGGTACTGTTCGCACAACGTCATCATACTGATCGGTAAAGGTGATGATGCCGGTAAATGAAATCATAAAGCCCAAATCAAGATAGCTTTGCGCGTCGCGCGCCGTACCGGTGAAACAGTGCAGAACTCCATGTTCGCGGGTTGAAACGGTGTCAGCAGAAACGGTGTCTGCAATCCCAAACCGATGAACGAGTATCTCAATCATATCATCGTGTGCGTCTCTGCAATGAATGATGAGCGGCAGATTCAATTCGTGCGCGAGGTTCAGATGCTGAAAAAATAAATCCTTCTGTCTTTCTGTACCCTGAACCCTGTCCCCTAAACCATCGAGATGGTAATAATCAAGCCCGCATTCCCCTATTGCGCGTACTTTTTTCGAACTGCGCGCGAGATTGTAAAATGTTTTATAGTCAAAGGTCTGACCGCTATCTGTCGGATGCTGACCCACGCTGCACCAGTCGATAATGGGGTCAGGAGCCATTAAATTAATGGCTCCTGACCCCATTATCCCTATTATCCCTGACCCCATTTTTTCAACAAGCGCCAGCGCGTCACGGCTGCTCTTCTCGTCACAGCCGACAACCATCAATCCGATCTCTTTTTCTGCACATGAATGAATGACAGCATCGCGGTCATTGTCATACGCATCGAATTGAATATGGCAATGCGTGTCGATCAGTCGCATACCGCGCTTACTCCCCGCTCAACAAATCTTCCTCAAGCGCATCGAGTACCTTTTGAAAATCATCATCGCTCCATGTCGAATAGAGTTTCATGCGCTTCTCGTTCATCACGCCCGTCGCACACTCTGCTATCTCGCGAATAATTTTGGGGTACGGCGTTGCGCCTGTATCGTCATGTTCAATTTTCATTTGGCGCAAATCTTCAATAAGTTCATCGACGGTTTTTTCACCCTCTTGTGATTCTCGTTCCAATGTCGCGTTTGACATATTTTTTTACGGTTTAAGTTTAAAATTCTTCTCCTCTTTTTTTAACTTTTTCTCCGCTTCCCTCAGCAACTGTCCGATCTCGGGCGGCAGATCCTTTTCGGTAATACCGAGCTGCTTCATATACTCACGAATCTCTTGCGGGTTAAGTTTGGTGATATCAATCTCGCCCTGTACATTCGCGGGCAGTTTGAGATTTTGAATATTCTTGAGATCAAACAGCTTCGGACCCTGCTCAATAACCGATGGCAAAAGTGGTTTGACGAGCGTCACCACGCCATCAAAAACAGGAACGAGCTGGGATCGCTTGATCGTTGCGGTAATATCGCTTGAAAGCGGAAACGTTGAAAAAATATACACGCCCGCCGCAAGAAGCAACACCCCCTCGGCAAGGCCGACCGCCGCACCACCCAAACGATTTGTCATGTTCAGTAAGGGGACGATTGAAAACAGGCGAAATGCACCATCAATAATATTGATAAGAAGGTGCCACAAAAAATAGGCAAGAATATATGCGCCGACGTAGCCCAAAACGACAGACAGGGGTCCTGCCAAAAACGGCTGCCAGTTCGTGAGCCCTGTTTTAATGTACTCGGTCACCGGTCCATGATACATATTTGCCGCCCACAGTGCGACAAAATACCCCAAGAGCGACCCGACCTGCTTAATCAACCCTCGGGTAAAGCCGATGACAAAAAAGACGCAGAGGATGACGAGGAAGATGAGATCAAGGGTGGTCATAAAAACAGGGGTTAGGGTTTAGGGTTTAGTGGAAACAGCGCTTCCCCTCGCTCAATCTTGGTAATTGGAACAGCCCTCCACTCTTTAAGCTTTGCCAGATACTGCTCCTTATGAGGTTCCTCAACACCCAGCGAACGCCAGACCTTCAGGGCCGTCTCAGGCATAAAAGGATACAACAACAAGCTCACGTGGCGGACGAGCTCCAAGAGTATTCCAATAATCTTAGTATACTCCTCTGTATTCCCCTTGAGAATGGCCCAGGGTTTTTTCTCTTCAATATATTTATCGCCAAAGGAAATAAGGCGCCAAACAGCATCGAGCGCCTCATCGGGCCGAATCCGATCAAATGTCTCCTCGTATTCTTGCCACACCTCTTGAACACGTTCATGTATGCTGTCATCCCCGACCTGATCGGAGATCCCCTGTGAGAAAATGGTGTCAGGTTCCATTTTTTCGGAAATGGAACCTGACACCATTTTCTCCGCCATCGCCAGCACGCGGCTGACAAAGTTCCCAACACCTTTTGAGAGATCGGACTCATAGCGCTTGCTGAACCGCTCGTAGGAAAAATCACCATCGCCGCCAAACGGAACCTCGCGCAGGAGAAAATACCGCATCGCGTCCATGCCATGCACCTTTGCAATCTCCACCGGATCAATGGCATTGCCCAGTGACTTGCTCATCTTCTGTCCATCGATGGTAAAAAACCCATGCGCGAAGACGCGGGCAGGCAGAGAAATGCCGGCAGACATCAGCATCGCCGGCCATAGCGCGCAGTGGAATTTGATAATTTCCTTCCCGACGAGATGCAGATCGGCAGGCCAGTACCGCGCAAAGAGTTCGTCATCCCATCCATAACCAATTCCAGTGAGATAGTTGATAAGTGCGTCAAACCACACATAGACCACCTGTTCCGGATCTCCGGGCACCGGAATGCCCCACTTCATGCTTTGCCGCGAGATGCTTACGTCCTCGAGGTGATCGCGAATGTAATTGACGATTTCGTTTCGCCGGCTCTGCGGTTGGACAAAGTCAGGATTCTGTTCAATATATGCAAGGAGGCGTTCACGGTATTTCGATAGGGCAAAAAAGTAATTCTCCTCAATCAATTTCTTTGGCTCTTTATCATGATGCTGGCACTTACCATCCACCAGATCCGTCTCGCGAATGAACGCCTCGCATCCCACGCAGTAGAATCCTTCGTAGGTGCCTTTGTAAATATCACCGTTCTCCCGCACTCTCTTCCAGAATTTCTCCACTCCCTGTTTGTGCCGCTCCTCTGTGGTACGAATGAAATCAGTATAGGTAATACCGAGCGAGTCCCATGTTTGCTTCCATAGCGCGGACTGCATATCCAGATACTCTTGGATGCGATCTCCCATCCCTAGCTTCTCTGCCGCCTCAATGTTCTTGAGGCTGTTTTCATCAACACCGGTCAAAAAAAACACATCCGCGCCGCGGAGGCGATGATAGTGCGCCAAAATATCGGATACGATCGTGGTATATGCGTGTCCGATATGCGGCTTGTCGTTGATATAGTAGATGGGTGTGGTTAAATAATACTTCATATTTTTACGGCCGACTGGACACGACGGGACTTGAACCAGTTTCACCAGGTGTCAATACTGGCATGTTACTACCAATTTTACTGTACTTCTTCGATTTCTACGGACTTCACTTTCACCGGCGTGACAGGTTTTGAGTTTTCTCCAGATGGCGAAAACGCTGTGGGCGCGGTGGCGATTTGATCAACCACATCCATACCCTTGGTGACTTTTCCAAAAATCACGTAGTTCTTTGGCAGTGCGTAGTCTGCGTGCATGATGAAAAACTGGCTGCCGTTCGTATTTGGCCCTGCATTTGCCATCGCCACTGTCCCGCGCGTGTACTCACCTTCAAATGGCTCGTCATCAAACTTGTATCCTGGACCGCCGGTACCATCCCCTTTTGGGTCACCGCCCTGGATCATGAATCCCTTGATGGTGCGATGGAATACGGTGTTGTTGTAGAAATCTTTTTTTGCCAAGGTGACAAAATTCTGGACGGTCTTTGGCGTCGCGTTACTGTTTAATGCGATGACAATATCGCCCTTCTCGGTATGCAGAGTCGCTGTAAGCGCTTGCTCTTGTGTTGTTTCTGACATAGGTGGTGTATTCTGATCGTCCAGCGTGATGGCTGGAAAGCCAGATTCTAGATTATCGAGAAATGAGTTAGATGGTTCTGATTCTTGATCAGTAAAAAGTACTGAATCAAGCGCGTCATCAGACAGCCCAAGAGAGAAATCAACAGGAAGCTCCACTTGCGAAGTTGTGTTATTTTTTTGCATCATCCAACCCGCACCAAGGACGATGATGAGTATAAGCGCGATCCCTCCGGTAAGAATTTTTTGATCCATAGTCATGGCTGTAATTACTTTAAAAAATCTTTAAATGATTGTTCGTCGGCGTAGGGAAGAAAAAACTGGTGGTGTGGCGGCGATGTGAAGGTTGGATCTTCCTTGTGCTTAATGCTGCACCAATACCGCTCTGTTTCTCCGGCAATGCGCATTGCGTACATGATAAGGCCGTTGGCGTATCCGCAATAGGCGCAATTAATTTTCTCCCATATGCTGAGATATGAAAGACGGTGCCGATCAATACGAATATACTGCGAACGCTTTACGAGCGGAATACCAAGGATCGGAAAGCAGAGCCGATGGTATATCTCCACAAGACAATCAAGAATCACTATTGGTGGTATCAAAAGATACAGCACGATACCGGCAAAGTACTGTTGCCATCTGCGGTCTGGATGTTTTCTATATTCCATGGTTGTAGTATATCGCTACACAATGTTCATTGCAAGGATGGCCTGTTCTCTATTATCCGTGCCACCTCATCGGCTGTTTTGCATGCCATGAGACGGATACGCAGCTCCTTTGCCCCATCAAACCCGCCAACATAGGCTTTGTAGTGCTTTTTCATAATGTCAAAATTCTTGATGCCCGTAAAGAGCTTTTCAAAAAGATAGGTGTGCTCGATCATGACTCTTAACCTCTCCTCAAGAAGAATCGTTGGTTGTCGAAGCGGGGGCAGGGTGTCTTGTCCAAAGCGAGCACTGTCGGGGCGCAGACCGGTCAAGATATCCCGACTGCTCCCCGTCGCAAACAGCCACGGATTTCCGAAAATTCCGCGCCCAATCATCACCCCGTCGCATCCATATTGTCTGCATTTTTCTTGAGCCTCCTGCACGTCTTGAACATCGCCATTGCCAAGGATCAATGGCTTGGATCCCGGCCTTCGCCGGGATGACAATATACCAACGATGTCGGACATAACGTCCCAATGCGCAGCAACATCCGACATCTCCTTTCGTGTGCGCAAATGAACGGTCAGTGCCGCTGGTTGTGCGTCGAGGATCGCCTGAATCCAGCAAAGATCCACTTTGTTGTATCCAAGACGCGTTTTTACCGATACTGGCAGCTTTCCTGCGCCACGCTTGGTCTCTGCAATAATCTTTTGTGCAAGGTGTGGATCTTTCATGAGCGCGGCTCCCCCGCCCTGTTTTTCGACGCTTCGATCAGGACATCCCATATTGATGTCAATGCCGTCAAAGCCGAGTTTTTTTATGAGCTTGGCGGCTTCGTAAAATTGCGCGGGGTTGCTGCCAAAAATCTGCGCAACAATAGGCCGCTCGCTTTCCGTATGCCAAAAATCAATCAGAAGATTCTCGCGCCCGGGAGAGCATAACCCCGCCACAGAGGTAAACTCGGTAAACATCACATCGGGCTTGCCGTACTTCGCAATAATTTGACGAAAGGCAGCATCGGTGACATCCGCCATCGGCGCCAACGCCATGATTGGTTTTTTTAGGTTGTTCCAAAATGACATAGAGAAATGTATTTTAGGGCAAGGGATAAGCCCTTGAGACGATTTGACGAAGGGAGCCCCAAGTCTCAAGGGCTTATCCCTTGCCCCCGGCGCCTCCTACGCTGGAAGGTAATCGCAAAGCGGTGTGCCTCATCACGAACTGCGCGGAGGAGTTGAAGAGCCGTACTTCTTGGAGGTATCATGAGAGGATCCTTGGATCCTGGCACATACACCTCCTCAAGGCGCTTTGCAAGACCGGCGACTGAAACTTCAAGATGTAATTCAGAAAGTGCGCGCAAAGCGCTGTTCAGCTGCCCTTTCCCGCCATCAATCAGCAGTAAATCCGGCTTTTTTTCTTTTTCTTCTTGTATACGTTTTGCAAATCTCGTCACCACTTCATGGATCGATGCAACGTCATTGTTCCCCTTGACGTTTTTGATAATAAACTTGCGGTATCCTGCTTTTGTTGGCTGACCATTCATAAATTGAACTAGTGAACCAACCGTTTCAGTCCCGCTCAAGTGCGAAATGTCAATACAATCGATAATGCGCGGAAGGTCTGGCAATCGCAGTAGACGCTGGAGTTCGTAGAGCTGACCGCCGCCCTCGCCGAGCTTGGTAAGAAGGTTCTTTTTTACCATCTCAAGTAACTTTCTCTTTGTCCCTCGTTGCGGCACGACAAGTGTTACTGCATGGCCGCTTTGTTTACAAAAAAAGCGCTCAAGAAGCTCACAGTCGGGAATAGCTTCCGGAATCACTATTTCGCTTGGAATTGCATGGCTCGTATAGTATTGAACGATGAAGTCGCGCAGCGCTTCGTGGGCTCCCTCAACCGCAAGGACATCAAGATCAAAAGTAAATTCCTTCCGTCCAGAGATAATTCCGCGATTGAAGTGGAATAGTTGAATAGTAAGACACCGAACGTTGCGATCGTGAGGAGAGGTGTGTCCTTGGAGCGATTTGACGAAGGGAGCCCCAAGTGACAAGGGCATACCTCTCCCCTCTATTGCAACATAATTCACAATATCCTGGTCATACCGTTTAGGTTGAGAGAGTTTTTGCTCTTCGCGCTTACGCAACGCGAGCAAGCGATCACGATAAATTTTTGCCTGCTCATACTGTTCGCGCTTTGCCGCATCTTTCATTAAGTGCTCTGTTTCGCGTATCAAAGATGAAAATTCTCCGCGCAAAAACCTTAGCGCCGATGCAATAGCTCGCGCATGTTCCTCTTTTGATACCCTTCCTGCGCATGCGCCCGCACATGCCCCTAGCGAATATCGAAAGCACGGCCGCTTTTGATTTCTTTTTGTAGAGCAGAGCTGAAAGAGCGTGTGTGCGCTGCGCAACAGTTGATTGCGCGTGGCGGCAGAAGGATAGGGGCCAAAAAATGTTCCGTCTTTTGTTACTTTGCGCGCGATCACAAAACGCGGATACGCCTCTCTGGTCAGCTTGATATATGCGTAGCGCCCGGGGGTCTGCAGGTCTATATTATACTTTGGGTGATGGGTCTGTATCAGTTGCGCCTCCAGAACTAGTGCCTCTTCCTCTGTGTCGGTTACAATTGTTTCAATATCGGCAATTTCTGCGACAAGCGCTACTGTTTTATAATCCCGTGCGCGCCAATATGATGCTACCCGCTTGCGGAGATGCTTTGCCTTCCCAACATATACAACACCGCCATCGGCATTCTTCATGAGATAACATCCAGAGTTTGGTGGGATATTTTTTACAGATCTTGACAAAATTTTATTATCGTGTAGCATATTAATTAGATGATAAGCCAGTTCTTAACTGGAACTGCCCAGAACTCCTTGAAAAGCTCCCAGTGGGAGCTTTTCATTTTATTTGCTATACTTTGACGTGGACCTGAGAGCCGAGTCCGGGTGGTCCCGGGAACTGGCTTATCATCCATGTTCTAGGGGTTCGACTCCCCCTCGGTCCATTCAGAATTTCTTCAACGCTTTTTTCAAAAACTGCCCCGTATAGCTCTTTGTAACCTTTGCAACCTCCTCCGGTGTTCCCTGTGCAATAATCTCACCTCCGGCATCGCCGCCTTCGGGCCCTAGATCAATAATGTAGTCGGCAGTCTTAATGACGTCAAGATTGTGTTCGATGACAAGCACGGAATTTCCTTTATCCACCAATCGATTAAGAACACCGAGAAGCTTTTTAATATCCTCAAAGTGCAATCCGGTTGTTGGCTCGTCGAGGAGATAGAGCGTGCGTCCGGTATCGCGTCGTGAGAGCTCTGTTGCCAGTTTGATGCGCTGTGCCTCTCCGCCGGAAAGCGTTGTTGCCGATTGTCCCAGTTCGATATATCCAAGACCGACATCAAGGAGCGTCTGCAGTTTGTTCTTTATCCGCGGGATGCTGATAAAAAAATCACGCGCCTCCTCAACGGTCATGGCAAGGACGTCGGCGATTGTTTTTTCTTTGTACTTGACCGACAGCGTCTCTTCGTCATAGCGTTTTCCGCCGCAGACTTCACAGGGTATATAGACGTCGGGAAGGAAGTGCATCTCAATTTTAATCAACCCATCGCCATCGCAATTTCCACACCGCCCCTCCGCAACATTGAAGCTGAATCGTCCGGGAGCATATCCGCGCATGCGCGCCTCCTTCGTCGCACTGAATAGTTCGCGGATATAGGTGAAGACGCCCGTGTAGGTTGCGGGATTTGATCGTGGCGTTCTGCCAATCGGATTCTGGTCAATGATGATCGCCTTGTCCAGATATGAGACGCCGTCGATGCTCGTATACGCGCCAGGAACTTCGGCTGTACGATTGAAGGTATTCGCAAGGATTGGATAGAGCGTCTCACTGATGAGCGTGCTTTTCCCGCTTCCTGACACGCCGGTGACGCAGCAGAACACCGAGAGCGGAAATTTTGCTATGACGTTTTTCAGATTATGTTCGCGTGCTCCGAAGAGTGTCAGGAATCCACGAGGTTTCCTGCGTTCTTTGGGAATGTCTACCTTTTTCTTCCCGCTCAAATACTGTCCGGTGAGCGATTTTGTCGCGCTCGTAATTTTTGTCGGCGTCCCAGAGTACATCACCGACCCACCATGAACACCCGCGCCGGGTCCAATATCAATGAGATGGTCTGCGTTGCGCATCGTATCCGCGTCATGTTCAACAACGATTACCGTGTTGCCGATATCGCGAAGATTTTTGAGCGTACAAAGCAGCTTCTCATTGTCGCGCTGATGCAGCCCGATTGACGGCTCATCCAAAATATACAGTACACCGCGCAGCTCGGATCCAATCTGCGTCGCAAGATGAATACGCTGCGCCTCACCGCCGGAAAGCGTTCCAGCGCTCCGCGAAAGGGTAACATAATCAAGCCCGACATTGACCAAAAACGAGATACGCGCAACGATCTCCTTGATAATCTGGTGGGCAATCTTTTTCTGCGTATCCAAAAGCGATAATGATACTACAAACTCTTGTGCCTGCAGAAGTGAGAGGTCGGTCACGTCAATAATTGACTTTTCACCGACAAGAACGGCGAGGCTCTCTTTTTTCAAACGCTTTCCGCTACAACTTGGGCATATGCGCTCGCGGAGAAATTTTGAAATATCAATACGGCGGTCTTCAGAACCTGTTTGGCGATAATACCGCTTGAGCTGTGGAACAATCCCCTCCCACCCTTGATCGCTGTCCCCATCGAGCAGCATGGTAATCACTGATCGCGGAAGGTCTTTAATAGGCTTTGCGAGCGAAAACCCGTGCTGTGCACTCAGCGATTCGAGAAACGACCTGCGGATCCAAAGCGTCATGGTGCGCCACGGCATTATTGCTCCATCGTCAATTGAACGTGTTCTGTCGGGAATGATGAGATCTTCGTCAAACTCCTGAATGACGCCAAGACCGTGGCACTCGGCGCAAGCGCCTTGAGGCGCGTTAAAGGAAAAATTCCGTGGCGTAAGTTCATCAAAACTCACGCCGCAGCGTACGCAAGCAAGATGCTGGCTGAGGAGTGTTTCTGTCCATTTCGCCGTATCGACATTATGCGCGCTCTCTTTTCGCTCTGAGAGAATGAGAAGAAAGCCGTTGCCGGCACGAAGCGCGTGTTCCACCGCCTCTTGAATGCGCGATTTTTCATCGGTATCAACAGCGATACGATCAATGACAACCTCGATAGTGTGAATGACGTATCGCTTGAGAAGAATATTTTCCGTCCCAAGATTGTAGAAGGCGCCATCAACGCGTACGCGCGTATATCCCTGCCTCTTGAGATCTGAGAACAGCGCCTCGTAGGTTCCTTTTCGTCCGCGTACAATAGGCGCGAGAATCTGGACGCGCCCACCGCCATAGCTTTTCAAAATTTGTTTGGTGATTGATTGAGGATCCTGATGCGTAATTTCCCGTCCACAGTGAGGACAATGGGGAGTGCCGATGCGCGCAAACAGCAGGCGAAGGTAATCATAAATCTCGGTGACGGTTCCGACTGTTGAGCGTGGATTTTGAGAAAGCTTCTTTTGCTGAATGGCAATTGCCGGTGAGAGGCCCTTGATCGAATCCACGTCGGGTTTGTTCATCACGCCCAAGAACTGCCGTGCATAGGCAGAAAGACTCTCCACATACCGACGCTGACCTTCCGCATACAATGTATCGAATGCCAAACTGGACTTCCCGCTTCCGGATAGTCCCGTGATGACAGTTAAGGCATTAATTGGAATCTCAACGTTGATGTTCTTGAGATTGTGCTGCCGCGCGCCCTTGATGATGATTGATTCATTCTTCATAGACGCTGTATCATATCACGAAACGAACAAGGAAGCAATCCTCAAATGTAAACAGCGGAGTCCGTCAATCCCGCGTGCGCTTCTCCTTTTTCAGCTTGGCAAGCGTGTCGCGAAGGAGAATGGCTTTTTCAAAATCAAGGCGTTCAACAGCACCGCGCATCTCTTCTTGCAGGGCAACGATCGTGTCATGGATAGACAATGGTGTCAGATACCTTTTTTGTATAGCATCAACATCGATACCTTCAAAAAAGGAACTAGACACCATTTTCTCGATGCTTCGTGGAGTAATGCCGTGCTTTTTGTTATACGCCTTTTGAATTTTCCTGCGCCGTTCGGTTTCAGAAACCGCGTGCCGAATAGACTCGGTCATCACATCGGCATAGAGAATTGCGCGGCCATGCAGATTGCGCGCGCCGCGGCCGATGGTCTGAATAAGACTGGTGGCATTGCGCAAGAACCCCTCCTTATCGGCATCAAGAATTGCGACAAGGGCAACTTCGGGAATATCCAACCCCTCACGCAAAAGATTGATGCCAACCAGAACATCAAACACGCCGATGCGCAAATCTTTTAAAATTTTTGTTCGCTCAATGGTATCGATTTCGCTGTGGAGATACCGCGCCTTGATGTCATGAAGGGTTAGGTATTCCGCCAATTCTTCTGCCGATCGTTTGGTGAGCGTTGTTACCAGCACCCGATCCCCTTGCTCTATTGTTGCGCGAATCTCCTTCTGCACATCTTCAATGCATCCGAGTATGGGTTTCACGATAATCGGCGGATCAATGAGTCCGGTTGGACGCACCACTTGCTCGACAATCTGTCCGCTTGAGGATGATTCATACTCGCCCGGTGTCGCGCTGGTAAAAATCGCATGCGTGAGGTACTTCTCAAATTCATGAAATTTCAACGGGCGGTTGTCATACGCGCTTGGAAGGCGAAAACCGAAGTCTATGAGATTTTTCTTCCGCGACCGATCGCCATGATACATACCGCGCACTTGCGGAACCGTGACGTGACTCTCGTCTACAACCATGAGGAAATCTTTTGAAAAAGGATTCTGGGCGAAATAATCGATGAGACAAAAGGGTGGCTCGCCCTCTTTGCGGTCATCAAAATGGCGAGAGTAATTTTCCACGCCCTTGCACACGCCGATCTGTTCAAGCATCTCAAGGTCATAATTGGTACGCTGTTCCAGGCGATGCGCTTCAAGCGCAGGCAATTCTTTAAGGCGCGCACGCAGCTCTTCGCGAATTCTCTCAAGCGCGCGCCGTCGTTTATCCTCCGGCGTAATAAAGGGACGGGCTGGGAAAAGCGTGCATTCTGAAAGATTGCTGTCACCGTTCTCTAGTGACTGGATCCCGGCCTCCGCCGGGATGACAAGGGTTGGAGAGAGCGATATAGCATCCAGCGTTGTGATCGACTCTATCTCATCGCCAGAAAATGTGAAACGATAGATATCACCGCCAAACCCCTGAATCACATCAACGACATCACCCCGAACACGAAAACGTCCTGCGGCAAGGTCACTGTCATTCCGCTGATAGAGGAGTTCTATAAGCAGTGCTTGAAAATCCTTGCGCCGCATTGTCTCCCATGCCTTGATTGTCCGCATACCGCTCTTGAAATCAACCGGATTTCCCAGAGCATAAATACACGATACCGACGCCACGACGATCGTGTCGGGCCGCGTCATGAGGGAAGACATCGCTTCAAGGCGGAGTTGATCAATCTTCTCATTGATCTGCGTCTCTTTTTCTATATAGGTGTCTGTTTGCGGGAGATAGCTTTCCGGCTGATAGTAGTCGTAATATGACACAAAGTAGCAAACTTTGTTATTCGGAAAAAAGCTCTTGAATTCTGTGTACAGCTGTGCGGCAAGGGTTTTGTTATGCGAAAGGACGAGAGTTGGCGCTTGAATGTTTTCAATGACACTGGCAACGGTATATGTTTTACCGCTGCCGGTAATACCAAGAAGGGTTTGACGAGGAAAGTGAGAAAAGCTATCCGATAGTTTTTGGATGGCTTGCGGCTGATCGCCGGCAGGAGGGAAGGAGGATTGAAGGCGAAATGCGCTCATGATCTATCTTTACCGGGACCTTGACCGTACGGATATCCAATACTTTCAGCATCCTTTAATCCAGAAATCCCTCGTATGTCGTCTTTGTTGAATATGCCGAAATGAAACGCGCGCTTAAGCAATAACTCGTTTTGAGGATTCTTTCCTTCTTCGGACATTATATCTTCTCTCCAGAGCTCCATAATTTTCTTATTAAGGGCGTCTCGAATAGCGCGCGCACCCTGTGGCGCAATATCTTCATTCCGATCGCCTTGCATTGGAAGGATATCACTCATCGCATAAAATAATGTTACAAATTCATTTGCCGCATCACGCTCAACATATTCGCGCAGAAGATCGCTGACTACAGTACGCATATCACCAAGCGAAACAGTCGGGATGGTTTGGGGTGAAAAATCATGCCCCGCTTCAACTGCTTTGCGAATACCATCACGAATGAATGCGCGCAATTCTTCACGATCAAGCTGAGGAATGTGCTCAACTGAATGAGGGTTCTTTGTATCCATACCATTCGTATCATTTATGAATCATTATTATTTTTCTGCTTCCTTGCGTGCTGCTGCCTCACGTGCAACCATGGAGCGGAGCTGATTTACATGATCCGGCGAAAAGGCAGCCGCAATCCTCCCGAGCAATGTGAGGCGCGCTGCTGTTTGTTCATCAACGACTTTCTGCCAATCAGGAGAAGATGCAATTGATTGGGCGATTTGCGACGGCTCTTCAAAATAAATTTTCGATTCATTATCTTTGTTTTTCATATACGCTCGGCATTCTTCTCTTTATAAACTCGTATCTTCAATCCCTTTGGCAAGCCCGCATACCCGCGGCGTACGGCTGTATTCGCAGCTTGCCCTGCGCGCGTACCGCCGCGCGGCGCTGTTTTTGCTTTTTGATCAATTTCTTCGCGCTTTTCCGCTCGTGTCTTGTGGCGATTCATAGGAAAATCCCTAGGCCGGACTGACTGCAGAAACGACAATCTTTTCTTGAACAGCCGCCTTATTCTGAAGTGGAATCGGCGTCATGTGCGCCATAGTCGCAATCGTACGCCCATTCCACCACAAGGCGTGCCTGCCGCGACGCACATAGAACGAGGTCACATCACGAAATCCAACCCTGACACAAAGCTTCTTTAATTCACCTGCGGTAAATGCGCGGTAATAGAGCGGCCACCCGTAATATGAATCGCCCCACCAAGCCATGACATCGCGCAAACCAAGCTTTCGCTCGGGAACGCGATACCGAAGTGTCCATACATCGGTTTCAAGAAACAGCCGCTGAAGATTGCCCGTCCAAATGTTCTTCTGGCGCCATCCGGGACGTATGCCTGGCCGCCAAAGATTCCAGTTAAGCATCATCAGCGTCCCCGTCGGCCGCACAAAGGTGCGCATTCCCAAGAGAGCGTACCGCCGATACTCGTGCGACGGAATGTGCGAGAGCAGAGAGATGCAAAAAACGCAGTCAAAAGTCTGGCCGGAAAGCTCGGGAATCTTTTCAAGCTGCAAGACGTCTCCGTGAATAAACGTGCCCCTCGGATATCGTTCGCGCGCTTTTTCGATAAGGTATTGATTGTTATCAATACCGATGTACCGCACCCCCTTGTCGCGCAGGTAACGAAAGAGCCGCGCGCTTCCACAGCCGATATCCAACACCCGCATGCCTTCTTTGACATATGCGTCGAAGATGCTAAAATCATCCCAAAGGACGTTTCGGCTTTTGTCAAACTCGGGAGCGATCTTTTCGTATGTCTCCCGATTCAATCGTAGTATTGCCTGCGCGGTTTCATGCGTCATAACGCTGTCAGCTTTATTGACCTTCACCAATTGCGTTAACAAGAAAAAGTGTATGATTTTGAGACAGATCTGCTGCTCTGGAGGCGTAAAAAACCGCAGTCGTACTATCAGTACGATGAGAATTTTTTGCGGCGAAGAGCAAGGAGCTGGCCAAAATCATAGGTTTTTCGTTAAGGTAATTGGTGAAGGTCAATAAGATTCTTGTTCCAGCGTATCAAATTATGCCTGAAAAATCAATGGGAAAACGATATTCCGGCATTCTCTTCTCGGGACTTCCCGGTTCGGGAAAGACCACAACATCGCGCCAGCTTGCCGAGGTGTTGGGATGGCCCGTATTCTATGTTGGCGGACTCTGGCGGGAAGAATGGACAAAAAAGTACCCCGATAAGGAGGTGTCGTTCGAAAACTATCTCACCACCATTACCCTTGAGGAAGACAGCGCAATGGACCAGCGCGCGCACGAGATGCTCGAGCGTGGAAACGTCATTGGCGACATGTGGCATGGTATCATCGGCGACGGTTTACCTGTCTTGCGGGTTTTTATTACCGCGCCGGTGCAGATTCGAGCTGAACGGGCAACGCAGACGAATAAATACGCGGGGAAAACGCTTGACGAAATCAAAATGCTCTTAAATCAACGAGAAGAGCGTCAGCTCACTGTTTCAAAAAAAATTTACGGCGAGTGGTATGACTATCGCGACCCTGCCGGCTACCACCTTACCTTGAATTCGGGATTGCTCAGCGTCGAGGAGAAGATATCAAGCGTTCTCCACTTTTTTGGAAAAGAATAATGGACAACAATCTGCATGCCGTCTTCAAACGCTTGTGACAGATTCAACGCGGCGGTAAAACAACCGATCTTCCCTTGCTCGTCCTTTAAATCAAAAAAGATCCACTTTCCATTGCTGACGGTATATCCCGAAACCTCGCCCTCGACGCTCACGGTGCGTCCCACCGCGATATCGTTCATTTTTGTTGACCTATAAACACCTCCTTCAGCCCGTTCCAAATTTCTGGATATCCCTGCTGACGGAGGAAGTACCACCACTCAGCCCCCCAAAGATATACTTCGCTCAGTCCAACATTTTTCGCAAAGCGGATGTTTTCTTGAATTTTTTCCAATGGCATCCACTTCAGCGACTCCTCAGGCGCCATGTCCTTAATGGCTTTTCCCGCCCAAGGCTCTGTTTGCAGTTCGGTCACTATAATCGATTCCTTCCATGGGGCAACCAAACGGCTGCGCAACTGATACCATCCCTCGTTAATGGGAAACTGGATATGCATATTCAAAAGTTCATTCCACGCTTCACGATACATGCTGATGCCAAGAACGTCACCATAGAACGCAATTGGAATCCAGAACGTCCACTCTCCCGAATCGGTCATAACAATCTCATGCCGGTCATCAAGCGAGCGCACCAGTTCAATTTCTTTCTTTAAAAGAGCGATGTCAAAACCATCGGGACACACGCCGAAAGGAAAGAGTACCTCGTTCTCCACCTGCCATCGCTTGAGCGCGGGATGATCCTTATACCGCTCGACAACAACGCGGACGTTCTCAAGAATTTTTTCTCTGCGCTCCTTTTTTGTCAATCCTTTTGCCCATGCGGGATCATGGCATTCGGGCCAACGCGGAAGCTTGCGGCCCACACCAAGCAGAACCTCTGCGCCGCGGCGCATCGCCTCATCCATCTGAAAATCAAGATCGTCAAGGCTATAGGTGTTGTCAATGGGTTCAATCGTGTCCCACTGTGCAGAAAGGCGAAAATGCCGCACACCCAAATCATCAAGCATCGCGGTATAGGCAGCTTGCCAATTAAGATCAAGGCTTGTCGCGTACGCGGGCGTAAAGCTGACGCCAAACACCGGCGTCTTTTCGCTTTGCGATCCGGGAAGATTGAGGAGAATAAGAAAAAGCCCAAAGAACGCGCTCCCGCCGAAAAAAACGATGAGTAAAAATTTTTTCAACCGGTTCATGGCGTTGGCTCAAACCGCAAGTGGCGACTTTTCTTCTATTCTCTCGGCTTCATGATCGTGCGCGGTCAGGACCAATCGCTGCGCAGCGTACGTTCCCATAATCGGCGCCTCAATAAAACCATTCAGCGCGGCGCGGGCAAGCCATCCGCTCTCAATCCAGTCAAAGAGCCACTCATCGGCATACCGCGGATCGTCCTGTGAAATGCCGCCGCCGACGGTCTTGAGCCATGTGCGATTGAAGTCCTCTTGCGAACCCACCGAAGGCGCCATTATGATCGGAAGTCCCAGGGCCGTATAAAACGAGAGTTCCGATGGCTTGGTCCAGAGAATATCGGTTTTTCTCAAAAGCTCGTTGAATTTCTTGAAATAGTCCAGTTTTGATTTTTCGTAAAAAATGCGAACACCGCGCCCCAGCTCCTCCTCCAGTGTATTTTTTTTTACCTGCTCTTCAAAAAAATCTTTTACCTCCTTGCGCACTCCGGCTATCAAATGAAGGCGCAGCTCACCGCCAAGAATCCTTTGGCGCAAACTCTTGATAATCGCCTCACCAATATCACTTTGCGCGCCGGCGCCTCCAACAGCAAATACCAGCGTCAGAGGATGCGCTGCGCGCTTTGGAATATATTTTTTCCCAAGGTGATAATTAATGATATGTCCAAACTTGTGAAGCGTAAGACGATGCGGGTCGAGATTCAAGAGCCGCGCCCCAAGATCCTTCTTCAAAATCTCCAAATCGGCATTGCCGATATTTTCCTTTGGTAGCGGAAAGCCGGTAAAAAAGATATTTTCTTCTTTCACGCCATAGAGTTTTAAGCGCTCTACAACGCGCTTGTTCGGCGCAAGGTACTTGATCCTGCTGCGCTTTGGATCTTTTGGCACCCACGTACGGCTCACGTCCGCATCGCATACCTGACAATAGATCTCCCCTTCATACCCGTAGTGCTCTGCGGCAAAAGCGGGGAGAAAGAAGGTGCAGAGGAGAGGCAGGTGCTGATTTTCTACCAATACCTTAGTGAAGAGATGTTTGCCAAGACCCTGCCTTTCAATCATGGCATAGGTCTGAAGAAGCTGAAGATTGGGGCGCGAGAGATCGCGGCGAGGGTAGAAACTCGGAATTTCCTGAATCTTATCAAACAATTCAAAGACGTACTTGCCAATCACGCTGCGCGCCTGAATGCGAGAAACAAACTCATATCCCTCCCTGCTTTTAATCCACAGCTCTCTTTCGGATCGCGGAAGGCCCTTGTAATTATTCATTGTGATAATGCCCTTGTGGGCAATATCATGCATTGGGTATGCGGCGCGCTGGTGGCCATACCCCATATCAACCGTCACAACCCACGCGCTCTTAAAGTGCTCGTGGCCTTCCTCTTTTTTCTTTTTACTTTTTACCATAAAATAAATTACTTCCGTTTTGCTTTCTTGGTGTGGCGAACGAGCTTTGGCAGCTTGATGCCGGTTGTCTGCTTTTTCTTTTTTTGGGGGGCCATAGGTTTGGGGTTTGGGGTTTGGGGTTAGGGGTTAATATAATTGTATCACATCCGAACAATTATCGTATGTGGACATCTTGTGTGGTGGGACATTTTTTTGCTTAACGCACTGCCGTTTGGGCCTCATGTCACACTCAAGGAAATGAAAACCTTTTGATCGCCCACAGACAGCTCATCCATTGACGCTGTTTTTTTCAACCGAAGCGATTCTGCTAAAATACTTTTTGCGATTTTTTCTCTATGGCGATCGATGAGATCTGTAAGGCGCGGATCGTCGGTATAATAGCAAAACGAAACCATGTCATGGATCGTCAGTCCACGTTTTTTTCGCAATGCATTCACGGTGCGGATCATCTCGCGCACCACCCCCTCTTCTTCAAGTTCTGCGGTCAGGGTTGTGTTCAGCGCAACGGCCAGGTTCTTTTCGCTCCTGAGATGCCACCCCTCCCCTCCTTTTGGGTTGGGTTTTACAACAACCTCTCTGACATTTACTTCCTCAGCAATCATATCCAGAAAAGCGCGCGGCAACGGCTGTGAACACACGAGCGTTGAAAGCGGCTGACGCACCTTCATGTTCGCCTCCGCGCGAAGGGCGTGCGCAATCTCGACAATGCTGCGCGCATCCTCAATATCACGTTCGAGATTCTCGTCGATAAACGCATTGTCCCAGTCGGGCCATTGCTCTAAATGCACAGACTCCACCTTGCTGAACCCTGAACCCTGAACCCTTAACCCTTGATGTATCGCTTCAGCCAAAAATGGCGTAAACGGCGCAATGATCTTAGAAAGCACGCACAAGACCTCGCGTAATGTTGCAAGCGCCTGTCCGCGATCCTCTGACATCTCACCCTTAAACCGTTCGCGCGAACGGCGCACATACCACTGCGAGCAGTCGCTAATAAACTCCAGCAGCGGCCGCGTGCTCTGCGCAAGTTCGTAGGCATTGAGATGTGTGGTTACTTTTTTGAGCGTATTGTGCAGGCGCGAAAGAATCCAGCGATCAAGAATATGGGGGAATGCCCGCGGATCGAGCCGCGCGTGAGGAAATGATGCAAACATTGTATAAAATTGCGCGATATTCCATACGGTATTGACGCATTTATTATACATCTCGCGAACGCCACCTTCGGAAAAATTCAAATTCTCCGCATGCATGGCAGGCGATGCGGCAAGATAGAACCGCATGGCGTCTGCGCCGTATCTCGATATGACCTCCATAGGGTCTGGATAATTTTTTAGTTTTTTTGACATCTTCTTGCCATCCTGAGCCAACACAATGCCGTTAACGATGACGTGCCTGAATGCCGGCAGTGGGCCGCGCAGCGGAATCGATGGCTGTTTTCCGCGCGTCAGCGCAACCGCAAGCACATGCAGGGTGTAGAACCAGCCACGCGTCTGATCTTGCCCTTCGGCGATGAACTCAGCGGGAAATCCCTGCTCGAATTTTTCCTTATTCTCAAAAGGATAGTGCATTTGTCCGTACGGCATCGATCCTGACTCGAACCAGCAATCGAGCACATCGGGGATGCGCATAAACAGCTTTCCGTCTTTTTCAAATGTGATAGCATCAACCGCATCCTTGTGAAGATCGTCGATAGCATGCCCGGAAAGCTCCTCAAGCTCGCGCGCGCTTCCAACACAGACCACCTCGCCGTCCTGGCTTCTCCACATTGGCAATGGCGTTCCCCAGTAGCGGTTGCGGGAAATCGCCCAGTCACGCGCGCCGGCAAGCCATTTGCCGAACCTTCCATCCTTCATGTGTTCTGGAACCCATGATGTCTGTTTGTTGGCTGTCAAGAGATCTTTTTTCAGCTCCGTTACCCGCACAAACCAACTGCTTGTTGCGTAATTGAGCAGGGGCGTATCGCACCGCCAACAATGGGGATAGCTGTGTTCTATTTTTTCTTTTGCAAAAAGCCTGCCATGTTTTGCAAGATATTTTATAATTTCAACATCGGCGCGCGTCGGATCTTCCTTTGGCTTGACCGGCATGCCGGCAAAATCACTCACCTCGGGTACGAACGTCCCCTCGAGTGTCACATGCTGGATGAATCCGGTACATTCTTTCTCGGCAATCGCAAAGTCGTCCTCGCCAAACGCCGGCGCAATGTGCACCACGCCAGTTCCTTCATCTGTCGTTACAAAATCACCAGCCACGACACGAAAGGCACGCACACTGTTTGTATAATAAGGAAAAAGCGGCTCGTAGTTCAACCCGACCAATCCTTCGCCTTTGACGGTTTTGACATATCTATAGTCTTTTCCGGCGAATGATTGGTAATGGTCCAAGGCATTTTTTGCCAAGATGATATGTTCGCCTTGGCCATTTTTGAATATGCCATAGTCAATTTCTCTTCCTACCGCCAAGAGCACATTACCCGGCAGTGTCCAGGGGGTCGTTGTCCACGCCAACAAAAAAACGTCGCCGAAAAGTCCGAGCTTCTCTGCCGCGTTGGTCAATCGAAACTTTGCGGTTGCGGAGATGTCCTTGATGTCTTTGTAACCAAGGGTCACCTCAAAGTTCGAAAGTGGCGTTGCGCAGCGCGGACAGATGTGCATGGGCTTTTTCCCCTCATAGATCAGCCCCTTCTTCCAGAGCTCGGAGAATACCCACCACACACTTTCCATATATGAGCGGTCCATGGTGTTATACGCACGCTCCATATCAACCCATCGTCCATATCGGCGAATCGTTTTTTTCCATTCATCGGCAAATTGCAATACCGTTGAACGGCAAGCGGTGTTAAATCTATCGATGCCATAACTTTCAATATCTTTTTTTGTTTTGAGTCCGAGCTTCTCCTCAATGATATTTTCAATTGGCAATCCATGACAGTCCCATCCCCATACGCGCTCGACCCGATACCCTTTCATGGTCCAGTAGCGCGGGACGACATCCTTCATCAACGATGCGATGAGGTGGCCATAGTGCGGCAAACCGGTTGCGAATGGCGGCCCGTCATAAAAAACGTACGGCTTTTCTACCGGACGCTGGTCAACTGATTTTCTGAAGATATGATGCTCTTCCCAGAACCTCAAGACATCTTCTTCGCGCTTTGAAATATCATTCATACGGCTGTTCTTGAAGATTGGCGTATGCGATACTCGAAAAGTCGGCCAACGGCAACGCCGACGACGACCAGCACGCCGTACCATATGCTCAACGCAAAAAACGAGTACCCGGTATCAGGAATAACGGTAAGAAAAAAGGCGAAATACCATGAAACAACAGACACGGCGCCCAACTCAAACGCAAGCTTGTGAATGATGCCAAGCTCTCCCGTTTCATGATCATGTTTCTCGCGGAAAGAAATATGAAGAAGCTTTGGCGCAACAATAAGATTCAAAACCGCCGCATTGATGAGAATGACAAGCAATACGATCCAGCTTACGAACATCGAGTGGGGCAGTTGGTATCCATCGGGCGCACCGAGCGCCAGGCCAACCCCGGCAACGATAATCGCCGCGAGTGATGCCCACATCATTTGCGCGAGGGTTGAGAGAACATCATATTCGCTTTGAGAAATGTGATAGTCTCGGAGAAACTTCAAAAAGAACACATCAGTCACGGTCGCGCATCCAAGTCCAACGGCAAGCGCAAGGAGATAGAATGCGCTGACCAGAGGTTGGTAGGCGCCCAAGAGCGCAACGAACGACTGCTGAGAGGTCATGAATGTGCTCGTAAAAATGATGGTGCACAGAGCGGCGGATGTCAGGCAGAGCGTGCACCATTGCTTGAGCGTGAACGCCTGGATAAAGGTGAGATAGAGAGAAAATAAAAATGCCGTAATAGTCAGGCCGAATACCGCAAATGATATGAGAGGAAAGGGGTCGCCCCCCATAACCGCGCGCACGGTTGAGAAGATAAAGACAGCGCCATAATAAAACAGTCCGATGGTTTCAAGCGGAATGCCAAAGAAGCGATTGTATTGGCTGGCAAGAACTGCCTCACACTTCCCCCCGATGGGACACAACATTTTTTCGTGTCGATGCTTTTTATGAAAAATATACAACGAAAGCAAAAAACCGCCCAGGGAACAAAAGATGAGGAGGAGTTTGAGGAGAACCATAGTATAGTAATCAGTAACTCGTAATCCGTAACTTGTAATTTGGAAAAACGACGCCTCCCAATCCCTGTACGAGTTACGAGTTACGAGTTACGAGTTACGAGTTTCGTTAAGACTTCTCGCGCATCGCGGCGATAGGTACAAAAATCACAGCAGTCGCCCGGTTCAGGGACCACATCTGCCATGAGTAGTTGCTTCATGCTGGCAAGCGCGCTTTCGATCCACAAGTCACTGCCGGTATAGGGAATCAGCTTAATGTCAAATTCAAGTTTTCCATCAAAGGCAGCCACATCGCGCCTGCCGTTGCAGTAAACAAAGTACCCCGTATCAGATACGGAGAAACCGTTGTTGCGAAAGAGCCACTGATAAATCTCCATCTGGCGCTTGTATGATTGCTGCCACTCCGCATCGATGGTTACCTCGCTTTCCTTACTTGTTGACTTGTAGTCAACGATGATAAGCTCCTTTTCCGGATTTTGCCAAACGTCATCAACGCCTCCGGTGACATAAAAATTCGTAGGCTCATGGAGAAACGTAACACCCTTGAACGGATCGCGCCACTCGTCCATTTTCTCGTGGCTGAACGGCACCGCGTCAAGGCCATACGCCTCCATGAGGGGATGCGCGGTGCTCATGCTACGATGTATGTCAAACTCTTTTTTAAGAAGAGTATCAACTGCGGAGTTGAGATTAAAGGGAAATCCCGGAGGCTGGCCAACACCAAGCCGCACGTCGATATAAAAACAACGGGGGCAGGAGGAAAAAAGCTCGATCTTGGAACGAGAGACCCTAAAGGGCTCATGAGATAAAGGATCAAAGATGTTTCGTGATCGTTTGCCTTTGTAATAGGATGACATAGCAATTTGTCATCCCGGCGAAGGCCGGGATCCAGTCTATGAATAATTTATGGGAATCTAGACATTACATTATAGTTGGTTCTAGTATACCACTCGCAAAACAAAAATCAACGGCTAAACCGGTTTAGCCGTTGATTTGTTCAGTGGGGTCAGGCTCAGTTTCGCGAAGCGAATCTGTGCCTGACCCCGTTCCAATAGAGCGGCGCGTGCGAAGCGTTTACTGTTTCATAAGTCGCTTGAGCTTATCAAGCGCGCTTTCACCCTCGCCTTCGCTTTGCTTCGGCGCAGCTGGAGTTGTTTCCTTTTTCGGTTCGGGCTCCACTTGTAAGAGCTTGTTGACAAATGCGCGAGTTGCTGGACCGACGGTGCCATACCCGGGAGTAGCCACACTCTTCACCAGACCCTCTTTTAACTGCATCTGGCGCACCGCTGTAAAAGTTGCCTCGTCCATAGTGCCAGAAACTGTACCGGTATAGTATCCCTTCTGCGTAAGAATGGTCTGAAGCGTTTTGACATCATCCCCTTTCATGCCGCTATACAATGGACGCGCGAGGGGCGAAAGTTTGTCTGATGCCTTCTTTGGATCTTCTTTTGGCTGTGCGGGTTGCGCCGGTGTAGCAGGCGTTACCGGTTTTGACTTCTCGCTTGTCGGAATCGCGTCTGCGTCCGCATTGGAGACACCAAGCGCAAGCTTGCGCATGAGATTAAAGGCATCGGCCGGACGATTGAGGAAGTAGCGCTTGCAATTCTCGGGATGCACATACCATGCCTCGCCTTTTGCCTGGACTTGCAAGAAAATCTTACCGGCGTGCTTACAGGCGAATGCCGTATCGCCCTCTTTGGTGCTTTCCGGAATCTTTTCAAGGTCATTATTTGTGATACCGATTCCGAACGAACGCATCACCTCAAATGCCTCTGCAGGACGGCCGAGGGATGCCCGTTTTTGCGTCTTTGGGTCGAGATAATAGGCCGCTCCCTTTGCCTCAGGCAGAAGAATGATAGCGCTGCGCTTTAGTACGTTGGTCACAACTTTTGCCGCCTTCGCCGAAAGATGTGGCAGTGCTTTTACCGCTACCAGCGGCTTCGCTGCCGCTTTTGCCGGCATGGCTGCGGCTTTTTTCTCAAGGGAAACTTCAGCTTTCTTCTCTTCTCTCGCCGGAGCTTTAGCGGCGGCGGATGCTTCAGCCGCTGCATGCAAGGCATCGGCTTCGGTCTTTGGCATCAGTTGGAATTTGCCATCCTTGAAGCCCCATGCCATCTCTACGAATGCTGGCACTGCGGCGACGGCGACATTCTTTACTTCAAGCTTCTCAAGATTTTTGTTTGCCTGATAGGACAAATCCTTTGTTTCTCCTGCCTTTACTTCAGCAAAGGTCCAGCGAAGGATGGGATCATCCTGCAAAACTTCCGGCTGAACACCCGTGAACGTAAGCAATGAAGCGCGCTCTGCCACTGACTTTGGAACCGTCATCACAATCGTAACATCTTTGGTGTCCTTTGTCGGCGCAAACAGTTGTTCGACGCGCGTAACCGAGGCGGTCTTTCCGGTTGTCTTCTCTTTTACCTCATAGCGTGTCACGTTCTGCGAAAGCGCGAGAGGGGCGACCGTACCTTTTGTGACCATACTCTCGAGAGTTGCCAAAGCATCTTGAGCTTTTTTCTCGGTCGCATCAACGCTCTTCATGTCCTTGAGCTGCTGCGCCGCGACATCCTTCTTTTCCGTTGTTGCCGTTGTTGCCGCTCCGGTTTGCTTTACCTCAAGGTTGGCCGCGTTAATCGCCGAAACACCCAGTGTGCTTGCTGTTATGCCCTTTGTCACCACGGCAACCGTGTTTGTGTTGGTAACAGAGACATTTGTTGCGGTAATGGCTGTTGCTGTCGTGGTGGTGGTTGTCGTTTGTGAGGAAGAGCTCGAACTTGAGACAACACCCCCAGAGCTTGTACTCGATGACGTTGTGGCGGCTGATGTTGCGGACAGGGCGCTAGACGCGGCAGATTCGCCGTTATTGTTCAACGCAGAAATCTTGTAGTAGAACGTTTGACTCGCGGACAGTCCGCTGTCAGTATACGTGCCAGTCGAACCGCTAGAAACCGTTGGCTCTGAACCAAGGCGGCTAAATGTTCCTGTCGAGCTTGTGCTCCGGTAGATGTTATAGCCGGTCGCGCCGGATACGACGGACCACCCAAGGACAATCGTTGTTGTTGTCGCCGTGCCTGTCGCGAAGTTTGTTGGCGTTGATGGCGCTGACGGATCGGTCGGGACTACCGGCGCGAACAAGGAGAAGTGATCGGTAAGCGCGCTTAATTTCACACTTGCGACATTTGAAAGATCTTCTGACGGACTTGTAACAACCGCACCGGCTGAATCCACATATGTAGTCGTAGTTGGCAAGGTCGTCCAGTTTGATACCGATTCATCCCAGAACCCAACATCGAGTTTTTCAATTTCTGACTTTGTATTAATGGATGTATCTGAAGAGGATGCTGTTGTCGCGAGTTCTGCTTTTGTGTAACTCAATTCAACTGTTACGCTTTCTGTCAATGTTTTGATCGGCGTGCCATTTGCGTCAGTCGCGCTAATCTCTACTGCCGCGACCGGTCGCGCGGTTTCTGTTTTGGTAAAGTTCGTTGTTTTCTTTACCTGCATGTTTCCGGCTGACGATGAACTGCCAAGCGCGTTTGCCGGCACATTCACTTTAATGCCTGCTGATGTATCTTCAATACTGCCGCCGGTTGACGGCGTCATCGGCTTTGACTTAGGCGCTGACACCGTAACGGTTGTAGTAAGGGTAATATCTTTGCCGGTCGCCGATGCGGTTGTTGTATCAACGGTGGCGCTCAGTTCCGCTTCCGCATATCCTTCAGCTTTTGCGAATACTCTCCATATTCCTTCTGCCACAGAGAGCGTATACTGTCCGTTTGCGTCTGTCATTGCTCCGCCAAACCCGCCACCCTGCTTTTCGGCGCGTACAAACGAATTCGCGGCACCCGTTGATCCGATATATACGGTTCCTGCTATGGTTCGTGTCGCTGCCGTAAGCGTAAGTGTCTGGGCTGCGTTCGCGCTCACCGTAAGCGATGTCGGCGCACGGTAATACCCCGGTTTCATTGCATTAATAAAGTATGTGCCGTCAGCCGCGCGCAGTGTTGCCTGACCATTTGTTCCTGTTTTGCTTCCGAAATGTTCACCGCTGGTCGGATTCATAAGTTCAACCCATGCATCTGCCAGTGCCACACTTGATCCATCTTGAACAGTAATGGTAAGCGCTCGAAGGGTGGGAACTGTAACCGTAAGGCCCTCATCGCCATTCACCGTCACAACGCCCGTTGCGCTTGCGTATGTTGTATTTCCGTCAGTTGCGGCAACGGCTGTAAACGGAATCGGCGCGCCCTGAAGATCGACATTCACGATATAGCTCCCGTCAGGCGCGGACAGCGTTCCGGTTGTCGAATTCTTTATCTGCTTTCTAATGTTTGATCCTGTTGTTGAGCGAAGTTCAACAAACGCATTTGCCACCGATGAGGAGAATGTCATGGTGATGGTGCGCAACGTCGCGACCGTAAGGTTTTTGTTCTCAACTGCTGCTGAAACATCAAATGCCGTCAATGGCGCGAGCTCTCCTACACCCGGCACAAATCCGTCAACAATGTATCCTGTCCCTTGCGGCACATTAAAACTGTACGCGCCAAGTGAATCGGTACGTGTGTCATTAAAATAGCCGCTGTTCTTAATACGCACCTGCGCCCCCTCTCGGGCAACGCCGCCAACAGTCACGGTTCCTGACACGGCATAGAATGTTCCGGTTCCTGTTGGTGAGAAATTGATGTCAGTCGCATTTGCCGTTGTGACTGTGACGGTCTGTTCCGTAAGATTTCCGTATTTCGGCAAAAAGACCCCGACCTTCCATGTACCCGTTGACACGAAGAGTGAATAATTGCCGGAGCTATCTGTCGGAGCCGTTGCGTGTCCCGGCGCCCCCTGCTTATACGCATACACTGACGCTCCATTGATGACATTTGTTCCGTCAGTCACTTTTCCCGAAATCGTATAATCAGGCTTTGCGAGTTTCAACACGAACGCCGTCGCGGCCGCGTCAGGCCTAATCGCTGCTTGGGCTCCGTCTATCTTGAGATAGGTCGTAGTGTGGCTTGTTACCTCAACCGGCACTTCTTTTGAAGGCGGCATACCCTGAATCATGGCGCCGACATTAAATACGCCTTCGGTGATGTTCAGGATGAACGTTCCTGTCGTATCTGTTTTCGCGAAGTTTCCCATTGATGCTCCCGCGGGAGAATACGCATACACTTCCGCGTTTGCAATAACTTTATTCGCAAGATCCTTTACAACGCCACGTATTTGTTTTGTTGATGCGGTCAACGTGAATGCCTTGGTGCACGTCTCAGTTCCCTCAATGGTACATACACCGCCGTTAATACGGATATTGACCGGCCGCGGCGGGAGATAGCTCGGCGAAGGCGGCGGGCCAGACATCTGTCCTTTTGGCATTTGCGGTCCGACGCCAAGGAACCAATCGCCATTTGACAGGCGAATCGTAAAGTTTTCAGCGCCGGCATTGGTATCAAGCGTCTTTTGCATTACGCGGAATCCGGCCGGGCCATTTGCGAAAATATCAATGGGTTCGCTTGAGGGTCCGTCTACGGAAACGGTCACGGAGGTTCCGGTGCCTGCGGCAGTTGCGCTTGAGAGCGTAAAATTGCGCACGGTGTTTGCGCTCATCATCACACGCTCAGGAAATTTCCCAAGGAATTCAGTCGTATCATTAATCTTTACGTACGGTTCTGTTCTCAATCCATAATCACCGGGCGGAAGATTGGTAAATGAATATGTTGCTGTTTGCCCGCCGGCAAAATCCGCGGACGTTGCCTCAAGCGGGCCGGTCATCGGCGAGTCAAGGAATACCGATATTGTCCCGTTTTGATCGTTGTTTGTCGCCGTAATCGTTCCGGTGAGCGTATAGGTGGTAGTCCCTGCCGACTGGATAAAAAATGGCACGGAGCTCAGTGTTTCAAGATTTGTCGTACCGTTCTTTGTCGCGATGCTGACGGTATAGCCGGTCGTGTTGAAGTCCTTTGGAACGGTTGAGTTAACGATGCCCGCGATGTCAAAATCAAGAACATCATGTCCTTCGCTATTGGTTGCCCCGCTCACATAAATGGTAATGGTTCGCGCGTTGGCGTTTACCACCACACCGTCATCGGCAAGGCCGCCTTGCGCGGTTCCGGTATCATCTGCATTTGCCGCGCCGCCTCCGCAGGATTTCGCCGACATTCCCGCGACGTTCGTCTGACACTTGAACGTGACCGTGCCTGTGCCAGGCCCGTTTATGTCGCGGCGTTTCGGAGAGTTGATATCCTGTTTTGCGCCGGATACATTAAACCCTTGCGGGAAGGTAAGCACGATGGCGCCTCCATCCGGTATTTGCCGTGAGAGAGACAAATGCACGCCGTAAATTGTGGTGGTGCCGGTCATCATATTGAACGGTCGTACTTCTGTTTGCGGCGCAAATCCGAATGTTGCGGAGGAAAATGTGATTGGCTTGAAATCACCAACCGCCTTCATCATGTCATTGGTAATGGTCATCGGCCCAAGTTGCCCTTGGGTCGTCGCGCTATTCTGCACGGTTGCGCGGCTGGTATTTGCCGTATCCGGAGCAGTCCCTGATGTGCTAATCGCGTTGCCGCCGATGTCCTTTGCGTTTGCAACCGCAACATATAATTGTTGTCCCTGAACTTGTGCCGCAGTGGTACTCGTCGGGCGGTATCCTGAAATCATCACAGAATTGTTCTTCCCGTCATAGCTAATCTGTGCTGTTGCTGGAAGTGTAAGCGTTGTACCCGCAGTTGCCGCGTTGAACCCTGCTGTTCCGTATTTCACCGTGTAGCTGGCAACACGCAATACGCTTGACGTAAAGTTTGTCGTATCGGTTGCCGGCGATGAGTTCATCGGTTTGCTGAATGATATTGAGATGTTTGTGTCATCCGCGGTCAGTGATGTGACAGTAGGCGCGGACGTGTCGGCAGATCCGGTTGTGAACGCGCGCGTTGCCGCCGCAATTGCCGTGCCATTGATTCCTCGAACCCCCGCAGTGAGAGTGAGCGTGTATTGCGTTGTCGGCGTCAAAACGCGCGAAGGAATAAAATACGCGGTTCGCTCCATCGGTCGATAATCAACCGTTCCAGTAACCGCTGTTGAGCCGGTCGTCAGAGTCATCGTTGAAGTCGTAAGCGATGAGGAATCCATATCCTTATCAAATGACACGCTCACAGACCCGAGCATCGAGGGAACGTCGGTCGCGTTCGTCGTCGGATCAGATCCGACAATAGTTGGCGCGACCGTGTCGGATGACGCGGATGTTGTAAAGTCGCTCATAAACGCCACTTGCGTTTCCTGTCCCGGGGCGCGCATGGTCATGCCATTTGCGGCTTTTGCCGACCCAAGCACCTTCAGGCGATAACGGGTGGTTGCCTTAAACACGCCACAGGACGCGCCTGTGCAAGCGCTTGGATAGGTTGTTTTCAGTGTAACAGTTGCGGCCATTTTATCAGATGTAAGCGTGACGGCGTTTATTGCCGATGATGTGACGTCTGTTTCGGCGCCTGCCGAGGACACCTCAAACAGCTTCACCGCGCTTGCAAGCGTATACGTACCAGCGGCATCATCGGCCATTGAGGTGTCGAAATTAATCATGATTTTCGTATTGCGCGGTACGCTTGGCGAACCCATGGACGGCGCAGTGGTCGTCACGTGCGGCGCGATATTTTGACCCTGACCGAACACTCCGCCATCGGCAAACGTTCCGGTTGCCGTGTTAAAACCAACGGATGTTGCGGTTGATCCGGTTGTGAACGAAAACGAATAACTCCCGTCAGTAAGGTTCCCCTGCACTGCATTCCCTGATGAATCAGTAACACTCGGCGTCACTTTTACGGCAATGGTCTTGTTGTCACCGAATGTATTTGTGCCGGTAAACGACCATACCGCGACATTTGATTCTGTCCCGCCAAACGGCATGGTATAGGTTGAGTAATATGCCCATGATCCGTTTGGGGTAATGTTTGTAAGAACCCCTGTCTGAACATTCACGGAATTGACCACCATGTTGCCGTTTGTCAATACCGACGACTGGCTCATTGGTTTATCAAACACAACCAAAATCCTCATGTTTGAATCATTTCCTGGCATATTCTGCATCTTGTCACCGGGCATTGAGCGCAGTACACGGGGCCGTGTGGTATCTCCACCAAAACCGCCGGTAGCGCCCTGCCCCAGTTGGACCGCAACGCTTGTTGACCCTGCCAAAACGGCATCTCTCCGCTGGGTTGAGTATCCATCCCTCGCGACAACAAGATCATATGGGAATCCTACGGCCAATCCGTTATTTGCCGCACCCAGTGTGTAGGCGCAGTCCGCGCCTGTTGTCGCGCTGAACCCGCTCCCTTCGGCAAACACAAGCGCGCCCTGCACGCCGGTGGCGCACGTATCGCTGGTATCTTTTACCGTACCGGTAATCGTGACACCGCTGGTTGCGATAGCCGCCGTAGTTGTGAACTGAAACGGCGTTGTCCCGCCCGACTGATAAAAATTGCTCGTATTGGTACCGTCAGAAGCGGTGATATAATACCGCACAACCGTTCCGACAGTCGCGGTAATAAACGCGGAGGGAAGAACATAACTATAGTATCCGTTCTGCGCAAGCGTTCCGGCGACAACGCCATCAGTCGCGCTTGCGCTTGGCAGTGTTGATGTCGAAGGCGTGCATCCGGTACCGGCACAGGCAGACAATGTTGTGGCAAGGGCAGGCGTTGTGTTCGCGTTTGCAACATTGTCTAGTACACGCGCGTACACGGTAGCTACCGCGTTTGCGCGCGCCTGAACAATTGGACGATGTTCTATTTGCGGCGGCTGAACATCCGTCACAGAAGCCGAGGTTGTAAAACTTCGCACCGGCGTGTTTTCCCGCCTGTTCAGCTCAATGACATCCGTAGACGCGAACTGCGTTGTCGGTGTTGGATCCTGATAGGTTTCAACTTTCCAGTAGTAGGTTGTATTTGATGTGAGCGTCGAAGCGGGAGTGATTGTGAGAAAATTTCCCGCTGAATAGTTCACATTACACGATGTCGCACTGCAATGGCTTCCGTTCGTGCCAAGCGTATCCGGCTTTGGAAAAACATAGTTCCACAGCGCCGTTGCAAAATCCTGAGTTGCGCTCAATACAATGCGATAATGAGTGAATGTGGTATTTGTTGATGGATTAAAATTAAATCCCGGCTGGGGCAGTTGAATGCCTGTTGCCGAATCAGTCGGGAACACAAGGTTGAGCCCTGCCGCGACCGCGCCGGTGACATTAAATCCGCTTGGCATAATGACTACTTGATTGCCGGTTGTCACGCGCACATCACGACTGCCGGTTGCCGCGCCCGCCGCAATTGTAACGGGAACCGTTATGGATGTTGCGCTATTTGCGGTAACTGTTCCGACTGTAATATTGGTGTCGGCCGTTCCATTCAATAGAAAGGCAACCGCGCTGGCGCTGGTAAAGCTTGTGTTCGTGCCGGTGATGGCGACTGATAGGTTTGTAGCGCCCTGCGAGCCTGACGGCGGCGTGACATTTGTCAATCCTGGAACATCGCCTCCTTGCGTTGCAGCGACATTAATCGTAAATTGTTTTGTTGCTGTTGCGGCTACGCCATCGGTCACCTTTATCGTCACATTCCTGGTTCCTGCGGTATTTTGCTGAACCGTACCCGTGAGCTTTCCCGTAGCCCCGGCAAGGGGACTTGCGCCAAGAAGCGCGACAAGCGCGTCTGTATCTGCTTGCGTATTTCCTGAAAATGTCTTTGCTCCTGTTCCGCCGGATGCCGCAAATGTGACAAGCGGCGTTGTGGCGTCATAGACCGATCCGACATACGTCGCAGGAATAACCGAGGTTGTAATGATCAGGGGACTGCCAAGATTGCGCGCTGTTGTTCCCATGACATTGCCCGCCATATCCTCAATCTTACTTGTTCCGGCGGCAAGAGATGACGGCGTTCCGTCAAAATCGCCGGCCACAAGCGCGCCGCTCATGGTGAGTTCAGCAATATCCGCGCCCGGATTATGGGAAATCGAGCTCACGGTCCGTCCTGATCCGTCTGTTGCGTCATTTGTATAGGTCAAATCAGTTGTTGTGAGTGCTCCGGCCGCGTTAATTTTCTGCACCGGCTCGCTGAATCGAACGCTCAACTTCGTTGATTGTCCGGGAACGTCAGATACGCTTGCAATCGTCGGCGCGGTGGTATCCATGGCAATCGGCGGTGTTGAGAATACGCCGATTGTCGGCGATGTACCGCTTGTAGTAATTGCGTTTGTTGCCATGTTCACGGTAAACGCATTATTGTTTGTCACACCGGACGTATCGGATTTCAGTACGATAAAGTACACATCATCCGACGCGATGGTCGGCGCTGTTGCAGGAGTAATGGTAAAGGCATTGCTTGCGCCATATACCGGGCTTGCCGCAAGTGTCACTTGCGTATCGCCTGCGCCATTCAAACCGAATCCGGGCGATCCGCCGTCTTTCCACAGTGAAATACCTCCACCGGTTGCGGCAAGATCAAGGAGTTCAGATGATGTTGCCGCGCTTGCGGTCCACGTCGGCGTTGTGCTGTTTGCAGTGGCAAAAGAAATCGCAATGGATGTCAGGGTTTTTGCTGCATCGGTACTGCCAAACTGAACACGCGCAACTGCCTTAAAATTACTGCTTTGTTTCAGTCGCAAAAATCCGTTGGTCATGTCCATGACCGTAGTGTTAGCCCCTGCCGACTGCGACTGCTGGGCGGTTGTCGAGACAGTATAGGTCGGCGAGGAAACAAGCGTTGGCGTTGTGGTGGGCGTGTTTGCGCTGAACACAATATCACCAGGATTCATGATAAATCGAACTGCCCGTCCATTTTGCGCGCCGGCAGATGTTCGGATTGCGACAAAGTAATCATTTCCTTCGTTCGCGCCGAGCTCATCTGCGGCAACTGCTTGTGCGATATCTGGCACAAGTGATGCGGTCCATCCGTATGTTGGAGCAGCTGTTGCATTGTCAAGCCGCAACGTTCCTGCGCCGGCGCCACTCACACCCGTTGCTCCCGTAGTTGTAATGTGCCAGCCATAATCAGTCGCTGCAGGATTCTGTGTTGTCAAAACGAATGAAAGTTCGCCCAACGCCATTGACATTGAGGTGTTGTTCATGAGCGCGGTTTGGAATCCCATTTGGTTTCCCCCGCTTGTATCAAGGGTGCTAATCCGATAGGTTCCTGCCGCAAGCGTCATACCGTTAATGGCAAATGAACCCCCCGACAACGTATTGTTTGTAACCATGCCCCATCGCGCATCGCCTGTTCCCTGCTGGAAAAGAACAAGATCACCGACAACGGGCGTTGTCGTCGTTCCGTATGCACCAGTCGGCGTGAAACTGCCGCTTGCAGGAACGACAAATGAACCTGTAATGCTCGGAAATTTTGCTATTTTGTACGTACCATTCGCAAGATTTGCGCCGTTCACCGAAGCTGCCGTTACATTAAAATTCGTAGTTACGACCCCCCAGCGTCCGGCCGTTGTACCTGTCTGATAATAAATGATATCACCAAGCGACGCGGTTGCGGCCGTTGAGGCATAGGTGGTTGTGTTTGACGTTCCATTAATGGTAAACGAACCGCTCCCAAACGCAGGCGTATCAATCATGGATAGACGGGAGCTTGCCAAAAAGGTCGGCGCGGCGGTTGTGTTCCCGTCAAGGCGCAATGTCGTTCCCGCCCCGGTTCCCGTTCCGTTCGCCGTCACGATGTGCCACGCATAAGCCCCTGTTGAAGCCGCATTTGCCGTCACGTTTGCAAAAACCAGCTGTCCCTGCATATAGGGAAGGGTGGTGTCAACGTTTGGATCAAGTGTCAGAATATTGGCGCCAAGCGCTAATTTTGAAAATCGCGGATTCTGAATAATGGAATTATTGCTGATAATTGCCTGATCGGTCGCATCAAATGATCCGCTTGTCGCACCGGCGTCGTCATATAGCTCAATGCCAGATGTGGCGCCGGGCGCAATCGCCGCCAGGTCTCCTGATGGATCAAAACTATTGCTTGGATCAATAACCACCCGCGCGCGGGAAAATGTCTCTCCGGCGCTTATATTAAGGTTCAAGCCAAAAACCGCCGTAGGGCTGCTTGACACACCGAGGCTCTGAGCGCCTGTCGCAAGCGCTACAGCCTCGTTTCTGGTGATTGCCGCGTATGCCGGCACCGGAAACGCCGCCGGACCCAAGGACCACAGAACCATTGACGCAATCGTTATCGGATACAGGACCTTTGAGACGAACGCATGCGCTTTTCTTGTCATAGTGTTTCTTGACATAAATAAAAATGAAGACTTACGCGTCTTCACCGTGTGTATGAATAAAAAATGTGAGAGAAAAATTTCCTCATGCCACCAGTATAGCAGATAAAAACGGCGTCAAGAAGCAACGGCTGTGCATAACTCTTTCAACCATAAGCCGTCGTAGAAACGGGGTAGAAACGGGGACAGTCACCGTTTCCCCCGCGCCTGCTGTAAGTCGTGGTATATAGTGACATCACAATGACAAACCCAGATACACATCTTTTCGATCCTTCACGGTCAAAAAAATGCAGGTCGAACGTTCAATACGAAATACTGCGCGATAATTACCGATGCGAAAACGATAGATGTGTTTTGATCCCTTAAGCTTCTTTGCAAACAAAAGAGGGGCGTCGCACGAAGCAAAAAAAGCAAGCTTCTCTCTAACAAAATCTTGCACATCGGCTCAAGAATTATTTTTTGAAAGGTCTGTATTGTCATTGCTTGATGCGTGCGCGCGCTGTTCAAAATAATTCTTTTCCTTTTCTGTCAAAAGAGCGCCGAGATTGTCGGGCAAATTCCTCTTTATGCCAGCGACGTATCCGCCCATCTTTTCTTTAAGCGAAGAGAGCGTCTCATCAATATGTTTTTTTGCCTCTGTGAAGTTTCCTTTGATAATTATTTCTGAAAAATCGGTTGGAAGATCGCCGCGCACGCGTGGATTCTTCTCAGCCTGATGCTGATACTCACCCAGCATAGACTGTAATAAAGAGACATTCCGGCCAAAAAGCTCACGCGCTACCGTTATCTCTCCGGCTTTCCCACTCTTCTGCAACCGCGCAATGCTATGGAGAACAGTCTCGCAGATACCGGCAAATACCTTCATTTTTTCAAGAATTTTTTGCATCTGCTCTGCCGCTTGATACTGTCTTTCGTTTTTTGCGTATTCGTCCACGATCTTTTCAATGACTGCAATTCCGTCGCAGACCATGCTGCTCTTTTCCCGTATTTCCTGTTCGACTGATGCGCATTTTTCTTCGGTTTTTTGCAGTGTTGCCTGCGCGCGCGTAAAAAGCGCATGAAGAGCTCCAATAAGCTCTCCGCTTCGCTCTTTCATGTTGTCAACAACCTCCCGCGCCTTCTGCCTTTCCTCACGCAACCGCTCTGCGTCCTTGTCAAGCGCCTCAACGCGACGCGCCAAAGCGCCGATGCCGCTTTTCCCGTCTTCTCCATCGACAATCAGCCGGATTCTCCCAAGAACGTTCCTATCGAGCTTCGCCGGCCTTGGTTTCTCTGCGGCGTCGCCTTTTTGTGTTACATCCTCTGACATAGATATTATTTGGTTGCCGTCGTCTTATTCGCCTGAACCGGTCGCGTGTTCTTAGACTCTGTAATGTGGCAGGCGCTCCATACGAGATAGAGTCACTGTAAGGCTGTCAAGCGCATGTGTCAATGAATCATAAAATGCTTTTGGCGCGATGTTTGACCTTTCGTTATCTCTATCTGTGATTTTGGCACATCAAAATATTCTGCCAAAAGATCAATTACGGCTTTGTTCGCTTTCCCTTCCATGGGAGGGGCTGTTACTGCAACACGATACGTGCCGTCATCGACCTTCACAACCTCATTCTTTCGCGCAGGTGTTTTTACTTGTACGGCAATCTTCATAAACTGAGTCATTAGAACTTCAATCCAAAAGTAATCTCAACATACAGAAACAACAGATAGATCCCCAAGAGCACAATCCCCTCTGTTCGTGACAATACTTTACCGGTTTTATAAAATATCCCGACAAGCACAAACAGCACAAAATTAAAAAAGAAAAAAAGCATATACGACCCATTAACCTCGATCGTATAGGGCTGAATAAAAGAAAAAATGCCGATCAACAACGGATCGGTCATCGCGGAACCCGAAAGATGCGCGAGCGTGAGCTCTTTCATGTGCTTCTGCCACGCGCGAAAAGCAACAATAATCTCGGGAAGGTTCGTGCCCACTGAAAAAAGCAGAACGCCGATGAAGAATTGTGACACATGGGCCTCAACAAGCAGCCCCTCCGTGATGCGAACAATGACATTGGAAATGAGCGTGACGGCGATGAGCCCAACGAGGATGATGAGCATATCGTTAAATATCTGAGGAAGGCGAAATTCGACATCTCTCTTCTCTGTTGAAACTTCTTTGTGGTAGGCACGGTACAGATGAATCAGCAGACCGACGTACGCCGCGATAAGCACGAGGCTCTCTTGTCGTTGGATGTGTCCATCGAGAACAAAGAGGAACGGGAGGAAAAAATAAATCAAAATCGGCGCGTAGTGCCAAAGATTTCCGTCAGTTTTAATGCGCTTATTCAAAATCAAGCTCACCCCCATGATGAGGCCAAAGAGCACTATAAATCCGCCCATGAGATTTCCCAGCGACAGGTCGGGAACGTCGTCAACCAGCGAGTTGATGCCGATGGAAATTTCCGGCAACGAGGTAAAAAGCCCCAAGATAATGCCGAGGAGAAACAAGCGGATACCGAGCCGTTCAGAAATGAGTCGCACTCGCTTGACAACAACATCCGCGCTCTTGCCCAAGAGGTAGAAGAGGAAGAACAGCGCGATGATGTAGGCAAAAACAGTCACAGGGTTTAGGGTTTAGGGTTTAGGGTTTAGGGTTTAGAAGAGAATTCCCCCCCCCTATACCCTGTACCCTAAACGCTATACCCTTTTTTCAATGTGGTATCTTGGATAGGTCGATGGTATCACCAACATCTATCCCGTGCTTATCTGCATATCCGCCGTTCACTTCCAGTACATAGCGTGCGGGCCAGAGACTTTTAAGGTCATCGACAAAATTCGGCGGGACGTTTTTGTGAATATGCACAACGGTTCGATCGTTGTTCGCCCAGATGATATCGACGGGAAACTTCATTCCCTTTGTGCCAAAAAGGCGTCCCGAATCATCCATTTGGAAGATATAGAGCATACCACTATCCTCTGGCAAGCTCTCGCGCCCGATCAATCCTTTTTGCTGTTGCTCAAACGTATACAGCGGCTCTACCTTCAATGGCGCGTCGCCAAGCCCCACCACAAGTTCGCTCTCTTTCTTTTCCTTCGTCAGCGCCGCGACAGTGCGCTCCAATTCTTCGCTCCGCTTCCGGAATTCTTTCAGCTCCTCAATGGTCGCCTGTGTAGTGACTTCCGGTGCGCTTGGCAGAGAAATCTCAGTTACTCCCTTGTTCTCGCGAACAATCGGCTTTGACGATAATTCCGGCGACACCGCCTTTTCCTGCGCCTGTTCTGACAGCAGCGATCTCCGCGCTGATTTGTTTTGCTCACGGACTGCCATGACAGCGCCAATAGCGATGCCAACAATAAGAATCAATCCCGCCGCACGCACGAGTATGCGATAGTGTGATTTTTTCATAGATCTTCAATTAATGAATGAAGTCGCTGCGCCGCATGATCCTTGAAAAAATTCACGACATCAAGTACTTGCTTTTCTTGTTCCTTCTCAGAGCCAAAAAGCATTGGCCGAATGTTTTTCAGTTTATTACATGCAAGAAGCCCGTCTGCCAAGATTGTTTCCTCGTGGATACCGGCACCGAATTTTTTTCTTACCAGTTCAAGCAGAGAGGGCACCGTAATCAGCTTTTTTTTTAACAGCGTGTATATATCAAAAACATCCTTCCCCTCTCGCCGTTCCATGAGCGCGATTGTTTTATTGGCAACCATATCCTCAAATGAGTCAACCAAAATCCCCTCCCATTCTTTGCGCTTTTTGAGCGCGGGAAATTGATACCACACGCAATCAAGACGCGTCTCCTGCCCATTGGTAAAGATAAACTCAAAACGGTCGTGAATTCTCTTTGGTTCAAACTTTTTGAGCGATAGCGCTTCTGCGGCATCGCGCGCGAACGGCAACAGTTCGCTCAAAGCCAATTGCGTATCAGAAAAGAGATCAACGTCGTACGATCCTCGATGGTGAAGATAAAAATACGCAAGCGCCGTCCCTCCAGTCCAATAGAGGCGCTTGCGGAGCGGTGATTGTGCAAGAACCTGCAGAATAATTTTCTGCTCATTGGTCAGCTTGAATTGCGATTTTTTTGCCATAGCGATCGAGATATGCGCCAACAAAGAGCCGTTTTGCCGGATCGAGTTTGAGCGCGCGGGCATATTTTTTTAGCATCCACGGACGCACCCCCTTCCAATCATCATAATGTATTTTGCGCTCAAGAAACCACACCCATTCATCGCGGGTCTGCGGTTTCCAGTTTTTCGGCAGGTTGTAGTCCCAGGTATACATACGGTCAAAACAAAATCTAAGCGCTTCTCGCTACGCGCCATCATATATTCATTATACCACACTTTTCACTATCAAACAAGACTCATGGCTGAGATCGGATCTCAGCCATAAATATACCCCGCCGAACGCTCTGGTGCGAACGGCGGGGCGAGGCTAGCCGACTAGGCTAGTTGTGCGGGTAACGCGGGTGCATTGCGCACCTCCTTTCTACTTTCCGCGAGCGCCTGCCGCCTCCTGACGACAGAAAAACGCCCCTCCTCTTTCGAGAAGGGGCAGTGTTCATAAAAACAACACAAACACTACCCTCTCTCGAAAGACAGAGGATAGTGATGATATGGCTGTAGTATTGTAAAAATTGATGAAAAACGTATCATAGCGGGTGGTGGGCCCCGCCGAAACGCTTTCGCGAATCGGCGGGGTCTGCTGCTAGCCTGTTACCGGACTAGCGCGGGGGCCACAGATGGGGCCGACGCGGCCAACTCATCATCGCTCTCACCTCCTTTCTGCAAACCTCTGTTCTCGTCGGTAAGCTTGATGACGACGGGATACTGGTCTTGCTCCAGATCCCAATCCATATGCCCACGAACCTGCATGGCGTACCTCCTCTGCCATAGTTCAGACCTCGTGACGCGGTCTGAAAATCGTCTTATTAAATAAAAAAAGTTTCAAACCACCTCAAATGAAAAACCCAGCATTCAGCTGGACTTTTTTGTGTGACTTGAAACTCTTTTTTACAAATTTACCTTTGAATACACAAATCAGCCAGCTGTTTGCCGGATTCGCGGACGATGCCATGGAGTGGCCGCGACTAATTGTGTATTCTTCTGGATCATAACTTCATTATTGCACCCTCAAAAATTCTGTCAAGAATGTATAAATCTGCGCCATATCTGCAAGGTCTGCATACTCGGTGTATTCGTGCGCGTTGTAGTAGCCGGATCCGAGCGTGACTGCGGTAATTCCTTTTGCAATAAAAACATTGACATCGCTACCACCGTAGGTTTCATGATACTGCTGGGTCAAGCCCATCTTCTCATATACCACGTTCATCCGCGCAAACAGCGGATGGTTCCGATCGATGTCATATCCCTCAAACATCACATTGTGCTGCACATCGCAGGTCGCACCAAACTGCTCTGCTGTTTTGCAGAAACGTTCCGCGATGCGCTGCGCTTCCCTGCGCAATTTCTCGGTGTCAAAACCCCGAAGCTCCGCGTGTACCTCAGCGTACCTCGGTACGCTGTTGCGCGCAGTGCCTGATTGGAATTGTCCGATATTCCAGGTAACCCCGTCACAAGCGTATCCCCACGGTAGATCGCGTACCGCATGACAGAACACCTGGAGTGCGTTAATCCCCTTTTCCGGCTCGCGCGTATGCACAACTTTTCCGGTGAATGACGCGTCAAAACGCACATACCCTGGCGCCTTCACCGTTACTTGATTCACGGGCCCATCTTCGTCAAGACAAAAACCTATTTTTGATTTCAGAAGTGAATAGTCAGCGTTCAGCGCGCCAAGAAGTCCCTTCTCTTCCCCGCGCGTAAGCAAAATCTCAACCGGCGCGTGCGCCGAAATTGGTGTCAAGTCCGAATTTTGTTCGAAATTCGGACTTGACACCAATTTCACCAATTTCAAATCACGGGCGAATTCAAGGATCACCGCAAGGCCGGTTTTGGGATCGGCACCCAAGATACTCGTACCGTCAGAGCGAATGATATCACCCTCAAAAACAGGATTGACGTGCGGCGCCGGTTCGGGAATATCAATATGGGTCGACAGCAACACCGGTTCGCCCTCACCGGGAATAGAGGCAAAAATATTTTCAAACGAATCCTTCTTCCATTGTATTCCGGATCTATCAAAAAAAGCGCAGATATACTTCGCAATCTCTGCCTCGTCGGGATGGTGGCTGTTAATCGCAACCAATTCAAGGAATGTCTGTTTGAGTGACTCTTTGGTCATCGCAATTCAAACGGTTTATGGAATTCAACGCCGTACTCTGACAGCACAGCGGTAATCGATTTTTTAAGTCTCCCAACTTCTGGACGATCAAAAAATCCGATTAATCCCCTTTTGACGTTGATCGGTTTCTGATCTCTAAAACGCAACAAAATTACCGGCACCTTTTCTTGGTATGTAAAATCCTTGTCGTGCGTGAGAATGTTCTCATCGGCAAGAAAACGCATATCTTAGCGAGCGGTTGCTAATTCAAAATGAATCACTTCCTCGCGCGATACCGCATGCCTGGCAAACGCAATTGCCGCCTCCAGATCCCGCCGTTTAAGATGCGGATACTCCTTGAGAATATCATTCAGCGCCATTCCCGAATGCAGAAGCTCAAGAATAAATTCAACAGAAATGCGCGTCCCGCGTATTACTGGTTTTCCTCCAAGGATAGAAGGGTCGCAGGTTATGTGTTTTAAATTGGTTGATGCCATCTCGAAAAAATATTTTATGTATTCGATTATATACTCCTTCGGCTCATCGGTCAAATTCTGGCATCGATCCTCGGTAACAACAACCACATCTTCAATGCGCACGCCGCCAATCTCGGGATAATACATCAATCTTCCGTCCCAACAACCGCGATACCCCGATCGCCTTTCATGTTAGAGATCAGCGCCAGCGCTTGATGCTATTCGTTTAAGCAATTCTTGTGTCGCGTCATCCAAATATTTTTCATTCACAAGATCGGCGGTATCCAAATCGCTATGATACACCTTCATCAATTTTTCAAAATCCCCGTACACAAGAGCGATTTTTTTCTGCCACCTTTCAAGATTCTTTATCGGAAATCCAAGACGCGCGATATCGGTACGATAATCAAAAGTTGTTTTTCCATTTCCCACACAATCAACAACATAGATCGCGCGCGCCTTTTGCAGTTGGGGCGTATAATTTTTTTCAAACATCCGATATCCGCGCCCCCAATAAATCGGCTGATCATATGAAAGCTCTTCGTTGCCACCGATCACAAAAAGAGTGTGTCCTAAAAGACTTGGAAATGTAATGGCGAGATTCAAAAGAACCGTCGTTCCCGAGGCGTTATCAATTGCTCCCGGCCCGAATGAATCATAGTGGCAGACGAGAATATTTTTTGGATTCTTACGGTTACCAATGAGAATATTCTCCGATGTGTACGACTGTTTCTTTACTTTTATGTCCGCTCTGATTTTCTTTGCTTTACATAACGCTGGGAGCGAATCGCGTGATACCGCGACAGAGGGCGCAAAGTAATGGTTACTGCGAGAAATGCCATTGCATACCGGATTAAAGTTAATGTTTGCGTCCCCAATAAGGCGCTGTGAGCTGATCAGTGAACTTACCAGATGATGGTTGTCGGTAATGGTCCCGCTCACAAATGAGGTTGGGAAGGAAGGGATCAGCTTGCCATCAGCGACTACCTTTGAAGAAATAAACACCGGCACCTGTGTCGCGAACCGTTGGACAAAAAATGGAATGTCACAACTCTTGATCTCTTGTTTGATAAGCTCGGCAGCCTTCTTTTCTTGAACGAGCTGGCGCTCATACAAAGATGTTAACTTCCTAAGGAATGCCATTTGTGAAAACGATGATTGCATACAGTGGCGGAGTAATATCAGATGATGAGGACAGTATACCAAATAATGTGAGTTTGCATACGACTTACGCAGTTGAGTGCAGTTCAAGGCGCCGCCGAGGAACGGAGTAAGGCGTACTCTGGTGGTACGGTGTCCCCGTACCGGAGGCGGTAACGAAGAAATGTGCCAACTGCGTAAGTCGTTGTTTATAGAAAAAAGGGAAAGGGTAGTCGACAGAGCTACCCTTCGAGTCCCTTCACTCCTGATTGCCAGACAGGAGGTCAGGGAACTGTGGCGGGATGACGCCGTGCGAGCGCCACTCCCGGTCGCCAGGGTAATACCCCAGCGACTCCCACCAAGGGAGTCGAACGATCAGGGGTCGAACCCCGAATCGCTCGTGTAACCGCTTCCATGCGGGCTCGAAGACTCTTCCAGTGAAGTTGTCGAGCGCGTTGCCCGACTCTCCACCGTGGTAGTCTTCAAACAGCACTCCATGGGCCACGAAGACGCTCATGTACGCTTCGTAGTACCCGTGGGCGGTCGAGGCGATCCGCCCCAACCAACCGGTGCAATCCGTTCGCACAGGCTTCTCCACAAGGAGCCCCTCGAGCATCTCGTTTTGTAGCGTGTGATGCCACGCGACGAGTTGCCCGCCATGATCGGTCACGATGTTTTGGAAAGGTTTCCCCCGCCAAAACTGCTCGTTCTCGACCAGTGTCTCCTTACGGAGCTTGAGGCCCCCATTCCTTCCCCGGCCGGAGCACAGAGTCGGACGGAGGAGGCTCCTCTTGTAGGAGGAGACGTCGACGTATTTGTCACCGACGTACTCCAGCCACATGGGCAGGAGCCCAGCCTCTTTCGCCATGAGCGCGAAGAGGCCATCCTCGTATCTAAATGTTGCAACGTGCCGGCTAAGCACGCCGCATAGCCGGCCTTCCATGGCCTGAACGATTGGGGGGAGTCCCCAACCGCTCTCGTGCCACCAGGCTTCCACCTGGTGGCGAAGAACTTGCCTCCGTGCAAGCTCTTCCCTGAGGTATACTGAGGGTGGTGTATAGCAGAGTTGCTGCACTTGCAGCATCCCCACCTCCTTCCTTCTTCCTTATGTGCAAAAATTGCGGTAGGGGTCGCCTGGTGCGAAAGGAAGGAGATTCACCGTTTCTCCTCCTTTCTTTGTAAACACGACTGCCGAATTTCCGTGTTCACACTTAAAAGGGGGAGCAATTTGTGCTTTAAAAAGAACAAACCCGGCTTTTGGGGCCGGGTTCTTTTGGTTTTATTTCTAGTATTTTTTATCGCGTAGTCAAACCATGCCCGGCACTTGATCCGAGGAACATAATAATAACAAAAGCAAAGAAGCGGCTGGCTTCCTGAATCATGTTATTGATCATGTGCGCTATTCCTGACATGGCATCTAGTTAAGGATATATTTAACAATATCACAAAAAAAACTCGTGTCAATCAAAACTGGAAAACCGGGAAAACCGGTGTCAGGTCTGGTTTATTTTCGGTCTCCCACCTTTCCTTCGAGTTGGTTCGTAGTTGAAATCATTTTTTAGCTTATTGACAAAGGATTCACTCCCGTAAACAAGATCTTGTGAGAATCGTATTGCTGAGCGGGCATGTATGTTGGGCAATTCTTCTTCGATATATTGCGTGTATCGCTCTCTCCGTTGAGACGTCGAACTTCCGAGTTCATCATAGAAGGGGTCGGTGTTCAGGAGCTTATTTTGTTTTCCTTGAGCGTAAAACTGGTAGCTACTCCACGGATATCGTGATGGATGGGACACGATTCCCGCTCTCACAGGATTGAGTTCAATGTATCGTCCGCACTGAAGAAAATATATGTCTGTCTCGATAGGAATGCTCTTAAATCGTCCCTGCCAGACATGACCAACTGACTGATATCGCATATTAAAACGCATGGTGTGCGCCAGTGTCAGCCCTTGCATGAATTTTGAAATTGAGTTTTCCTTTGAGGGCTCAACGAGAATATGAACATGATTCGACATAAGGACATAGTGGTAGATGCGCATATCAAATTTTTCTTGGTAGCATTGCAGTAGTTCGAGGTATTCATGAAAGTCTTTATCCGAATGGAAGATAGTATTTTTTCCATTACCACGGTTGATAATATGAAAGGTTATATCTGGTGCTTGGATTCGAGGTGATCTTCCCATATATGATCAGTATACACGCGAAGAATATAAAAACCAGACCTGACACCGGTTTCCAAGCAAGTGGGGGCGGCCGGCAGGTACAAAGACCTGCGCGACCGCCCGAGCTCTACCGGGACGACGGTGACCCTCCAAGCGGGTCACCGCTGGGATCCAGGCCGCACTTCTTCAGTGCGGCCTCGAGCGCGACCTTTCGGTCGGGCTCGAGGATCCCCTCGAGAGAGCGGACAATTTCTTGCCCGCTCTCCCCGCGCCCAAGCCGGTTGGCGATGTGGAACGCCAGCGTTCTGACGTTCCATCCACCAACCCGTAATAGGTTGGGGGTGGTGACTCCCTGTGCGCGTCCGAGCAACGCGCACCTCCTTTCTCCGCCCCTCGGGGCGGGGGTCGTAGTAATTTTGCAACGATGCGAGAGGGGGGGTTCACCAGCTCCTCCTCTCTCTGCGCGCGCCTCCGAGCCGGCGACGCACACAGTTGAAAGGAGGAATAATATTTTTTGTAAAGAACAAACCCGGCTTTGTTTGCCGGGCTTTGAATGGTTTTTTTTGATCTCTGTTGCTTCCTTTATCTCGCAGTCAAACCATACCCGGCATTCGCAGGAATAATCATGAGGACAACAATAATAAAGAAACATCGGGCTTCCTGATTCATTTTTTTGATCATCTGTACGATTGCGGACATGGGCATAGCTTTTAATTAAAGGGTTATTGTTTAATATAGCACAAAAATTGCGCACGTCAATCTAAAATCTGTGGATAAACTTTGTGTTCACGAAAAAAGAAAAGGGTCCGCCAGCGCATACTCACCCCTTGGAGATTTGCAAGTAGCGCGGCGGACCCGGTCCCGGGGAATGGAGGCGATGCTCGGCGCCTCAACCTCTCCCCAGGCCTTATTGCACAGGGCAACTGCTACCTCCGCTTTTGTCTTGAAACAGAAGCAAAAGCCGCCCCATGCAAAAACATTTTCGCGAGTGTCGCCTTTTTCAGGTATAACCTAAACAGGCGAACTGGCCTCGCTTAGTATTATTAAAACATATTTAAAGAAAAAAGTAAAGTGACACGGCAAAACGGCCACCAATTCACAACCAACGATTACGGACAAACACCAATGTGAGGAGCGTTGAAATTGCAAAGATAAAGATAAGAATGCCCCAGAACGCATGCGGCGCATCTGCAAACGGCAAACGCACGTTCATACCATAGAGGCTCGCAACCATAGTTGGAATTGTGACGAGAATCGTCAAAGACGTGAGCAACTTTATCACCCGATTCAAGTTGTGCGACATGATTGAGGAATAGGCGCTTCTGATGTTTCCAATCAGCTTGATGTTTGAGCGACACATTTCTATCAGCTGGCCTTTGTTGAGAAAAATATCCTCGATAAGATCCTGGTCCTCTTTATAAAGTTTAAAAATCTTTCCGGAAAGCAGGCTCTGGAGCATGCCGTGCGTAGGCAGGAGCGCTGAAAGAAAGTCGCTCACAATACGCTCGAGCGTAACGAATTGGAGAATTTCTTTGCTTGTGATCCGCTCAATCTGAATGCCAAGACGGCGAATGTCGCGGTTAATGCGGTTGAGAAATGATGTATAGGCAGAGGAAATCTGAAGCAGCAGCAGCAAAAAAAGTTTTACTTTCTGCGTCGTAGAAAATTCGATCGTGCCGTTTATGAAACGCGAGAGCTGCGGAAACACTTTTGGGCACACCGTCAAAAGCATGTTCTCCGACAAGATGATGAGAATCGGCGTGGTCAGTGTTTCGTCGCCATCACTTGTGGGATAGCGGACAAACACGTAAATCGTCTCCCCTTCCCGCTCGACGCGCGGCACCTCGTACTGGTCGATTGCATCCGTCAAATGACCCTCGTCAAGGCCGTACTGCTCCGCAATTTTTTTAATCTCTGCGGTGGTTGGTTGCTCCACATGAATCCAGCATCCAACGCGCGCGGTCTCAAGCGTGCGAAGCGACTTGTCTTTGATGCTCTTGTAGTAGATCGTCGTCATACTATCAAAAATACACGCGAACCGCGTGCGTTGTCTTTTGGTGAGTATACTATACACCCTTCAAATCGGGAAGATGATAGGTGCCCTGCCGAATAACCGTAAACGATGCGCCATCATGCCTCAGGAGCGTTGACGGCTTCCCTTTTCGTTTTCCTGCATCAACATAAAAGTCGAGCGAGTTACCAAAATAGTTCTGTGCCTGTGCTATCGTCGTTGCCGGTTTCTTCCCCTCGGGATTGGCGCTTGTCGTGATGAGCGGTCCGGTTTTTTTAAGCAACGCTCGTAGGCGCGCGTCGTCTGGCACGCGAAAAGCGAGCGAGCGCGTACCGCGATGAAGGTGAGCGTGCGCATCATCGCTGCTGGGAAGAACAATACTCACAGGCGCGGGCCATATGCGCATAAGTGTCGCCTTGAAAGAATCTTCCAGCGCAATATCAAACAGAGCGAGATCATCTACTGACCCAATCAGTACGATAAACGGTTTTGACCGGTCGCGGAGGCGAATATCGTACAGACGCTCTATTGTTTCTGGCTTTTTCACTGACGCGGAAATACCATAGATCGTATCGGTGGGAATCACGCCAATCGCGCCGCTTTTGAGCAATGAAACAAGTTTTTTTGAATTCAATGAAGAGAAAAGCATGCCCTTTCAACTGGTTATATCAGAATGCGACCGGAAACGTTGGATCATTCATTTTTTTCCAATCATCGCCAGTGCTTCCGCCTTCATCAATCAAATCTTTTCCGACAGAATAGAGAATTTTTTTTGTCGGTGAGTAGCGAAGCGGCTTTCCGTCAAATGGATCGAGTGGCACTGATGGAAAATATTGCGGGACAAGTTCTGAAAGAGTAGCGGGATATGCACCCATTGCAGTGATATGCATCTTGAGTGCGAGGGTCGCCTGAAGCACACCAACCAACAGATCGTCTTGACATTTTTTTGTAAATACATTTTCGTATGAAGCGACGGCTAACGCAGTAAGAAGTTTTCCAATTGCGTTATCGGAAAAATAAAGGGCAACAGAAGAATTGTTTGACTGCTCGGGTTTTGGAAATTGCTGCATGCCACACGGTTTTGTGGTATTCAAAAGAAACGCGCGCATCATTTCCGCGTGTATTTTTTTGCTTTTATTTTGTCGGAAATAGAATGAGTTCATTACTTTTTTGGAAGGTTCGTTCACTCTCTCGGGGTCGCTAGACTCGCCAAGAGAATCAAACACAGCGCGCGACGACTCGAAATCGCCCGTTGCCATACGATCTATTATTTGCGCCGTTCCCATATACTCACCCCTAAACGCACTCTCTAATCCTTTCTCATTATCATAATAGTTTGAAAGTTCGGAAACAATCTGCTTCAGCTTTGTCGAATCGACGGTTTCTTTTGACACAATATCGCGCGCCGTATTGATGCCGATCTCCTTCATTCCAAGCGCAACAAGATATTCAATCAGTGTTGATTGAGAGCGCAAGATTGCAGAACTTATCCTAATAGAATGCAATATCTCCTCAAGCCCTTCCGTCCCATTGCCTGCGCGTACGAAAACACGTGTGCGAAGTGCGCTCAGGCGCGTAAGAGTACGCCAATCATTAATATTTGGCGATTTAATTTCAAAACTTATATCTGCCGGGTTGGCAATCGCAACATCTTGGAATGCTGCCTTTTCTGCCGCTGCGGTAAAAAAAGCAAGTGCTGTTGCATTCTTTTCAAGGATCGTTGTCGCTTTTGCATCGTCCCATGTCTTTCCCGTAGTTGCGTCTGTCAAAAATTGCTCTTCCTCCTTTGTCAACGATAGCGCCTTCCCCCCGCGGATGAGATCAAAGTACGCATTTTCCGAATCGAGGAGAAGTACTTTTTGCAATCGCAAATCATGATCGTCAATGGGCGGGATGTCTTTCGTGAACAATCCAAGAATCCATGGCAGCGTAAAAAAACCTCCGACTCCAATTCCGATGATGACTGCGAAACTCAAACCGATTTTTTCAATTTTTCTCATATATTCACGTGTCGTTAATATACCACTCACAAAGCCCTTTGCAAAGCGAATACAGCAATCCCAAACGCGACGGCGACGTTGAGCGACTCTTTGCGGCCATGCATCGGGATTTCGATAATCGTGTCGGCTCGGTTAAGAATGGTTCGCGAGAGCCCTGTCACTTCGTTGCCCAGCACCAGAACCGTCCGCGACCACTGTTTTTTTGAGATGCGGATGCGTGTATAAGGAATGGAGCGCGCGCTTTGCTCAAGCGCAAGAATCGTGCATCCTTCTTTTTTCAATCGAGTGAGAAGACGAACAGCGCTTTTTGCATATTCCCACGGCAGCCATTCTTCTGCCCCAAGCGCGACCTTTGCGATATCGGTTTGCGCGCGCCAGAACCGATCGCGCGGTGTTGGTGTAATGCCACAGAGATACAGGCGCGACAAGCCGGCCGCATCAGCTGTGCGAAAAATCGAGCCGACGTTATGCGCGCTCCTAATATCGTGCAGGACAACAATCACACCTTTTACAATTCATCACCCTTGATAATAAGGTTGCCGATACCGTTAGCCTCAAACTCGTCGACATATTTATTTATAAAGCCGCTTTGAATGTCTGATCCGTCTTGCACGCCGCCGGAGAACCAATGTTCCTCGCCGTATCGGTTGGCAAAATCGCGCATCGCGAGCTTTTCTATCAATTCATCCCAAAATACTTCATCGTCATACTCTTCGCGAAAACGGACAATCTCCGCATCGTCATCCAGCGCCGGCGTTGAAACGTACTGATGGTACTCTTTGTCATACTCAATCAACGCTCCGGCGTCCGCCTCATCGGCATAGGAATAGAAGTGCTGAGCAGCTTGATGGATCTTCTCGTCGCGTTCTTCTTCTGTGCGGATGCCGTTTGCCATCCACTCACCGAGATAGACGAGTTTGAGCAGAGTTTCGTATTGAGCGGGGGTCAGTTCGATGGTCATAGATCACCTATTAAGAATTACAACACGTTACAATTTTCGCAAACGGCGGGCAAGGTGCGCATCAAATGTTATCACCTGATGATGCGCCGCAAGCACAACAAGACTCATGTCAACAAAGGACAATTCCGCCTTTCCTTCTTTGATATAGGCGCGAGCGACCGAACGGCAGAATAATTCATCGGTGATGAGTATCGTGCAATCGCGATTATCAAACATCATCTCAACAAACCTCTTGGCATGCACCATTCCTGCTTTTTTGGCAAGAATTGTTGCAACCTCAAGGAGCACGTATTCAGGAACGCCAAACGGTGGCTTATGTTCCCGGAGCGCTTCCACCGCACGACAATGAAGCGTATCTGATTCGTGAAATGCGGCAATCCAGACATTGGAGTCAAACACGGTCATACGTTGTACAAATATGTATCAATCTTTTTGCTTAAATTGCGATCACGGCTCGTAAAGCGAATGGTCATAATGTCGTCTATGGTATAGCGTGGTTCCTTCTTCTTTGTCACGGGTTCAATACGAAAAAGCGGCGTCGTGTGCTTCATCACAAGAAAGGACTGGCCTTTCTGCGCGGCTCGCGCGACATCCTTAAAACGTGTTTGAAGATGCTTAACGCCGATCAATGCTGGCTCCATAGATTTTTTCTATAAAATAAGTATACCTTAAGTATATCAAAAGTTATTCTTTTGTCAACCCAAACTCATAGCGCCGCACTTCCTGTTTTTTTCATTTTCGCGCGCGAGCCTTTTGTTCCTGACGCATTTCGGACGCGACGCGGGCAAGCTCATCATACCCTTCCCATGTTACCATCATGCCATTGCCGAGGTTGGGATGCACCTTCGCAATCTCCCGCGCCATCTCTTGCGCCACATAACGATAGCTCGGATGGCCTTGAATCGTACTGCGCAACTCGCACAAGTGGTACGCCTCGCGCGCGTTAAGACGGAAGAGGAAACGAATGAGAAATCCGAACGGCACGCAGTATTGCGCCTGAAGTGGAAGGTCGCGCCCAATTATCTCGTATGCGTCCGCCGCCCGCTCCATGGCTTTCGCGTACTCCCCTTCTTTTCCCGCATCTTTAATGTCTTGAGGTATCGCATAGCCGTGAAGCGTTGTGTATTGCTGTCGTTGTTGAGTCAGCATGCGATGGCGATGCAGGTCGCGGAACGCCCCAATGTCGCAGGTAATTTCAAAAAGATACCGTGCATGCTCAAAAGCGCGCGGCGGCTTGTGTGTCCGGTGTTTTCGCGGTGAAAGAATATCGGCAATGAGATCGCTTGCCTTTTCCGGTGTTCGCTCAAAAAATTCTTTTGTCTGTATGTACGATCCGTCGGAATGGTCGTAACATAGCGCGGCCGCAACGTTGAGTTCTCCCTGCGGATCGTACTCGATAAGGCGGACTGTTGCCTCATGTTCACGTTCCTTCATTGTATTGGTAGCGATTCGGGAGGAGAACTCTTTTTGCTTTTGAAAAAGCGATGCGAGATAGTCCACATTCCCCTGCCCGCGATCGGTCTTTGCTCGGCGGACGAATGCCGGAATCAAAAATCCGAGCGCATCGTCTATTTCTTTTGCTATACGCGCTCCCTCCGCAAGTCCGCTGGCGCGAAGATTATACATCAGGTATTCGAATGCGCGACCGTTCCCGACCAATCCCACATTTGTCTTGGTTCCCATCGGTAGAAGATACCGCACAACATCGCATGCCTGTCCGCGCAGCGCTGCGCGGTATGCGCCATCGCTTTGATCCTCTTTTTTTGGAAAACGAACGTTCAGCTCTTCCATCAACGGCTCAAGAAGCGCGCTGTAGGTATCAAAAAGCATGTTCATGGTTGTTCTATACAGTTCACCATAACCAGCCGCATCAATAGCGGGATCAATGACATACGGATAATTCCCCTGTTCATCCCTCCGGTCAAAACGCACATACCGCGACGACTTCTCGAGCGGTGATAGTCCGATGCGGCGATCTTCGATGATCTTTGCCAAAACATTGGATACATTCTCAACCGCTAGTGCCGTACCGCCAAGCTCTGCAACGGAATCATCGCCGTACTGGTCAAGCACACGGCTAAAAAAACCTTCTGCCTTTGCGGGATCAATCTTCATGCCGCCAAGATTGAGTTCGCCGGTGAGCGCATCGCGGAATTCCTGACCTTCTCCGAGAAACTCGCGAGAGAGAAGCTCACGCGCGCCAAGCTCAGACCGGCTATAGCGGCCAAACAACGCACCAGAGATCACCGACGGTAGATTTTGAAACCCAAACACATCGGCATCAAGGCTCGTGACAAACGGTTCTATTCTTTTTCGTTCTTCGGGGGTAAGCATAAAAAAAGAAGCGTGAATACCTTTTCTTTGTAGCACGGTAATTATTTTTCCGCAACGCCACGGTTCTACGAGTGCGCAACGTGGCGATAGTACATAAGCTTCACTGCCTCGGATACCGCAAGATATGCGCCAACAAGTGTAAAAATAATAATCAGGTGTGTGCTGCTTGGCGGGATAAATAAAAATAGTCTCTGCCCTATGCTCGTATAGGGCAAAACAATCGTTGCGGCAATGGCGAGTGCGGAAAACCCTGCCAGGGACAGGGACGGCGCCTGCGCTTTTAGAAAAAAACGATTCGTCCGTATTGAGAAAAGAAACGCAAGCTCAGTAAGGATGCTGCCCATAAACCAGTTTGTTTGCAAAATCCCCGGATCAAATCCGCGAAATAACGCAAAGAAGATAAAATCGAAGATCGTGCTCACGAGGCCAAGAAGCGTTGTGATCAGGGCGATGTCGCGAATGTGGTATGTGCGCGGTTTTTTGACATCCTGGCGATCAACGCGGTCGGTTGCAATCGCGATCATTGGAAAATCTGAAAGAAGGTTCACCAGCAAAATCTGCAGCGGCAGCATCGGCAAAAAAGGAATAAACAGTGACGAAACCGCAACGGCGTAAAAGTTGCCGAAGTTGGATGCAAGCGTTGCGCGAATATACTTGAGCGTGTTGACAAATACCTCTCGTCCCTCCTGGATCCCGTCGACGATGACGCCAAGATTTTTTTTCAAAAGAACGATGTCCGCCGCTTCGCGCGCGATGTCAGCGCCACCCTGCACCACGAGCGCAACATGCGCTAGCTTGAGTGCTGGCGCATCGTTAATTCCCTCACCGAGAAATCCAACAGTATGCGTATGCTGCAGCAGCTGAATAATGCGGAACTTCTGCTCGGGATTAACGCGCGCAAAAACGTTAATCCGTTCAACGGCTTGCCGCTGCTCGTCGATCGTAAGGTGGTCAAATGAACTGCCGGTCATAACGTCATGTTCCGATTCGGCAAGTCCGATGGCGCGCGCAACAGCGCCGGCGACTTCGGGACTATCACCCGTAAGCATCTTAAGCTGAACACCCAGTTCTCGAGCCTTAAAAACGGCGTCTTTGCTGCTTCGTTTCAGCGGGTCGGCAAGAGAAATGAGTCCGGCAAAGCGCATCCGGGTTTCATCTTTTTTTAAATCCGCGCCATCCTTTTTTTGAACGGTTCGAATTGAAATGGCGACCACGCGCCTCCCGTCCCGTCCTTCGTCTGCAATCCATTGCTCCTGTGTTTCACGCTCTTTTTTTGGTATCGCGGCACAGAGCGGTACAATGTGTTCATAGGCGCCGCGGCTAATGACAATGAGCGACCTCCCATTTCGGACCGCGGTGGTGTTGCGTCGCCGCACAGGATCAAACGGAATTTCGGCGGAGCGCTCAAAGCGCATGACATCGTTGCGTTGATTGGGGGCAAGCGCATTCCAGAAAGCAATGTCAAACGGATCGCGCTGCACGTGGTCCGCAATATGCGGTGTTCCCGCGCATGCCCAAAAAAGCGGATCGCTCTTTTTGCGTGGAAGAATGTGCGCAACCGTAAGCACGTTTTCTGTCAATGTGCCCGTCTTGTCGGTGCACAATACGTCAATGCTCCCAAGGTTTTCAATGGCTGCCAAGCGCTTGACCACGACTTTTTTTTGCGCGAGGCGCCGTGCGCCATGTGAAAGAGAAAACGTCATCACGAGCGGCAAGGCTTCCGGAATAACGCTGACGGCCAACGCAATAGAAAAAACCAACAAGCGCGCCCATGAAAGCGAATCGCCCTTAAGCGCTATATTGATGAGAAAAAGGACCGCGAGCGTCAGAAGCACGAGCCGAAGGATAAAACTGGAAAAGGAGGTCAGTCCCTGTTCCAAGGAACCTGAACGTTCGGTCTCTGTGGCAAGCGCCGCAACAGATCCAAAGGCGCTTCTCGCGCCTATGGCAATCACAACTCCGGTGCCTCGGCCGCGCACGACGGTTGTGCCGGCAAATCCGATATTTATTGCCTGAAAAATTTCTTGTGCGGCATGCGCTAGATGAAACGAGCCTTTCAGAGCCGGCGCGGACTCACCGGTCAGCGCAGACTCGTCAATAGCCAGATCGTTCGCATCAATCCATCGTACGTCTGCGGGAACCATCGCGCCGGGCTGGACAACAATAATATCTCCGGGGACTACCGTTGAACGCGCGACAGAGCCCTGCGCACCGTCGCGCAGCACCGTCGCATGCGGTAGCATGTATTGCTTGAGTAGCGCAATGGTCTTATGCGACCGATATTCTTGGAAAAATCCTAAACTGACATTGATAAGAACAAACAATACGATGAGAAGCCCGTCGATGATCTCACCAAGGAGAAACGAGATAAACGCTGCCGCAAGAAGAAGATAGATGAACGACGAACGGAATTGGCGTATCAGAAGATCGCGCAAGGTTGTCTCGCGTCGCACTATTTCATTCGCGCCATATTGGCCACGCCGCGTGCGCGCCTCATCGCTTGAGAGGCCTGTCGCGCGAGAGGTGTTCAACCCAAAAAGAATCTCATCAACCGCTTGAGTCGTGTATTGAGAGAATGTCATGATGCGTGCCGCTTAATTTCATAACCGTAGATCACAAGTCCGGCGCCGATTATCACCTCCCACCATCCGAGTATGAGAAGAAAGGATTCTGTTGGAAAAAATGAATATGTTTCAGCAAAGAGATTCACCACCGGCGTGGCGCCCAGAATTTTTAGCGCGCCAAACCAGAAAAACACAACCACTAATGCAACACGCAAAATTGGAATCCCCCAGTGATGAATTTCGCTAATCAAAAAACGATCCAAAGAGCGGAACATCTTCGCACGATTCATAGAGTACAGTATATCACAAATCCGCTTCTCGGAATAGAGACGCGCAGTATCGCTCACAGGTATGCGGCGCCGCGAATAATGTTGCCGCCAGCGAAAGTTCAGCATACCGTCCGCGCGCCGTAGCGGCTCGTTCCAGCGCGTCAATGAGCGACTGCTCATCGCCAGGCAAAAACAAAAATCCATTGACGCCTTCCTCAATATACTCTGCCATGCCGCCGATGTCAGCGACAACCACCGGAATCCCCATTGCACCGCTTTCAAAAATAATCATAGGAGCGTTTTCATAACAGAGCGAAGGAACAATCACGAACGAACTCTTGGCAAGAAATGACGGAACGTCCTGACTGTATCCGGTATACGTGATGCGCGAATCGCGCGCCGTCGCTTGACGCACCGCCGCCTCATCGCTTCCCGCGCCAGCGATATGAAGCCGCACATCGGCGCACTTCCAGTTCTGCCACGAACGAAGAAGAAATTTAATCCCCTTGTGCGGTTCGAGCTGACCGACAAAGGCAAACATCGTTGGTCCCTCGTTAGCGATGCGCGAACGTTCGCGCGCGGGCGCTGGGATTTGATAAATCGGATTCTGGATCACCACACTGCGCGATTGCGAAAAAAATGAATGGCGCGCATAAAAATCTTTGAGAAAGCGAGAAGCGAATATCACCACTCGCGGCGAGCCGAAGAGACGGCGTGTTATCGCGCCGGAAACACATGCCAGGCAACGATTGGCACGTGTTGACTCCTCACCATAGAGTACAATGCCCGATGGATACACAAGCCCAATATCATGGACCGTGTGGATGTGCGGTATGCGCATGCGCGCGATCGCGCGGGGAATGGTGAGTCCTATCCCTTTGAGGTTGTGCGTCATGACAACATCAGGGCGTTCTTTTTTCAAGAGTGAACGAATGGCGTAATAGCTGTGAATGTTGAACGCATCAAAGACATGCCAGAACGCCCGAAGAAAAAACGGACGTCGCAAAATCGTGATAAAAGAAAAAATATTCAGCGGAAAAAATCGATACACGCGCACTCCTTCTTCTTGCGATAGCTGCGGAATCAACGAATGAAATCCGCGCCAGGGATACGTCGACACAACAATCACATCATGGTTTTTCTTTAGCTCATCAACAATCATCTGAAAAACAACCTCTGCTCCACCGCGAACATAGGGACGATACAGACTTGCAATCATGAGGATTTTCATAAGCTAGTTTTCCCACCCATGCGGATGAGACGTATACCATCGCACCAACGACTCCACGCTTTCTCGGATCGATCTCTGCGGCTTCCATCCAAGAAGACGTGTCGCGGCCGTATGTGACGCGATCATCTTCGCGTATTCTCCTTTGCGTGGCGTCGTGTCTTTTCGCTGAAGCGTCTTTCCGGTAATCTGCTCCACGGCCGAGAGAATTTCAAGAACAGAGAATCCTGCGCCGGTACCGAGATTCAGGAGGGCGTCATGATATCCTCCAATGAGAAGTTCTGCCGCTTTCAAATGCGCATCGCACAGATCAACGACATTCACATAATCGCGAATCGGCGTTCCATCGGGCGTATCAACAGCCTGGCAGGTCAAATAAAACGATTCGATGCCAAGCGCGCCGCGCACGGCGTTTTGCACAAGCAGGAGCGATGGTTTTTTTGAATCGCCGATGAGTCCGTCATCAGATGCGCCGCATACGTTAAAATAGCGCAACACCATGTACTGGAGTTCGCCGCGAGCCGCGCACCGCTCAAGAATCTTCTCAACCATTCGCTTAGATTCACCGTACGGATTACACGGAACGCACGGATGGTGCTCATCAACCGGAACGTACTGCGCATCGCCATATACAGCGCAGGTGGAGGAAAAGACAATGCGTCTGATCCCCGCTGTTTTCATACTTCGCAGAAGGGCAAGCGTCCCAGCGACGTTTCTATTAAAATACAGGAGCGGATCTGCCACAGACTCATCAACACTGCACCGCGCGGCAAAATGCACCACGACATCAATGTCGGGATGCATCTGGAAAATATCATCGCATCCGACGCGAACGTCACGCTCATACCATGTCACCTGCGAATCAAAACGCTCACGAAGCAGGTTCAGCGGCGCGCGAAATCCGGTTGAAAAATCATCAACGGCAATGACGCGCACGCCATTTGATAGAAAAAGATAGGTTGCCACAGATCCAATATATCCACCTGCGCCAGTTACAAAAAATGTCATAGTTAGTTGGTTCGGTCTTCCAAACTTTTTTCAAGGTGTGTGCGCGCAGACTTGAGATCTTCCGGATACCCGATCGGATGCCAGAATCGCGCACGCACCGCCTTTACCGTACGTATTTTTGCCAACCGTGCGATTTGTTCTGGAAGGCAGCTCTCGCCATTTGCCAGCAGTGGTTCGTGGATTGCAAGATCAAAAATATCATGGTGCAGAAAAGAAGGGCCGACGTTCACGAGGTTGCCTAATGGAAATGCCGGCTTCTCAACCAACTCAAGCAGTGTTCCGTCGTCTGACACCGTACACACCCCCATCCGTTCGGGCTGTTCATGTTCTTTCACAAGAATCGCGGGATGTTCGCTCTCAACGAGTGTAGCTAAATCGTCGGGGTGATATAGATCATCGGCAAAGAGCATCAAAAACGGTTCGCCGTTCAAAAACGGTCGCGCACGGACCAACGCATCACCGGTCCCCTTTGGCTCGGGCTGATCCGCATACTGTAGACGCCGCCCTTGCCACGCATCGCCGAAATATTCTTTTATTTTTTCCTGTTTGTAGCCAACGACAAGAATGACCTCGTCGATGATATTGGGCAAGATGCTCAATGTATATTCGAGAATTGGTTTTCCGCCCACAAGCACCATCGGCTTAGGGTGATCGTTGGTGAGGGGGCGAAGACGCTTGCCTTCACCGGCTGCTAAAATAACTGCTTGCATCAAACAAGGGGTTAGGGGTTAGGGGTTAGGGGTTAGTAAATACTAGTCCCTAATCCATATAACCTAATCCCTTATTTTGAGTGATTGAAGCACGTTTTCAAACGATTGTACAGCAGTGGGCCAGCCATTGAGAGGCGCGGAAAACGACACTGCATAGATTCGATCGTTTACGATACTCCATACTTGCACGACGCGAAGCGTATGCCACTCTTTCTCCATCAGTACAGAAATACGATGCGCCTCTTTTCCGCCAAGCATCGCCGGCGCCGATTCTTCCAATACATAAGTAAACCCCGATGCCTCCGCCGACTCTGCGATCTCGCTGAGATTTTCTTTTGTGTACTTTGCAAGCGTGCGGATTTTTTGCGCATCCAGCTCCTTCCCCTCAAAGATCATGGCAACTGGGTCCTGAGAAAAACGAATCATCGTTTTTGATGGATACTCTTTTTTCCACTCCGATGGATAGGAAAATGATATGCCAAAATCACGGTTGTCAAATACAGCCAAACCCGTGGAGGGTTTAAGGGTATTTGAAAAAATAACAACCCCGACACCGACGAGGATCGGGATAACCGTCAGCGCAAAAACGGCAATGACAAAACGTAAAAAATGCATATATCAAAAACCCGTATGAAAACATACGCTTGTTTGCGAGCACGGTCAACACCCTACGGCTTGGGGACAGCGGAAGGAGTGCCAACACCGCCGCTCAACCGACGATACACCCACGCAAGTATCAGAAGTGTCATGGGCGCGGTCACAAAAAATCCAACGAAAAGCGCGCTCAGGCCAAGCAGATTCAGCGACATAAGATAGATGTACAAAACGAAGAGTGAGGGCTTGTACCCTTTTGTTGCTTGGCTACTCATCTTCAACGCCTCAATAACACCGGCATTTTTATCGACAATAAAGTACGACCAAAGGGAAAACTTAAGGAACCAGATCACACCGGGAAACACTAACAGAAAAAATCCGCCAACCGTAATGAGTCCGTAAAGAATCGAACAACCCAGATAGCGCCAGAACACGCGCGTTTTCGAAAAAAGATCGCCAAGGCGCGGCGTGCCCCCAGAAACAACGGTAAGCATAATGCCAACCAGACCCGCCTGAAGAATTGTGACAATGACGATCATGGCGACAAAACTCAGGATCGCGCTAATCGGCTCATTCTCGCCAAGACTAAACAAACCCTGCGCAACGCCCGTTATGGCTGACGGAAGGTTTGCCAGAACCTGCTGGATGATTACGATGGCAAGCAACAGCCAGAAATGCCGTTTGAACAGCGGCCAGACAGCGCCCATGTATTCCTTTCTGGGAAACGCCTTTGGCGAAACAAAAAAAACAATCAGGAGCGCAAGCACGATTGCAGTCATGAGAATGCCCAGTAAAAGATATGCGCTTGCAATATCGGCACCTGTGGCGGCGAGTTGATCCATATATGTTTCCTATGACTTATGCAACAAGTATACCACATCTTGAATATCCCGTAAATATATTCTATACTTTTTTTATATGAAAAATTCACTTCTCATTTTTTCGGCGCTCCTTCTCATTCTATCCGGATCTCTCCATGATCCCCGCGACGCTGCGGCTGCGACGCCAAACCGCCTTGCCGGACGCATCCTCCTACAAGTAGAGAAAAACGGCGAAGCGTGGTATGTCAATCCCAAGAATCTCAAACGATATTTTCTCGGCCGGCCTGACGATGCGTTTCGCATCATGCGTGACCTCGGCCTTGGCATTTCTAACCGCGATCTTGCGCGTATTGGAAAATCAGATGAAATTGCAGGAGATCCGGCATTTGCCAGACGTCTTGCCGGAACAATCGTCTTACAAGTTGAGGATCAGGGACAGGCGTGGTATATCAATCCGAACGACCTGAAGCGGTATTTTCTCGGTCGGCCTAATGATGCGTTTCGCGTCATGCGCGAGTTGGGGCTTGGCGCAAAAAATGCAGACATTGAGGCAATTTCCCCATCAGCGGTCTCTCGCCTTGAGTCTTCCACGCTCAAGGCCGACGCTCCGCTCCAAGATCGCATCGCCGCGCTTGAGGGCGCCGTAAAAATGCTAGAAGGCCATATTGCAACGCTCAACAGTGAAATCAATGGACTAAAAGGACAAGAAGGAGGTCTTCTAGAAGGATCGCGTGAAGAGGTCTTGCCAAAGATCGTTGAAGCGGCATCTAAGGCGGTTGTTTCCGTTGTTGTATCAAAAGATGTTCCCCTTCTTGAGCGCGTTCTGGTTAACCCCTTTGAAAATGATCCACGACTTAAAGGAGTCGACGTTCGCGTGCCTGTTTTTCAAAAAAAAGGTGTAGAGCGCAAGAAGGTCGGAGCTGGAACAGGTTTTTTTGCGACACCAGATGGCTATATTGTCACAAACAAGCATGTTGTCGCTGACACCCAGGCCTCCTATACCGCGCTCCTTTCTGACGGTACGCAGAAGCCGGCTAAGGTTTTTTATCGCGACGCCGACCATGACATCGCGATTATAAAAATCGCCGATGGCGGATACCCGGTCATTCCTCTCAGCAATTCTGACAATCTCCGCCTTGGGGAAAGCGTTATTGCAATCGGCAACGCCCTGGGCGAGTTTGGTAATACTATTTCTGTCGGTATTGTATCGGGACTAAAAAGGACAATCAACGCAAAAGATACGGATGGCGCTGTTACAAAACTTGAAAACGTTATTCAGACAGACGCGGCGATTAACCCGGGAAACTCCGGCGGTCCACTCCTTGACTTTGCCGGTCGCGCCGTGGGTGTCAATGTCGCAACCGTCATTGGCTCAGAAAACATTGGCTTTGCACTGCCCATCAACGAATTGCGAGAAATCCTGTCAACAGCGCTGAAACGATAAGCGCTATTTCCAAGGCCGCCGTGAGGCGACGGTTCGTCCAATACCAGAATAAAAACTTTCCCCAAAAAGAAAAAAAGTCATGCCGCGGAACGGCGAGGTCTTTTCTGCTTTTGAATATCCGGTAGCCCTTCTTTGACCAGGGGCCCAGCCATTGGATCTCGTCCTCGAGCGAGTCAAGAAAAAGGTGGCTCAGTGGAGCAAGCAAGACAATAAGCGCAAACAGCGCATTACGGCTTGCAAGAAACATAAAAAAAGCCATGACAGCCCAAAACAGCGGCGTATGAGTGATATATGCTCGATGCGATTGTTTCTCATTCTCTATCACAAGCGAGCGCGTGCGCGCAAATGCGGCAAACATATCGATGTCTGGCATCGCACCACAAACAGCGCCAATCCATAAAAACATCGACGTGCTGTCCGGGTGAGACGCTGTAAGCGCAACAATACCCACCCCTACCAGATATCCTGCTGCCGCGTGACCAGGAAAAAGCATAGAATCATAGAATCAGGAGATCGGGGCGCAGAACCATCAGAATGCCGAGAAGAATCATGAGCACGCCCCCCAGAAGCGATGACCATTTGGCGTACTGCGCTGTCGAACTTATTTTATTAATCCCATAGAGCGCAATCGCAAAGACAACGAGGTCGTCAATCATATACATCATGATGTATGTCGCCATGTATCCCTGCCATGCAAGCCAGTTTGGCGCGTTCAGCTCAATAATCTTTGTAAATGTTTGCGGGATGCCGATTGAACACGCAAACTCAAAAATATTCACCGAAAATGCCAAACCCAAAATACCAAGCACAACACCGAATGTCAGGGGTTTGCTCGCAAGCATTTTTGCGCGGCTCGCAAAGCTTTGCTGTTGGTCAAGACCTGCGATGGAACACTCGGGCTTAAAGGTAAAAAATCGATAGAGAAAGTAAGCGCCGCTGCCAAAGGCAAGAAGTCCGACTGCTGGAGTCACAATTCTGTCAAGTGCGATAAAATCCCATGCCGTAATCCATGCCGTCAAAATCAAATAATACATCACAGCTTCGGCGAGAATAAAAAGCCCGGCGTATTGCGCCATGCGCTTTCGCGATCCCACTTGCGATAAGATAAGCAAAAACATGACAAGCACCCACATCGCACATGGATTGAATCCGTCAATAAACCCCAAGACCGCGGACAGCGCAAAGAGCGGCATGGTGCCAACATCAATCTGGGTGCCGATAAACGGAATGCGCACAACATAGGATGGCGCTGTTGTGTCGCACGTACCGTCGTCGGGACAGCTCGCGCTTATCCCTCCGTGAACCGTCGCGCCACCGTCAAGAATATCTTCAAATCGTTTGTTTTCGCCTTCTTTTTTCAATAGATCACGAAAAATCGCTCCGGTTGTTTCCGCGCTTTCAAATCCATGAACAATGGTTGCGCGGATCATGGTAATCGGTGTTCCTTTGACGAGCTCGTACTGTTCCGCCACCTGCGTAAATAGCGCTCTGTTCTTCTCTTCCGCGAGATTATAATAATGAATTTCAAGGTTCGGATACTCAGCGCTCAATGCGTCAAGAAATTTTTTCTCCTCAACGCAATGGCCACAATCATCGCGCACAAAGGCAAAAATGACCCCACTGTCCTCTTGGGGCGCTGTGTCGGCAAACGAATGAACTCCCGCCAAGCCTGCACCTCCCATGACCAGCATCAGAAAGAAAAAAATTCTGAAAAAAAATTTCATAGATTATCTGAGTGGCCGATTAAAACGATACTCCCCTTTTGTGCGCGCAAACGCGCCTCGCCGATAATCATACACGATTGCTTCCGCTTCTGGCAAATCAATGAAAAGCGCATCCTCGTCACTGATGCCCTCAACATGCTTGATGATCGACCGAAGTGTGTTACCGTGTCCGGCAAGAAGGATCGTCTCGCCGCGTCGCACGCGTGGAACGATCCTGCGGCTCACATACGGCCATGCGCGCTCAAACGCCTCGCGCAGCGTCTCTGCCCCGCCCGGAGGCCTGCTGTCATAGCCGCGCCGCCAGAGGAACACGTTCTCCTTTCCGTATCGTTTCTCGGCATGAGTTTTGTCCGCTCCCTGCAAGCTTCCGTAATAGCGCTCATTGAGATGTTCATTGCGAAAGACAGGAATATCCCCAGTGCTACAGCGATTCGATTGACGAAGCCATTTTCGATAGCGAATATCATCGGCGTGCTGAACAATAGCCGTTCGTCCCTGCAGAGAAAGAATGATAAGCAATGTCTCTTGTGCGCGTTCGAGGTTGGAGGTAAATGCGGCGTCAAAGTCAAATTTCGCGCAATGCCGCGCGCATTCTTGCGCTTCTTTTACACCATTATCAGAGAGCGGCACGTCAACCCATCCTGTGAATCGATTGCAAAGATTCCAGCGCGATTCTCCATGCCGAACAATGATAAGCTTACCCATAATTAATATTCTAATTGATCTTCAAATAGCAATCTGTGCCTAACCCGATTTCGGTCCTATTGACCTTTCACAGTTACGTTAACAAGGAAAAATTATGATTTTGAGACAAATTTGCCGCCGTGGAACCGTAAAAAACCGCAGCCGTACTTACTGTACGGTGAGGATTTTTTGCGGTGAACGGCAAGAATATGGCCAAAAGCATAGTTTTTACGTTAAGGTAACTGTGAAAGGTCAATAGGTACTTGCCATACAGTTTTTTTCTACCAAATGCCGCTTCCAAGATTCAATGACCGAAATATTGCTTCGCTTTTAATTCGTTCCTGCATTGCTTTGTTGTATTTGTCAGTTTCCGATTCTGCTGTTTCTTCTTTTTTCTGCTCATTCTCTTTCTCTTCACTCACCGCGCTTTCTTGCGGTTTTTCCGTTTCTGTTGCTTTTGCTTCTTTTTCTTTGTCTTCACTCACCACGCTTTCTTGCGGTTTTTCCGTTTCTGTTGCCTTTGCTTCTTTTTCTATGTCTGGCGATTGTTCAGGGTCGTGATATGCTGATTTTACTGATATTGTTGTGATATCCGCATTTGAGATGCCGAGCCCCAATCCGCGCATTACGGAAAAAGCGTCAGCGGGACGGCCGAGATAATAACGTTTTAGATTCGTCGGATTGATATACCACGCCTCGCCATGTGCTTGAACTTGCAAAACAATTTTCCCCGCAAGTTTCCGCGCAAATTTTGTGTCACCGGATTTCTCGTTATCCGATGCCGCGATGCGGTCAAGATCCGCATTGGTAATGCCAAGACCCAATTCTCTCATCACGCGAAACGCATCAGCTGGCTTGCCAAGATACGCACGTTCTTTGGTTGTTGGCTCAACATACCACGCTTTCCCTTTGTCCTCGACCTGAAGCAAAATACGTCCTGACAAACGATTTGAAAGCGGGGCTGCCGATGCCGCCGACGCATAGAGTGCACCTCCAGCAAGAAGCGCAACAAGCAAAAATCGAACCATGAAATACGACATACACTTATTTCCATGAATAATTATTGTATTCAATAACAAACTCTATCATTAAACCACATTTGGTCCTCCAAGTATTCTAAAATATTGACCGTTTTTACCATCATTGTGGAGATCAAAGATGGAGAAGAGTGAGAGGAATATAATGTATGTGGCATATTCATGCGGATATATATATCTCTTGTTACTTTTAGACTGTAGAGAAACGCTCTTATCCTGTCAATTATCGTATGATAGATGATCACCGCCTTGTATTCATAACGATCTGGATCCCATGTCCTTGCACGGGATGAGTCTGTATAAAGATTTTCTACAGACTCACTTTATATTATATATAGTATAGCATGTGACACATTTATTTACAGCAACTCCTCGGTACCGCATCCATTTTCCTAAACAAACGCCGAAAGAAAACGATCAGCGCTCACAACAACGATGCCCTCTTTTTTGCTGTACACATCGTCGTTAAATACCACTTGATACAGAAAGGGAATGCCGATTCGCTCTGCAAAATAGCGAAGATGATTTGATATTGTGCAATCACGATGCTTGACTTCAACGGCAAACCATGGCCGACCGTCAACCGTCATCAGGAAATCAACTTCCCGACCATCTCTATCGCGAAGATACCACAGGTCTGCCTGATATCCTGCTGTATCGCGAAGATAGTGGGCGAATTTTAACAAATGGGATGCGATGATATTCTCCTCGCGTGCGGAAGGCGTCACTACCTCGCTCCAATCCCACAGATACAACTTTGCTTCCTTTTTAAGAGATCGAATCTTCTTATGAGAAAATGGGTAAAGGCGGTAATGATAATACATTCGTTCTAGAATATCCATCCACAATGTGATTGATGCGTGAGACACCTCGAGGTCTTCCCTCAAACCATTTAACGAGAGGAGCGACTGCACTTTTTCCGGCAGCAAATCAATAAGATGTTCAATCGTCGAAAGACTGTGGACGTGTTCCAAATCTCGGATGTCCTCCCGCACAAGTCGCTCAAGTCGCTCAACGCGCCATCGGCGGGCACGGTCCTCATCCTGTGATAGGAATGGTTCGGGGAATCCTCCATAGCGTAAAAGTGCGGCAAGAAGAATTGGGTCGCGGGATGCGGAATGAAAAACAAGCGGCTGAAATGGTTTTACCGAGGGCATAATCTTTTTGACCTCGGCATAGGAAAACGGATGGAGCCGAAAGAGATGGTACCGCCCCTGCATGGAATCACCACCGCGCCGATACACATCAAGACGCGCGCTCCCGGTAACAATAATTGCATGGCGACCATCATCAACGTCGTAGAATCCTTTCAAATATCGCTTCCAGCGCTCATATTTATGAAGCTCATCAAAAATAACCACATCGGCATCTTCTCTGATATATGAGGTGCGGATGATTCGACGATGTTCGGCGTTATCCCAGTTCAGGTACTGGACTGAAGGAAAATGACGACGCGCAAAATCCCTCGCCAGTGTCGTCTTGCCAACCTGCCGAGGCCCTGCAAGAAATACCATCTTTTTATGTTCAATATCGGCACGCATTGCGCCTTCAATATATCGTTTTTGCATATATTCACTCGCAGTAATTGCTCTACGGCAGTATTATACCATACTGGAAAAATGTCGCAACTATTTTCTGGATGGCTGGAAAATAGTCATGCTCACACCTCGTATCTCACCTCCATCTCCACTGCTTTTTTTGAAGTCAAAACTCAATTCCGTCGAATATCTCTGGTCGTCACGAAAGCGAAAGAGTTTTAGTAATGCTTCAATGCTCTTGATCGCCGTATTCGAATGAGTAGTCGGCGCGCACAACGAAACGCGAATCTTCTCAGTGGATGCTTAAAAGCGTCAACGTTATTTTAAAGAAGAGTTTGTTAAGCTAATTGTGAAAGGTCAATAGAATAAATATCTTCGCTAGTGAATGCACTTTTTGAATATGGAACTATAGATTTCTCCCGCTGAACACGTTGTTTGCTGCGAACCATTGTCCGAGGAAACAGATACATCCTCAACGCACTTCTTTAGCGTTGGGCTGTAGGTTTTATTTGCCGGACATTCCGCTGTTGGCGTACTTGGCGTTGAGATTTCTTTTTCAGGCTCTGGTTCGGGCTTCGGTTCTTCTTTCACTGGCTCCGGTGTGGGCTTGACTTGCTCTTTGGGCTTCTGCTCTTGTTTCGGTGTAGGTGTTGTTGGTTCTGGCTTCGGCTTTGTTGATTCGATTGTTTTTTGCTCTTCATCAATGCATCCCTTTTGCCAGAATGAAGGGAGTTTCGGATCGCATGGTTTTCCCGCAAAAGGTTTATCAGGTTCTGAAATAGTTGGTTCTTGCTCCTTTTG